>SBAW01000030.1 GCA_005239955.1 bacterium | reverse complement strand
TTTTCGTTTTGAAATAGGTTCTGATATAGTCCCGCTTAAGGCATCCAACAGGAAAGGAGGGGCCTATGTTCTTCGGAAAAGACCCCTTCGGCTCGGGGGACAAACGAACCAAAAAGCCGAAACCAAAGCTTCCACGGCGGCATGACGATGAGGTTGAGGAGTTCTTTTCCCACTGGCAAGACTACGTAATATTCGGCGGATCGATTCTCACTGCCGCAGTGTTGCTCGCTGAAAAATTCCTTCCGTTCCTACAAGCGGTGGGACTTTGATGGAAGAGCAACCCGTCGTTGTTGGGCCATGGACGCCAGTCATCGTGATGCTCTTATGCATCACGGGGCTCCTCGGCATCGCCACGTCGTTCTTCATCCCGGGCTGGCTACCGTATCTACTCGGATAGCCAGCTCTTACGAGGAGGGGCCGCCAGCAATGGCGGCCTTTTCGCATGATGACCAAAAGTGCCGCCGCGGCTATGCCGCGGCGGACTTGCGTTTTATGGGTACAATATGGGTATGAATCGGGTAGTAGAATTTCGGCTCGTGCGTTGCACAAAAAGAAACATCGCCACGTTCATCGGAAGTATCCTTCCCAGAAATGCCCCCTTGCTTCGATCGATTTTATCAAGCCGAAATTTCACTACCCGATGAAAAAACGACCAGTAGCGGTGTTTGATGTTGATGGGACGGTCTTTCGCTCGAGCCTCCTTATTGAGCTGGTTGATGCGTTTATTGCGGCAGGGATTTTTCCGCCAACAGTCAAAAGGCTCTATGAGCGTGAACAGCGATTGTGGCTTGATCGGAAGGGAAGTTACGAAGACTACATTATGAAAGTGGTCGCGGCATTTCGCGGGAAACTCAAAGGGGTGCGCTACAGTGATTTTGAAGCGATTGCGGAGGCGGTTATTGAAGGGAAGCACGACCGGGTGTATGCGTATACGCGGGATCTCATCAAAGACCTCAAACGCAAAGAATATTTTCTTCTCGCGA
Organism: bacterium; assembly: GCA_005239955.1. GTDB lineage: Bacteria > Patescibacteriota > Minisyncoccia > Phycocordibacterales > SBAW01 > SBAW01. The sequence goes on along the minus strand of SBAW01000030.1, from coordinate 2,679 downwards.
TCTCACATTCTCCGAAGCTCATTCTTGAACCGTTTTGCAAGGCACTTGGGTTTAACAAGGTGTACGGATTTATGTATGAGCTCGGGCCGGGGAATCGCTTTACGGGCGAAGTAGAGGAACTACACCTTATGGGCAACAAGGCACTGATCCTTAAACGCGCGGTGGAGAAAGAAAAACTCTCACTCGAAAAGTCCGTGGGGGTAGGGGACACGGAAAGCGATATCGGATTTCTTGAGTTAGTTGCGCGTCCGATTTGCTTTAATCCCAATGAGCGGCTTTACAAATATGCAAAACGAATGGACTGGGAGGTGGTTGTCGAACGCAAGGATGTGATTTATAAAATTCAGTAAACAGTGGACAGCTTACAGTTAACGGCGGAGTCAGCTAGCTCAATCATTGTTTGCCTGTAAACTGTAGACTGTTAACGGTAAACTATTGCTATGGCCTACGACTTCAAAGGTTTAAAAGGAAAGATAAAAGAAGCGAGTGATTGGCTCACGAAAGAGTTCAGTGGCATTCGCACGGGGCGTGCGACACCGGCGCTTCTCGATTCAGTACGCTTTGAAAGCTATGGGACGATGACTCCGGTGTCACAAGCGGGTTCAATTACGGTTGACGATCCAAGGAGCCTACGCGTCACCCCGTGGGATTCCTCGCAGATTAAAAACATCGAGAAAGCGATTACGGTCGCGAACTTAGGCGTTGGTGTGAGCGTTGATGAAAAAAGCATTCGGGTGTCGTTTCCTGAGTTGACCTCCGAGCGCCGTCAATCGATCGTAAAACTCGCCAACGACAAACGCGAAGAAGCGCGCCGACGCCTGCGCTCGGCACGCGACGATACATGGTCCGACATTCAGAAGAAGCATAAAGAAGGAGCAATGGGCGAGGACGACAAATTCCGCGCGAAAGACGAGATGGAAAAGCACATCGGGGAAGGCAACAAGCAGCTCGACGCCCTTTTTGACAGAAAACAGAAGGAAATAGAAAGTTAATCTATGTCAGTTTTCCTGTTTATCGTCATATTGGTCGCGCTTATCCTCGTGCATGAGTTTGGGCATTTCCTCGCTGCAAAACGCGCGGGCATTCGCGTCGATGAATTCGGTATTGGATTTCCGCCGCGGCTGTGGGGGATTCGCCGCGGCGAGACGCTCTATTCCATTAACGCACTTCCGTTTGGGGGATTTGTAAAAATTTACGGCGAGGACAAAAATGATATTGACACACCGCAAGAAGATGTAAGCCGTAGTTTGGTGGCGCGCTCGCGGGGAATTCAAGCCTGGGTGATTGGGGCAGGGATTATCTGTAATCTGCTCTTTGCCTACGTATTATTTTCGGTTGGCTACATGATTGGGTTTCCAACAACCGTCGACCACGAAGGCCTTGGCGTGGTGAAGGACCCGCAAGTTCTTGTCGTCAATGTAGGTCCGGGAACTCCGGCAGAGCGCGCCGGACTTGCCTCGGGGGACGTGATTGTCGCACTTGCGGAAAACGGTGACCGCATAGAACCAAAAAACGCCGATGAAGCGCGGACGTTCATTGCGGCACATGACGAGGAGATAACGCTTTCTTACAAACGCGGAGAAGAAGAGGGGGAAGTCACCGTTGAGCCTCAAAGCGGAATTGTCGAGGGCCGCAAAGCCATTGGGGTTCTTCTTGACGATGTGGGGACGCTTCAACTTCCTCCGCATTTAGCGCTCGTTGAAGGTGCACGCCTTACCTGGAGTGTCACCGAAGCGACTTTTGTCGGCTTAGCGGGATTTTTCGGCAATCTCCTGACCGGCGAAGCTGACTTCTCCTCTATCTCTGGCCCCGTCGGAATTGTGGGTTATGTGGGGGACGCCGCGGCGATTGGCTTTATCTCACTCCTCTCACTGACCGCACTTATTTCGATAAACCTCGCAATCATTAACCTCATTCCATTTCCGGCGCTTGATGGTGGCCGGCTGTTCTTTCTCCTTGTCGAAGTGGTGACAAGGCGTCCCATTTCAGTCAATGTTACCCGTGTTGCAAATACGCTTGGGTTTGTGCTCCTTATTTTGCTTATGGTGGTTGTGACCTACCATGACGTCTTGAAATTGTTTGATACGTAATATTTCTTTCGTGCGTTGTTCATATATGGCGATATATCGCTCTATGGAACCTTTCGCGCGAGAGGTCCTATAGAGATATGAGACAGAAAAACTAGTTTGCGAATACTGGAATGTGAAGTCTAAAAACGATCAGCCGCCGCCCGCGAAGATGCGAGCGGCGGCAGAAGCAGGAGCCTGTCGGCGCGGGCTAGGCTGACCGAACCACCCTGCTGCTGAGCTTCATGTATTCGGGATTGCTCCCGACCAATTCGCCCAGCATTGCGGTACCCTTCGGCCCAATCAGATTCTCGAGCCAGCCCGACATGACGAGTCCGTCCTTGTCCGCCCCCTCTTTCACTCTGCGGAGAACATCTTTCGGGTCTTTGACCAAGCCCAGATTGTTCTCCAGGAACCTCTCGACGTGCGCAACGTGGAACACAAAATCCTCCATCAGTGGCGTCGCTCGGAACCTTACAACGCCAACTTGTTCTCGTCAAATTTACTGGAGATTAGTATTTTCCAATAGCAAAATGACACCGAAATCATAGCATACCTTTTTTAATGGTGGCGAATAATTCGTGCTTTGCCTTTTGCATTTCTTGTGCGGCTA
>SBAW01000008.1 GCA_005239955.1 bacterium | reverse complement strand
TGTATTACCGTTTTGCCTTAGCGCGCTCTGATTCGGTGAGGAATTGCTTCCGCAGGCGCACTGATTTTGGTGTGACTTCAAGATATTCATCTTCTGACATTACTTCAAGCCCTCGTTCAATCGAGAGTTCATACGGAGGCACGAGGAAGATCTTATCATCAGCACCGGAGGAGCGGACGTTCGTGAGTTGCTTTCCTTTGATGGGGTTGACCGCCATTTCATCCCCCTTTGAGGTATTGCCAATAACCATGCCCTCGTAGACAGGGACTCCCGGTCCAACATAAAGCACGCCACGCTGCTGAAGATTCCCGAGCGCAAACGTAATCGTCTCGCCGGTGATCATCGAAACCATAGAACCCACCGCGCGACGTTCAATCTCGCCGACATGTGGTCGAAAGCCCGTGACACGACTCGCAAAAATGCCTTCTCCTTTCGTATCGAGAATAAATTGCCCGCGATAGCCAAGAAGTCCACGGGTAGGGCCTTCAAAAATCATACGAACTTGGTTGTCATGCACTTTCATATTGGTCAGAAGACATCCACGCTTCCCCAGACGTTCAATAATGGTTCCTTGATACTCTTTGGGCGTGTCGATGGTTACTTCTTCAAATGGTTCGAGCTTCTTCCCTCCTTCCTCCTTTATGATGATGCGCGGCTGGGATACCTGGAGCTCATATCCTTCGCGTCGCATATTCTCAAGGAGGATCGCAATATGAAGCTCGCCACGGCCAAACACCGTCAGCGCATCACCCTTCGAGAAGTCAACTCGTAGCCCGACGTTTATCTCAATTTCTTTTTCGAGACGCTCGCGAATTTGCCTTGATGTCACAAATTTTCCGTCGCGACCCGCGAATGGCGAATTATTGACGAGAAAGGAGAGCTCAATGGTTGGCTCATCAACGACAATCGCAGGAAGCGGATCTACACCTCCTTCACTCGCAATCGTATCCCCGATATAAATGTCAGGGAGGCCTGCAACAAGCGCAATGTCCCCCACTCCTACCTCGGCTGTCTCGACACGTTCAAGTCCTTTGAAGGTAAAAAGTTTCGTAATCTTACCCTTGTATTCAGGCGCGTCCGACTTATTGATATTTTTTACGTAGACTGTTTGTCCAGACGTTAACGTTCCTGAATAAATGCGTACCACCGCAAGGCGCCCAAGAAAGTTGTCGTACCCGAGGTTAAAGGGCTGAGCGCGCAGTTTCTGATCGCTATCCGTAGCAACGGCAGCCGGGACATGCGCGAGAATGGCGTCAAGGAGTGGGGAGAGATCTTTTGATTCGTCGGCAAGATTCTTTTTCGCCACGCCCTCCCGCCCAATCGCATAGATGGTCGGAAAATCAATTTGCGCATCATGAGCCCCGAGCTCAAGAAACAGTTCGAGTACCTGCTCATGGGCGAGGTCGGGGTTTGCTGCCGGTTTATCAATCTTGTTAATGACCACGAGCGGTTTGAGCCCCAGCTCAAGGCTTTTTTTAAGCACGAACCGAGTTTGCGGCATGGGTCCCTCTTGGGCATCGACGACAAGAACAACGGAATCAATCGAGCGAAGTACGCGCTCAACTTCAGAACCAAAGTCGGCGTGGCCGGGCGTATCGACGATATTTATTTTTGTATCTTTGTAAAAGACCGCCGCATTTTTGGCATATATGGTAATCCCGCGCTCACGCTCCAAAGCATTCGCATCCATAGTGAGACCTTCAGCCAGCGCCCCACACTGACGCATAATGGCGTCAGTCAGTGTGGTTTTCCCGTGGTCGACATGGGCAATAATGGCAATGTTTCTGATTTCCATGAAAATAAAAATGCCCCGAGGGCTGTAAGGCAATTATGCCACACAAGACGACAAAAGACAACGACCGCGCTATCGCGGTGCCTCCCGGTTAAGACACGTGTGGCAGACTATTTGATCTTTCCTGGTCTTCAGATACTTATTTCCGCATGAGCAGAGGAGTATGGTCGAGCGCACGACGCGCTCGATCCACTTTCCCTTTTGCTGATATGTTTTTGTTGACGGTTTCATGAGTTCATGAGAGAGGGCCACCTTACTCGACGAAGGTGAGCGCTATTCCTTTCTTCCCCGCTCTTCCGGTACGACCAATGCGATGAATGTAATCTTCGTGAGTGGCAGGCATGTCGTAGTTGATGACATGGGAGACGCCTGCGATATCAAGTCCGCGTGCCGCCACGTCGGTAGCGACGAGTACTTGTACATGGTCTTGCTTAAACAGTGACAAGGCTCGTTGGCGCTGTCCTTGGCGCTTATTGCCGTGAATAGATTCGGCTTTTATCCCACGCGCAAGAAGATTTTTAGAAAGTTTTTCTACTCCATGTTTCGTGCGTCCGAATATGAGCACCTTATCAAAGCCCGGTTGCGTAAGGAGGTTATGGAGAATGGTGAGTTTTTCGGATCCTTTGGGGATTCGCACGACGTCTTGATCAACACTCGCTGCCGTTTCTCGAGTCGTCACCTTAATACGAACAGGCTCGCGAAGGAATTCTCCAATGAGGCGTTCAATTTCTGATGAGAGAGTTGCCGAGAAAAAGAGCGTGTGACGTGGTGTCGGCAGAAGAGAGAGAATCTTTCGCATATCGGCGATAAATCCCATATCAAGCATCCGATCGGCTTCATCAAGTACGGCGATGGTGAAGTGTGAGAGCAAGAGCACGCGACGCTCAATGAGGTCTTTGAGACGTCCGGGAGTACCAATCACGATATGGGGTCGACGATGGAGCTCGCGGATTTGCTGATTAATATTCGCACCACCCACGCAGACAGTCGCCCCGAGGCGGAGTCCTCGTGCAAAGCCGCGAAACTCGTCGGCAATTTGAAGCGCAAGTTCGCGCGTCGGCACCATAATAAGCACCCGGTCGCGAGGGTTTACCAAAAGTTTCTCAATAAGGGGGATAAGAAACGCGCCGGTTTTCCCCGTACCCGTATTGGCGATACCGACAACGTCATGACCTGCAAGAACCAGGGGAATTGCCTGATCTTGAATAGGGGTTGGTTCCACGTAACCCTTGGTGGTGATATTTCGCTCTAGGAGAGGAGAGAGCGCGAAGTCGAGAAAACGATGGCGGGCGACGTAGCGAGGAGCTTCAACGCCTGGCACCGCTTTGTTTATAAGCTTCGAATGATCAAGTGTTGAAACGGGCCGCGAGCGTCGGTTGGCCCCATGAGAAAAGTTGCCGCGCGGAGGGCGGGCAGGATTGCCGTATGAGGAACGGCGAGAACGATGAAAGCTGTGGCGTTGCATATAAACCTGGGAGAGACTCTCCCTATACTTCTTCGCCACCAGAGAAACTGGCGACGAGGTCTCGCCAGTTTTAAAGCAATTACGCCTGTGCGCTTGAACCTATCAAGCGAAAACCAATGAGATACGGTACCCCTCCAGAATAGCAGAAGTTCAGGCAATTGTCAACTACGTGAATTCGTGGAGCCGGTCTTGGAAATCCTTTATGCGACCGCGTTTATCAACCTCAATTCCCTCTTTTTTATAGAGCCGCATACGTTCTTTTTTGTGACGCGCAGTTATCCAAATACGCCCGTCGGCATAGACAATGCGATGCCATGGAATATCGGTAATCCCATTTCTGTAGGCTTTTCCGAGAATTGAGGTAATACTTTGCGCCGCCATGCCACCTCCGCCCGCCGCTTTCGCAATCCGACCATAGGTCGTTACCCTTCCTTTCGGAATCTCGCGCGCCAATTCAACCACCCACTCGCTAAAGGTTTTCATGAATAAATCCCATGCGTTTCATTTCCTCTCGGTCTTCGGCTGCTATGGGTGAAAGTTTGCCGAGCACCTAGTCCATAAAGGGGAACACGATGTTGAAGTTTGTACGCGTATGCTTGTGGTGGAGAAAGTGATTGCGCGCAAGAAACTGAAACATACGCCACTTCGCAAAGGATCTGCCTTGCGGGTTATGCATTTCAGGATGAACTACATTCCAGCCGATGTTATGAAGTGCGGCAATGAGGCAGGCAACAATGGTGGGGATAAGAGAAACAAAAATAATCGTGAGCACAAAGTACGGCACATACAGGAGCCCGGCCATAAGGGTATGTTTCACCCCGAGGTGAAGGTTTACCTCTTTGCCATACGGATCCGGCTCGTAATTGAATTGCTTGTAGTATTTTCCGTGGTGAAGTGCCCGATGTTCGTAGAGCATGGGGCGTAGAAATGGAAGGAGCCTGTAAACACCTTCCGGTAGTCCTTGATGCATGAGATAGCGATGGAACATATATTCGCCAAAGGAAATAAGCACGTATGAGGCGATAATGCTCCCAACAATTTGTATGACCCATCCCCCTGCCGTGCTGGGGAACAAAGACGCAACAAATTCCACCGTTCTATCCTAACAAAAGAGATTGCTTAATGCTGGTTTATGACCAGAACCCAAACCCAATACCGGCGAGGTAGACACCCGCCACGATGGATAGTGTGCCACCACTTAGGTACCAGCCTGATTTGTTAAATGTCTTAAAGATCTTGCGAACCTTGGGGAACGGAAGAGCGAGATACAGAACCCCCTCAATGAGCATCGTCCAGCCGATAACAGAGATGATGCCGCGATAATCGAAGGTAAAAATGGAGTGAGAGAGTGCAAGGCTAAGACCGACCGCAAGTTCAAAGATAGCGATCGTGAAGACGAGCGGGCGGTTGTGCCCAAGCTCCGCAATAATCGGCATGAAGGAGTCGCGTCGAAGGACGACCAACACGCCTACGACGAGAAAATAGATACCGAGGAGCTGCGCAAGAAAGAGCGAGAGATCCATTTCGTGATTGAGAGCGATTAAAGTTTCAGTTTCCCTGTGGTGGTGAGATAGACCAACACGGCAAATGCCGTCATGGCGATATAGAGGAGTGTCTCGACCGAGAAATAGCCCCACGAGAGGCTTTCAAACACCATGAGGCCAGTACCAATCGCAAAGCCGAGACTAAACCACGCCTGAACATCTTTGCCGCCATGCTTACTCTTGTAGAGCTGGTACCCCCATGCGGCAACTGCAATAAGGAGGCCAATAGATCCAAGTGAGATCATTGTCGAAATATTTAAATTATTAACTTCCTCTATCGTAACACTGGCATGCGATAACAACAGCGCGCTATGCACAGAGTCTAGATCTCCTTCAGACCGAGCTCTGAGAGAGATTTCTTTGCTTTCTCCAGTGAATCTGATTTCACCAGAATATAATCTTTTGAATAGGTGGAGACAATGAGAATATTCAAATCGGCATTAGCGATCGCACTGCTTATCGCGGCAAGGAAACCAACGGAATAGAATGGGACTGAAACGTTCAGGCAAATGAGTGCACGATCGTCTTTGTTTCGCTCAATGATATCAAGCTCGTTTTCTTTCCCTTTTTCTGTGATTACAGTGACTTCATCGCCATCATTAGTCACCATGAAATGATCCCCGGGAGGAGCCGAGCGGACTTTAAGATAGAGCCAGGTTCCAGGAATTACCTGAAACGTGCTGTCTTTTAGAACCTGTTGCAAGGTTTCATTCATTATTTTCGTATATAGAGTTTTTCGTCTGAAGTAATAATGGTTTTCCCTTCGGGCCGGCCCCAATCGGTGAAACGCCACCAGGTAGGTGTGAAGGTAAAGAAAAGTACGTCAGGATTTTCTGCCTTATCGGCTTTTTCAGAAAACTTTTTCAGGTAAGTGTCGCGATGTTTGATATCTTTTGTTACCTGCACTTCACCATTGAGTTGCAGTGTTTTTGCTTTCGGCCCTTCTTCAAAACCTATTACAAGCGCTGCGCGTGTTTTGGCGTTTTTGAGGAGCGGCTCGCTTTTTCGGTACGTTCGCTCTGTTTCGAATATGAACCTTAATGGCTCGTCATTATGAGCGAAATGCACGGTTGCGGCGTGCGGAGAACCGTTGAGCATTTCAACAGAAATAACACCTACTCGCTCGGAAGCAATATATTCAATAATTTCTTTCGGCATGCTGCTGCGGGGCTTGGATTCGAACCAAGGTGACGACTTTCAGAGAGTCGCATCCTACCGCTAGATGACCCCGCAAAATTTTCTCGAACCTAACGAATCTACACCAAAAAACGGAGTGGCTCAATCGAGGATTTGGGCGAGGGAGTGTGGTGCGTTTTCGGTAAGTGACGCTTGGGTTATGAAGGTGAACTTGGCACGCTTTTGAAATTCTTGGACCGTTCGTGCGCCTACATAGCCCATCGAAATCTGGACCCCTGCGGCAATGCTTGCGGCAACATCAGCGACACTCCCTTTTATCTCAACGAGTCCTTCAACTCCTTCAGCAACTGTGCGAATACCCTTGTTGAGATAGCGATCACTCGCGCGCTTTTCTTCAAGAACTGAAAGCGACCCCATACCGCGATAGCGTTTGTATACCTTCCCATTTTTTCTGACCCGCTTCCCTGGGGCCTCATATGTTGCGGCAAGCATGTTCCCCAACATGACGGCGGAGGCCCCCGCCGCAAACGCTTTTGCTGCGTCGCCCGAAGTCCGTATGCCGCCATCGGCAATAACCGGAATCCCTGCTTTTCGTGCAACCTTTGAGACTTCCATAATCGCGGAGAGTTGCGGCACGCCGACTCCCGACACCAGGCGCGTGGTACAGATAGAGCCCGGCCCTACCCCCACTTTAATCGCGTCGGCAAACCGGAGGCGCACAATGTCCTGCGCCGCCTCAGCGGTTGCAACGTTGCCAATGACGATTTTTGCGCGGCGAAGGGTACGTGCAATAGCTTGTGCACTTTTAAGAACTTTTTGGTTGTGACCGTGCGCACAATCAATGACCACAACATCAGCGCCTGCCTTCTCGAGTGCCTGCGCTCGCTCAGTATCAAAAGGGCCGCATGCCGCGGCCACCAATTGCCCCGCTTTTTTAATTGCCTTAACTCCCCCTATTTGCGAAGGAATGGGCCAATTGCGATGAAGAACACCCAAGCCCCCGGCTTTGCCCAATGCAATGGCCAGTTTCGCGTCGGTGACCCGATCCATTGCTGCCGAGAGAACGGGAACAGGAAGGGAAATGCCACGAATGGCTTCGTTTTTAAGAGAGGCGTCGCGCGGCTCAATTGAGCTTGATGACGGCCGGATGAGTACGTCGTCAAACGTAAAGGAGAAATTATCTGCTCGTCCCATGCTTGAGTGTAGCACGAAGAAAGATGCGAAATACACAACCCCGCGAGCGGGAGCTCGCGGGGTTGTGAGTAAAGAGCGTTATCTCGCTTCCCACAGTGAGTTGAGGTGGGCCCGTGTCGCTGGCCCCACATGACCTATTCCTTCAAGACCAATGGAGACTTGAAAGGCAGCAACTGCCTTTTTCGTCGCGCTTCCAAAGTAGCCCTTCGCAACACCTTCAGGCATTGTCAGGAATCCTTTACTCTCAAGATAGGTCTGGAGCGAAATGACGTCCTCGCCAGTTGAGCCAACGGTGAGAAGACGAGTATACGTTCCTACCCCCGAAGACGGTGCTGGTGTCGGGGTTGGGCTCGGTGCAGGCGCCGGAGTCGAAGTCGTTCCTTGCGCATTGAGGCGTGCGCGCGTTGCCGGACCTACTTGTCCCACTGCCTCAAGACCAACGGAAGTTTGGTAGGCCGCTACCGCTTTTTTTGTGGCATTACCGAAGTATCCTTTGGCAATGCCTGCGGGAATAACGAGGAAACCTTTTGCTTCAAGGAAATTCTGGAGAGCAATGACATCGTCACCCGTCGATCCTATTGTAAGGAGCCGAGTAAAGACCGTCGCAGCTGGAGTAGGTGAGGGACTCGGTGCAGGAGTAGGAGTTGGTGCGGGAGGAGGTGTGTACGATCCTCCGC
>SBAW01000004.1 GCA_005239955.1 bacterium | reverse complement strand
GTGACTCTACGAGTATAATTAATTCACCATGGTGAATTAATTATACGAAGAGGGCCCTCGTCTGCACCTCCATTCACAGAGGCAGCGCTTTTACAGATTCTTCAAATACGAGGAGAGTCGAGAAATTTCAACCACTTGCTGCGATCTTGTGGCAATGTGGCGCACAATGACGGTGTCAGAGAGCGCCTCTCGCTGCCCCAAAATGACGAGGTAGGGAATACGCAAGGTCTCCGCTGCCGAGAGCTGACCGCTTAAGCGATCGTGGTGAAGCGACTGGTACATCGGAATTCGTGCGCGCCGGAGCATATCAAGGACGGTGAGGCTCTTCAGTTTCGCTTCAAACCCTACCTGCACAAAACATGCCTTCGGTTTCCGCGTGCGCGCTTCAGCACCAAGGAGTCCCTCGTCCCGCCTAAGGGTTCGCCCCTTCGCATCTTTGCGAAGAAAATAGATGGTAATGCCAACGCCTGAGGCGTCACGGCGAAGTCCAAGCCTTCGTACCAGCTCGTCATATCGCCCGCCGCGAGCCAAGGGTTCTGCTCCTTGCCTCGATTCTCCTTTGATCTCAAAAACCGTTTTGGTGTAATAGTCGCGAGAACCAAACAAGTAATCGGCTATGGCATACGGTACGCTCATGCGCTCAAGATATTCGAGCACCTCTTTGAAGTGGCGGCGGCTTGCTTCAGAGAGATACGTCACGGGTCGCGGCGCGTGTTCGCGCAAGCGCTTGAGATTCTCATGTTCGCCTTGGAGGAGCCGGAGCGGATCTTTGGAGAGAAACGCCCGCGACACGGTCGGCAACTCTTCAATGTGTTTGCGATAGTAATTCGTAAGCTCGCGGATAAATCTCGCCTGCGATTCACGATCGCCCACACTATTGATAGACACCGAAGCGTGCACAATGCCCGCTTCCTCAAGAATGGCCCACGCCGCTTTCATGATCATCGCCTCGCCAATGGAGGTGGGGGTTCCCAAGACCTCGAGGTTAAACTCTGCCACCTCATCATCACCTCCGCGGGGCTTGAGGTTGAGATAGAAGTACATGAGTGGTGCTTGGCTTGAGGGAGTCTTACAGGAAATGCATATGCCCGCTGCCGTGTGGCGCTCACCGAACTCTGCGACTGTCCTCACCCGCTCTTGTTTACCTATTGGGAGCGTTTCAATATCAAGCGCAAGAGGCAGCGGGCGGAATCCGTAGTAGCGCGCAACGTCACCAGCGCGTTTAAGAAAATTTGCGGGAGGAAAGACGCGTGTATCGCTTTCGCTCATATACACTTATTGCTGATTATCCGCTCTGCCTGGAAGGAATTGAAGTTCGGCGACCGGGAAAAGTCGGAGGAGGGGGGTCCCAATCACGTTTCCGCGTGGGAGTGCGCCCCACGTTCGCGAGTCGCTTGATGCTGGTCGGTTATCACCCATGACGAAGTACTCTTCTGCCTGGAGTTCCAGGCTCATATTGCCTCCGTTCCCCATGTTTTTTACGTACGATTCGGTAAGCTCGATCGTTTCATCGCCCTTCATGATGAAGATTTTGCCGCTTCGAATCGTTACGGTCTCGCCGGGAAGGCCAATAACACGTTTTATGAAGAACTTATTGGGGTCTTTGGGGTAGCGCAATACCACCACATCCCCCCTGGCAGGGTCGCCGAGGTGGTAGGAGATCTCGTTAATGATGAGATAGTCACCATTTTCAAAGGTCGGCTCCATCGAAGCGCCGTTTACCACAAAGGGCTGAGCGACAAAGAGGCGAATAGGGAGGACGACGAGGACGGCGATGAGTGCAAAACGAATGATTTCTTTGAAGAAACTCTCTTGTCGTGCTACAGGAGCGTTCTCCATAAAAAGAATTCCCACTAGTATCTCGCTCGCACGGGTGTCGTGCAAGTACTTTGGACAAAAAACTGTGTTGTAATGGCGGGAGTTTGACAAATAATATATTATATTTTATTATTTTATCTAAGCGCACACCCCCTCAGTGAGAAGAAAGGAGGTGGGTCATGGAGCGCGTTCGGGCACAACCCAGCGCATGGGAGCGTTGGGAGAAATTTAGAGAGGAGAATCCGGAGCGCGCATGCGCGATCGCCGACGTGGCGACGCGTTTTTATGCGCGATTCACGGACATCATGGCCGCCGCTCCCAAGCGGCCCCTCATTGGGCTCATCGAGAGCGGCGAATTCGCCGAACTCGTTGCTACGCTCGATGCAGACGCGTGTCGAGCCTTGGGGATCCCGGTCAACGGGAAACGCCTCGGGGCAATAAGATGGGCGACAAGTCTTGCGTTCGCTCTCCTCACTCACGCGGAGGCGAACGCGAGCTAAGGGGTCGGCCGGCGCAATGTCGCCGCCGACCCCTTCTACATTTCTTCCTTCACTGCCTTCTCAATTGACTCCATTTTCTCACTATAATCAATAGTCATCGCCCAATTGCGGATGAAATCGCGGTCATTAAGAAAGGACGGTGAGAATACAAATACGCGATCATCGTCTTTGCGAGAGCGTCGTAGCGGATGTGCGGGGTCCCACACGGCAATTTCCTTGCCTTTGATAATATTTTCTGCAATCGCGTGGCGGACGGCGTCCGAAAACACACGGAGCGACTCAATGAGTGAGTCATGCGCAATCCTTCGGGCGCGATCGGATTCTTGCATAAGGTCACGTTCTCGCTCGGGACGCAATCGCATCACGCGCTTCGCAGTATGGAAGCGAATAACGGTCTGCACATAACGATTCACGGCTTTGCGCACGTTTTCAGCCCGTCCCTCAAGCAGCTTCGAAATTTGCACCTCTTCACGCGACTCTTCTGCCGCAAGATTTTCCTCTTTGATAATGCGAGCTATTTTATTCCGGACATATTCCGCAGTCTTTTGAAGATCTTGAAGCGTAGGAACTTCGCCTTTGCGGTATCGCTCGTAGAGCGGAAAAAACTCCAGATGAGTCAAATCTCGCGTAAAGCGAGAGAGGGCTTCAACATGTGCAAATTTTGGCTGCTCCGCGAATTTTGGATTGCCCACATGCGCATGCAGTCCTGCAACAACATCCTCTTCATAGACCGGCACCACTTCAGCTTGAGGAGCCTGATCGTCTTTCCTATCTTTTCCTTCAGTCATCTCGTCCACAATAGTGCAGCAGTTGCGCTTTTACAATCACCGTTTGTCTGATTTGATTCTCCCATGTCCTTCATCGTTGTTGGGATCGGGAATCCGGGAGAGGAATATGAAAAGACGCACCACAACGTGGGGCGCCATGCGGCTTTACATTTTGGGAAGGCGCACGGGGTAGAGGAGTGGAAGCTCGATAAGAAACTGAATGCGCTTGTGGCAGTCGCGAAGGTGGGGAAGGAGAAAGTGGCACTCGTACTTCCCGAGACGTTTATGAATAAGTCGGGAACATCCGTGAAGCCCCTCATCACAAGTGCGAAGAAGGCAGAGCAACTCATTGTCGTCCAGGACGAGCTCGATCTTCCGATTGGCACTATCAAAATTGTTTTTAATCGCGGATCTGGCGGGCATAAGGGTATTGAGTCAATTGTGAAGGCCGTTAAGACCGAAGGTTTTGTGCGCATTCGTATCGGCATCTCACCAAAGACGGCGAGTGGAAAAGTAAAAAAGCCCGATAATAAGAACGTTGTCGATTTTATTTTAAAAAAGTGGCGCCCCGCCGAGGAACAGGCGCTCAAACCAGTATTTAAAAAAGTAAGTGATGCGCTCTCGATGATTGTTTCGGATGGTCGCGAGCGCGCGATGGGGCAATTCAACTAGAGAGCTCGACATTCACGAAACGTTTCGCTATAGTCGCGGCGTTACAGGTCCTTTCCATTAGGGGAGACGCCCATGCTGGCGTACATAGACGACCTTCAGGCTCGACTCGGCAGCCGCATCACTGCCATTGGTGATGACGGAAGACTCATCGGCAACGGCATCTGCCTTGGCGTCGCTGCCGTCCCAGGACATAAGCTCCCACGGCCCTGCATCTTGCTCGACAACGGCAAGATCGCATTTACTCCCACTATCCGCGTGACGCCGGACAATCCGTCCCCGCCGATCGTGGTCGAAGTCACGGAGTCAACGCGATTCTTCCTCGAGCACGAGGACGGTCTCATCGGTTTCGGTCGCCTCAGGAAGGGCGAGAAGATCGCGCTTCGCGATTTACGATGAAAGGTCCACCAAGGACAAGAGCATGTCGTTGCCACTTTCGAGCGCAACGATCGCATCTACTTGGTCATCGTCCAGGAACTTCGGCTCCCGGTCGCCTAGGCGTGACCGCACGCTTAAACGCAAACCGCCGCCGACTTCTCAGTCGCCGCCGGCCTTCGTTTTTTCTGTCCTCCCACTTGGCGAGCCTGTTCTTTGAGAGAGCCTCGCGCAGTGCGACGGCACGAGCGGAGCAAATTCTCACCAGAGAATTATGTGTGCTTTCTCAAAGAAGCTGGCGAGCTATTTCTTCGTACCTGCGTACCCAAGCGCCATGCGCTGACTTGCGGGCTCAAAAAGCGAGATAGTAAATGGATAGGTTTTTCCAAGCTCGAGGTGCGCGCGAAGCTTCTCTTCACTCCCCCCAAATTCAGAGATGTGAACGAGCCCGGCAACACCTTCTTCAATGGAGGCCAAGGCGCCATGCTTGTTGAATTTGATGATGACCGCTTCCACACTGTCGCCCTTCTTGTATTTCTTCGTGGCTTCGATCCACGGATTTTCTCTGAGTGCTTTAATGGAGAGCGATACCTTGCCGTCTTTGATCTCAATGATTTTCACTTTTACGCGGTCGCCAATCTTGTAGCGCTTGCGGGGGTCGTCAACAAGTGCCCAGTCAATTTCAGAGATATGAACGAGTCCCTCAAGGCCCTCTTCAATTTTGACGAAGACACCGAACTCAACGGCACCAGTGACTTCGCCATCAATGACGTCACCCACCTGGTAGCGCTCAATGATTTCTTTTTTCTCGCGACTATCAGGATCTTTTTCAGAGAAGATGAGTTTCCCTTCGCGCGGGATTGCGGTAATGATGTTGACTGAAATACGGGTGCCGACGAGCTTCTTCAGTTCTTCAAGAATTTTGTCCTTATCCCCGTCAATAACGCGCGGGTAGTGCTCGGCCTTCAGTTGCGAGGCGGGGAGGAATCCGGAAATGCCTTGCCAGTCAAGAATGAGACCCCCCTTATTTGCTTCCTTAACCGTAATTTCAAGTGGCGTGCGATTCTTGATCGCTTCTTCTGCTTCGCCCCAAATGAGTGCCTGGCGCGCTTCTTTAAGCGAAAGTTCGATGTAGCCCTCTTTGTTTTCTTCTGAAACTACTTTGGCGGCAATGCGATCGCCGGGATTGGTACGGCGAATAATTTCGCGCGCATTCATAAACTCGCGACCGTAAATGATGCCCGTACCAAACGGGTAGAGGTCGACGTAGAGGCGCGCCTTATCAATCCCAATCACCGGGCCCTCAACGAGGTCTCCGAGGGACGGGGGCTTCGGGCTCTCGGCGAGGTACTTCGCCATGAGCCTCTCCGCCTTCTTTTGCCGCTTCTCTTCGAGCTCCTGCTGCGCTTCCGATTTCTCGACTCGAGTAGCGTCGGCGGACTTATCCGCCTTTCCTGCCTGCGCACGCAGGCTCGGTAATTTAATAGCCATTTATTTCTTCTCCGGAGGCTCGCCCAACGCGAGGTTTAGTTCCGGATGCCTTGTAATTAGTTTGTAGTGGTATGAACCATACTAACTTCCTCGGCTCGGAAAAGATAAACCAAGGTTTTCTTTTCGCTCGCCTGCGTCGTTAGTAAAGCCCGCCTAAAAGCGGGACGTGGGCACTATAGCAAACCCCTCTCCATAAAGGAAGTGGCGCGCTGGCCCAAGAGGGGAGGGGCCAGCGCGCCTGCAACGGATTCACTTGGGGAAAATGATGCGGTTGTCAGCCCCAAAAAGAGCGGAACCTCCCTTACTTGTCACCTTTATGTTCGCACATCCAGATTTTTTGGCAACACCTCCCCGGTGCATAAAAACTGACACTTTCCGTACGTCTTCTTGTCTCATCTCACTAAAACCTATAACCTATCTCCTATCACCTAGCCTATGGTCATCACCTACCACGGCGCAGAATTCTTTAAAGTGTCCTTTGGCGACATTACGCTTGCTTTCAACCCCATTTCTAAAGATTCGAAGCTCAAGGGGACGCACTTCGGCTCTGACATTGCATTCATCTCGCTGAACGACCCCGATATGAACGGCGTTGATCAGGTGGTCCATGGTGACCGACAGCCATTTGCGGTAGCCGGTCCTGGTGAGTACGAAGTCAAAGAGGTGACGATTAAAGCATTTCAGTCGGTTTCAAACTACAAAAAACAGAATCGCATTAACACGGTCTATTCCGTCTCACTGGAAGGCATGAATCTCGCGTTTCTGGGCGCACTTGGCACTCCGGACCTTTCGCAAGAAGCACTCGAAGAGTTCGATGATATTGATATTCTCTTCTTACCGATTGGCGGGGAAGGAGTGCTTGATGCGGCACAGGCCGCAAAACTCGCGACAAAACTTGAACCACGCCTCATTATCCCGATGCACTACGGTGACGTCGGAGAGAAGGAGGCGCTCAAGAAGTTTCTTAAAGAAGAAGGGGAGCAGGTGGCACCGACCGATAAGCTAACGATAAAGAAGAAAGATCTTGAGGGGAAAGAAGGGGATATAGTAGTCCTCTCGTCATAGCCTATGTCTTATTTCTCTCGTTTGCGCGAATTGCCTCCCGATCAGCGCAAACGAGCCGTGCTCAAGCTTTCAGTACTTCTTACCTTTATTGTTGTCGTCGGTTGGATACTTATTCCAACCAAAGAGGAAATTCGCGAGGGCGTGGATCTTGGCCCCGCCTTTTCGGAATTTGGCGAAAGCGTGAGTGAGGAGTGGGGAAAGCTTTGGGAAGGATGGAGCGAAACCGTTGAAGGATTTAAGCAGATTCAGTCGAGCGCTACTTCAACAGAAACGGCTTCCTCCACGCCCATCGCGTCAACGACTCCGGGGGCCTCAACCACCACGTCCGAAACGACTAATTAAGCCTGGTATTAGCCGTTCTTTGTGATATACTGAACAGTATCTATGGCAGCAAAAGACGCCCCAAAAGAGGCGCCCAGTTCGGGTGTTGTCTCTCGGAATATCTCAACCGAGATGCGCGAGTCCTACCTCGACTACGCAATGTCGGTTATCACAAGCCGCGCGCTTCCCGATATTCGTGATGGCCTGAAGCCTGTTCATCGCCGCATTCTCTACACCATGCAACAGATGGGCCTTACGAGTTCCGCGCGCTTTCGCAAGTCGGCAGCAGTCGTCGGAGACGTGATGGGTAAGTATCACCCGCACGGCGATGCTGCCATTTACGATTCGATGGTGAAAATGGCGCAGACATTTTCATTCCGCTATCCGCTTGTCATGGGGCAGGGGAACTTTGGCTCGATCGACGGCGATGCGCCGGCCGCGATGCGCTACACCGAATCAAAAATGTCCCCGCTTGCGGCAGAGCTCCTCCGTGATCTTGAAAAAGAAACCGTCCTGTGGCGCCCGAACTATGACTCAACGAAAAAAGAACCAGCGGTTCTTCCGGCAGCGGTTCCCAACATTCTTTTAAACGGCACCCTTGGTATTGCGGTTGGTATGGCAACCAATATTCCGCCGCACAATTTGGGAGAAGTTGTAAGCGCTACCGTTCATCTTATTGATAACAAAGACGCGACCAACGAAGATCTTCTCGAACACATCAAAGGTCCTGATTTTCCGACCGGCGGCATTGCCTACAACCAGAAAGATATTGCGCATGCCTATGCGACCGGAAAAGGTGGCGTGGTGGTGCGCGGCGATGCAGAGATTACTGAAGATGCGAAGGGCAATGCGCAAATCGTCATCACGTCAATTCCGTATCGGGTAAACAAAGCGGAATTGATCATTAAGATCGCCGACCTGGTGCGCGAGAAAAAAATAGAAGGGATTAAGGGGCTGCGCGATGAATCCACGAAAGACATTCGCGTGGTGGTTGATCTCAAGTCCGGTGCCCATCCGCAGAAGGTCCTCAACTACCTTTACAAGCACACCCAGCTTGAGGAAACGTTCCACTACAACTGTGTCGTTTTGGTAAATGGTGTTCCCCAGACATTGTCGGTGAAATCGATGCTCGAGGAGTTCATCGTCCATCGCAAAGAGGTGGTAAAGCGTCGCAGCGAATTTGACCTTGCTCGAGCGAAAGAGCGTGAGCACATTCTTCTTGGCCTCACCAAAGCGCTCGACCATATCGACGAAATCATTAAGGTCATCAAGAAGGCGGAGGATGTGCCTTCGGCCCATGCGGAGCTCATGAAGCGCTTCAAGTTTTCCGACAAACAGGCTGCCGCCATTCTTGAAATGAAACTTTCGAAACTTGCCGGCCTTGAGCGCAAGAAACTTGAAAACGAGCTTAAAGAGGTTCAGGAGCTCATTAAAGAACTTGAGTCGCTCTTGGGGAGCGTGAAGAAAATGCTCGGCGTCATTAAAGGGGAACTCGAAGAGATCGCTAAAAAATATGGCGACGAGCGCCGGACAAAGATTGTGAAGGGTGGAGTAAAATCAATTTCCGACGAAGATCTCATTCCCGACATCGACTCCATGCTTGTCCTTACCTCAGGGGGTTATGTAAAGCGCACGAACCCCGCTGAATACCGCAAACAAAAACGCGGCGGCGTTGGGGTGGTTGACCTCGACACCAAAGAGGAAGACTTTGTCACCACTTTCCTTACTGCAACGACTCACAACGAGCTCCTTTTCTTTACCGACAAGGGCAAGGTCTACCAGATCAAGATGTATGACATTCCGGAGGGGAAGCGTGCGACCAAGGGTAAGTCGATTATGAATTTTATTTCGCTCTCCGAAGGTGAGCGCGTGACGTCGGTTCTCGCGATGCCGAAAACCGCGAAAGAGGCGGCGGGCCTTTCCCTCATGATGGTGACGAAAGGTGGGGTGGCGAAGAAAGTCAAAGCAGCGAGTTTCCACGAGGTACGCCGGAGCGGTCTTATTGCCATTTCGCTTAAGGGCACTGACCAGCTCGTCTCGGCGTCCTTTGTTGAAAAAGGTGATCACGTTGTTCTTGCAACAAAGAACGGTCAGTCGATTCGCTTTAAGGAAAGCGACATTCGCGAAATGGGACGCGTTGCTGCGGGAGTGCGTGGTGTGCGTCTCGGGAAAGGAGATTTCGTTGTTGCGGCAGAAGTCATTAAGAAAGGTGACCAAAATGCCGAACTTCTTGTCCTCTCCCACAAAGGCTACGGTAAGAAAACGAAGGTTTCAGAATATAAAGTCCAAAAGCGCGGCGGCTCGGGTATTAAGACCTCAAAAGTCACCGACAAGACGGGGCCGGTTATTGCATCGCGCATTGTGACGCCAGAGGATATTGCCGAAGGCGAACTCATTGTCATTTCAAAGAAAAGCCAAGTCATTCGGACAGATCTCAAATCGATCCCAACACTTAGTCGTGCCACACAGGGCGTGCGCATTATGAAACTCTACGAGGGCGATTCCATTGCTTCGTTTGTCTGTTTTTAAAGCTTGTTTTTAGCGATACAATAATCTGATGCCGCACATTGAGATGCCGCATCAAAGGGATGTGCGCGAGCTTGGAAAAGAGCGCTCATTCGTCAAACAATCACAGGTCATTGGCATTCTTGAGAAAAAGGATGTCATGAAGGAAATTGGGAGTGGTGCCGAGTGCATCGTGACCGAAGTAAAAGGACATCCCGAACTGGTCGCGGCCTATGCATATTATGGAATAGAGCCATTTGATGCGAAGGCATATTTTTATCGGCATCGCATTCTTTCAACGCTTTTTCCCCGCAATTTCCCAGGTTTTGTCGCCGCCTTCGCCACAAATACCTCTCAAAATTCTTTGCGACTTGGCGGGACATTGCGGCGTCGAATCGCAGGGGAGATTTCTGTCCAGAGACAAAAATCCGCCTTTCCCTTCTCAGAGGCAAAGAAAAAGATGGCTGAAATGGGCTTTAGTCCACAAATCGACACCGGGTATGTAAATTTCATGCGCGGTCATGATGGGGGCGAGTACTATGTCGATACGGTAAAAGGACTCTTTGATTTTGATCTTTCGAAGGTGCTCCTCTATATGCGCTCACACGGATATAGCGACGTTGATATACATGTCGTCGAGTCATCGGCACGTCGGCTGCAGCAGCTTCGCAAAGAGAGAGCTAAAGAATACGGAGCGGAATTTGTGGGAGAATCCGCTGTGCTTTAGCAGTGCTATACTTTTCTTATGGCCCGATTCTCCGAACCGGAGATTATTGTGCGCGAACTTCAGTTGCACCCTGATGCGACGGTTGCTGATTTTGGGGTGGGAAGTGGCTACTACACCATTGCCGCTGCGCGGCTGTTGCCGGCGGGTCTCGTCTATGCGATTGACATTCAGTCTGAACTTTTACGGCGAATCAAAACTCTTGCGGGAAGCGAAGGGCTCCAGAACGTAGAAATCCTCACGGGCGATGTGACGTTACCCAAGGGCTCGGGGCTTCCCGACGGCAGCGTTGATGTCGTCATCGTCGCAAACGTCCTTTTTCAAGTTGAAGATAAGAAAGCGCTTGTGCGGGAGGTAAAACGCGTCCTTATGAATGGCGGACGCGTACTCGTTGTTGATTGGGAAGATTCGTTTGGCGGCGTGGGGCCCATTCCGTCCCATGTGGTTAAAGAGGACGACGCAAAGCTTCTTTTCATGAATAATGGGTTCAAGCTTGTACGAAGCATCAATGCCGGGTCTCATCATTACGGCTTTATCGCGCGCGATATAAATCAATGAAATGAAAGGAGGGATTTTTCAAATCGTGGTTCTTGGAGTCTTTGTCTTCCTTGCTGTGGTGGGAGTCATTATCTTTGCCGGTGGCGGGGGTTTAGGCGGAGGTGACCAAAGCGCGGGACCCGTCGTCATTTGGGGGACGCTTCCTGAAAACCAAATGCAAGACATCATTGGTGAAGTTGCTATTGATAAAGAAGATCTCTTCCGGGAAGTCTCCTATGTTGAAAAGAGTCTCGCGACCTACGAGCGTGATTTGGTAAACGCCCTTGCCTCGGGAACGGGCCCCGATCTCTTTTTTCTCACCCAAGATCTCATCTTAAGTTTCCAAGATAAAGTTGCTCCTATTTCTTTCCGCGATATTTCGGAGAGTAATTTTAAAGATGCATACCTTGAAGAAGGGGAACTGTATCTTACCGAAAGTGGCATTCTGGCTCTACCGTTTTACGTTGACCCTCTCGTCATGTACTACAACCGCGACCTTCTTTCGGGGGCGGGTATTGCAGAAGTTCCGCGTTATTGGGATGAGGTGCTTACCGTTGCTGAGCGCGTGTCAGAGCTCAATTCCTCCGGGACTATTACCCGCTCCGGAGTGGCGCTTGGCGAAATGCGCAACATTGCCCACGGCAAAGATATTATCGCGGCACTCCTCCTCCAAACAGGGAATCCGATTGTCAGGCGCGGACCAAATGGCCTTGAAGCAACACTGGGGAAGCGGGTGGCGGGGGGTCCTATTCCAGAGAGTGAAGCGGCACTTCGAGTCTTTACCGATTTTGCTGACCCCGCGAAGCCAGTCTATTCCTGGAACCGCGCGCTTCCGGAAGCGCAGAAAATGTTCGGGAACGGCGACCTCGCACTCTACTTTGGCTATGCCTCCGAGCTTCCGGCGCTCAGGCAGACCAACCCAAACCTCAATCTCGATATCGCAAGTATTCCCCAGATTCGAGAGGGGAGACTCACGGCCACGTTCGGACGGCTCACTGCTCTCTCGATTGCGCGCACAAGCGCTAATACGGACGGCGCGCTTCGTGTTGCAGAAGAGCTGACGAGTGCGAAGGCAAACAATGTTGTCCTCGCAGAGCTTGGGTTTGCGCCGGTCCGTCGCGACGTACTGGGGGTGGCGCAGGAGCGCGCCGTGCTTCGAACCCTTTTTACCTCGGCGCTCACGGCGCGCGGATGGCTTGATCCCAATCCCCAAGGAAGCACGGACATCTTCACCCGCATGGTAGAATCGGTCACAAGCGGCCGGCAGCGCCTCTCCGAAGCAGTGAGCGAGGCGTCGACGGATCTAGGCTCACTCTTCACGCAATGACTCACTCGGTTAAGGCACTCCATATATTCGTTATCGTCGCAATACTCTGCGCGCTCTTTACGCCATTTTTGGCACTTGCCCAAGGAGCGACGTTTCAACCCGGCGGCACGGGTAGTTCTTCTGGTTGCACTGGCAACAACTGCCTTCAAAATCCGCTCCAAGGCAGCGGCACCAATAACATTTTCCAACTCCTCGCAAAAATTCTTGATATCGTCATTAAGCTCGGTATCCCAATCGCGGTCCTCTTTATTGTGTGGGCCGGCTTTAAGTTTGTGACGGCGCAGGGGAGTGAGGACAAACTTAAAGAGGCGAAGAAGAACCTTGCCTATACGCTCCTTGGCATTGCTATATTTATCGCGTCAGCGCTCCTCGTTAAAATTATTGAAGGTACACTTACCAGGCTTGGCGTATGATGAAACGACTCTCTTTTCTTCTCCTCTCTTTCGCTACCTTGTGGTCCGTTCCCTTTATAACTAGCGCTGCCGTAGCGACCGACTTTCAAAGCCTGGTCTACTTCCTCATTGGGCTTATACAAATTATTATCCCGCTCCTTATCGCCATTGCGATCATTGTGTTTTTCTGGGGCATTATTCGCTACATCTTTGCGGCAGGAAATGAGCAAGTAAAGACATCAGCCCGCGAAACAATGCTCTGGGGCACCATTGCACTCTTTCTCATGGTATCGGTCTGGGGAATCCTCAAAATTATTGCCAATACCTTCGGCATCAGTAACTAAAAGCGCTATCCACACGGATGGGTTGAGCAATAAGGGGGCACTGCTATCATACACATGAGGCATTAGTAGCATTTAATACTATGAAATACGTACTAGGAATAAGCGCGCTTCTCCTTACGCCGCTTTTTGTGTTTGCCGACACCCTTCGCGATGTCGTCGTCAAAGTGGGCGACATCATCAATCTCATCATTCCCCTTATGGTGGCGATTGCCCTCATCGCCTTCTTCTGGGGCTTGATTAAGTACCTCTTTGCGCAAGGAAATGAGGAGAGTAAGACTGACGGCAAGAAAATCATGCTCTGGGGCATTGTGGCGCTCTTTGTGATGGTCTCCATTTGGGGCATCATCCGCGTCATTGCCGACACCTTTAACATCCAGTCGGGAACCACCATTACGCCTCCGAAGGTCCAAATTCGCTAGCCCCATCGCCTCATGGCGGACCAGCTCATCAATCGTTTCATCGATGTCATCATCGATCCAGTTTTAGCGCTTCTTTTTGCGCTAGCCCTCGTCTACTTCATGTGGGGGCTTATTGTGTTTCTCGCTAATCCCGACGATGAGAGTAAGCGCGATGAAGGCCGGCGCCACATGCTCTGGGGCATTGTGGGCATGTTCATTATGATTGCTGCCTCGGCAATTATAAAAGTCATCATGTCAACCCTTCAGGTGACACTTCCATAAAAAGAAGATCCCCGTCCGAGGACGGGGATCAGTTTTTCTTGGCGAAGGGAGAGGGCGCGTGGACTTTAGAAATTGTCCACGTGCTCGCAGCCGCGGTACACCCGCTGCTCGATGCCGTGAGGCCGCCTACCTTTGGGGTAGAAGACCCAGCAGACGGTGATTTTCACTGGCGTCCCTTGGAAGCCGGTTGCTGACGCGACCAGGGCCTCTTTAGACGAGGTGAAGACGACCTG
>SBAW01000051.1 GCA_005239955.1 bacterium | reverse complement strand
CTTCGCCAACGGCATCACCCTCACTGGCGGCTGCTTCTTAGTCGGCGGCGCATGTGTCACGGCGGGCGGCCTTGCCTCAACCGACATCGACACCTCCGCAGAACTCGTAGCGATACTCACTGACGAAACAGGCACTGCCGGAGCTCTTGTCTTCAATACGGGCGCAACCCTCGCCTCGACCACCCTCACCGGGAACTTCGTCTTCGGAAACGCGACGGGGACGAATGCCACCACCACCTCCCTTTTCTCTTCGGTCGCTTCAACAACCCTTCTCTTCGCCAATAATGCGACGTCAACGACATTCTTTGCCGCAACTGCCTCCTCAACCAATCTCTTCACGACCTCGGCAACCACCACGAACTTTGCCGCGAAGCAACTTAATATCACTGGCACTGCCGCCACCAGCACCTTCGCCGGAGGCCTCGCGATCGAGACCTCTGGGTTGGTGTATGACTATCAAACAAACCGCGTCGGTATTGGTACCGCAGGACCCACCGTTGCACTCGACGTCACAGGAGCGATCACCGCTTCAGCCACCTCAACCGGCACCTACTTTGCCGCCTCGGCCCTCGGCGCCGTCGGTTCCCCCGCCTTTACCTTCACCAATGACTCCAACACGGGCCTCTGGTCCTCGACCGCTGACACCCTCAATCTCTCGACAGGGGGATCGGAACGTCTTCGGATTGATTCCTCCGGCAACGTCGGTATTGGTACTACCTCACCATGGAGCACGCTGTCGGCACGCCGTACAAGTGGCACGACGCTTCCCATTGGAGTCGTTGAGGCTGCCATTGCGAGTTTCACTGGAACCGTTTTCCAGGTCGAAAATACGCTTGCTGCCGCCTCTACCTTCAATCTTTTCGCTGCCTCTACTGATTCTGATGGAGATGCAGGAGGACGCACTACACAATTTGTTATCCGTGGAGACGGCTATGTTGGTATCGGCACTACCTCGCCTTGGAGAAAGCTTTCCGTCACCGATACCTCGGCCCAACTTGCAACCGCTTACGACTCCACTCGCTACACCACGTTCTCTACTGACTCTGCCGGCGACCTTACGATTGACGCTCAAGGCGGTGACGTTAACCTTCTCGATGAGAACCTCTTTGTCTGTACCGGCGGCGCGTGTCCGACCGGCTCACCCTCGGGCACGGGCAATCTTCTCATTGAGACACGGCTTGGGGTCGCCTCATCAACGCCGTGGGGCATCCTTTCGGTAGAGCAAGATACCGAGACCTATTCATTCCTTGTGGGGAACAACGGAAGTTCCACTCCATCCTTCAGCATCAATGGTGTTAGCGGTGACGGAAGGATCGGCATCGGCTCAACGACGCCGTTCGCAAAACTCTCCATTGGCGCGGACGGGGCGGTCGTGACGACGGAGAAGTCGCTTACCGACGGCGCAACGATTTCCGTCGCATGGACCAACGGCAACCAACAGAGGGTAACCTTGGGCGGCAACCGTACCATCAACTTCTCCGGCTACACCGACGGCCAGACACTGCGTCTCATCGTCTGCCAGGACGGTACAGGAAGCCGCACGGTCACCTGGGGCGACACGGCACTTCTGTGGGCGGGGGGAAGTGCTCCCACACTCACGACGACCGCGAACAAGTGCGATGTGCTGACCTTCCTCGCATCGCTCGCAACCTCGACGCGAACGGTGTTCGGCTCCTCCGTCCTCAACTTCTAACAAGGCTAAGCCTCGTCAATTTGCCAGACATCATCCGAGTATATGAGAAAACTGACCTTTTCAAGCGGAGAATACTACCATCTATATAATAGGGGAGTCGACAAGCGCGTCATTTTCACTTCAAAAAAAGAGTATATGCGATTTATGCGGTACCTCACCCTCCTTAATGACGGGGAAATAACACGGAACACCTATCACCTGAAAAATGACGAGGCTAAGCCTCGTCAAAAGGGACAGCCGCAGGTGCCACTCGTTGCCATCGGGGCTTTCTGTCTTATGCCCAACCACTTTCATCTTCTTGTGACACCGCTTGTCGATACGGGAGTCTCGAGGTTCATGCACAAACTCCAAACCGCTTATACGATGTATTTTAACGGGCGCCACGAACGGAACGGCGCGCTTTTCCAGGGTACATTCAAAGCTCGCCACGCCAACCGCGATGCATATCTTAAATATCTTTTTTCATATATTCACCTGAATCCCGCTAAGCTGGTTGATCCTGCGTGGAGAGACTTCGGGCCAAAAGATTTCAAACGCGTGAGGAATTATATACAGGAGTATCCTTTCTCAAGCTTCCAAGAGTACATCCACCATTCACCTCTCATCACGAATCAAAAAGAATTCCCGAAATATTTCTTGGGCGCCTCTGATTTCCAGTCCCAGGTTGATTGGTGGCTGTCTTTTAAGAGGGAAAACGACGAGGAAGAGTCCAAATTGACGAGGCTTAGCCTTGCAAGAGGGGTATGAACGCCATGAAGAAAGCCCTGGAAGCAATTTGGAAGTACAAATTTATCGCGGCGATTGGCCTCGTGCTTGTTGTGATCGGTGTGCGAACACTCGTTTTGCCCGTTCCGCGGGCAAATGCCGCGGCGACTGTTGTGTATCTCACGTCCGGCACGAGCTACACGGTGCCTTCCGACTGGAATTCTACGAACAACACGATTGAGACGATTGGCGGCGGGGGAGGAGGCAAGAGCGACAAAGCGGTCGGCGCCGGTGGGGGCGCATATTCAAAGGTGAGTAACGTAACTCTCACGGCCGGAGGCACGGTCACCTACGCGGTGGGGGCTGCGGGGACCGCAGGAGGATCGCCGACCGCGGGAGGAGACACGTATTTTTGCAACTCAACGAGTAACTGCGCGTCTATTGCGGGAACAGCTGTCCAGGTTGGAGCAAAGGGGGGAAGTGCTGGTGCGGCGTGTAACAGTGCCGCCCCGGCAGGCGGAGCCGCCGCGAGCGGCGTTGGCACG
This sequence comes from bacterium, assembly GCA_005239955.1. Lineage (GTDB taxonomy): Bacteria > Patescibacteriota > Minisyncoccia > Phycocordibacterales > SBAW01 > SBAW01. The sequence goes on along the minus strand of SBAW01000051.1, from coordinate 7,249 downwards.
ACAAAGTATTCAGGCGGGAACGGCGGTACCGCAACCTGTGGTGGCGATTCGGGCGGCGGTGGAGGCGGTGCAGGCGGGCCAAACGGCGCAGGCAACAATGGAGCAAATTCCGGCGGCAGCCCATCGACGCCGGGCGCGGGCGGAAGCGGAGGAGCGGGCTCGGGCGGCGCGGGCGGCGCGGCCTCAACAGGCGCTGGGGATCCCGGCGACAACGGAGGCGCAGGAACGGAATTTGATGCCACTCATGGTTCTGGCGGGGGCGGCGGCGGGGCGTGGGGAAACACGACCTGTACCGGCGGCTGTGGTGGTGGAGGGGGCAATTATGGAGGAGGAGCTGGTGGCGACGGAGGCGCGGCAAGCGGCGCGCGCGCAGGAGCGCAAGGCCTCATCGTAATCACCTACACACCTGCGGTTTCCGGCGGCGCATCGTTCCTTATGAGTTTTGAATTTTGATCTATGTCTCGTTTCTCCATTAAAAAAGCAGCTATCATTATCGCTTTGGTCATCATTCTTTCTATTCCGTTCTTTGTTCACCCGTATTTGATCTATGGGGACTCCATGTATCCAACACTGCGCGATGGCTCGTTGGTCCTCATTGAAAGCGCCTCTCTCCGTATTGTTGGGCCGCAGCGAGGAGAGGTTATTGCGCATCGTGATCCCCATAAGAAAGAAATGACTGATGTAAAACGTGTTGTCGGTCTCCCTGGTGAGACTGTTAAGGTAGAAGAGTCGAGAGTCATTGTCACGTCAATTGAAGGGAGAGAAGTGGTCTATGAAAAAGGAACGGTGATCGGTGGCTCAGGCAATAATGGGCGAATCTTCAGCATGAAATTGGGCCCGGAAGATTATTTCGTGCTCGGAGACAATCGTCGCACGAGTGCCGATTCACGAAGTTTCGGAGCGGTCCAGCCATCCGATTTGATCGGCCGCATTGTGCTCCGCATTCCTTCCTCACGATGAAGTCATATATGCTACGATTACGAGTGTCATGATCCACTTCCTCAAATACCACAACGCGGTGCCCATTATCATGGGGGCACTCTTTTTGTCCTTTGGTGGAGCGCTCGCGGCAAGCCCCGAAGTACGCGATGCGATTTATGATGAAACGGCCACCGTGGAGTCAATCGATAATACCTACATCGCCAACAAAGATTTGGCGAGCTTTACGCCAACAGTCCGCATCACGGGCGTGACAGAGGACGAGGAGCAGTATTATGTAACATACACGCTCACGACCATCGACGTCATTGATTACGTTTGGAAAGACACCACAAAGGATCGAACCATGACCGTTGCCAAAGCCGCCATTGCCGGGCGCGATCTGGGACTCTATGTGACGGAGCAGCTCCGGCAAGTGATCGATCGTGAGATTTCGTACCTCGGCGAAGTCCAGGAGATTGAGCGGCAGCAGGTAAGCCAAAAAACAGTCGCGACCGCCTATAGCGGTCTTATCGGTGCGTTCCTCGACGAGACAACCGAAGTGCTTCCGGGTTACGTACCGGTTGTCGTACCCCCAACACCTCCTTCGGGGCAGGAAGGAGCGCCATCATCTACCGGCAGCAGTGGGGAAGTCGCCGGAGACTCAACCTCAACGCAAACCCCCTCCTCGGGTTCAACCACCACTGGGGCGGGCTCCGATCAGACGCCACCGACCATTCAGCTTCTCGGTAACAACCCGGCACGAATTCTTGTCGGAAATTCCTACAGCGACATGGGCGCGGTCGTGACCGATAACGTCAACAGCAATCTTGGCTACTCGATCATGATTGACGGTCGCGCGGTGACGGAAGTTTCGATTGATACGCGCGAAGAAGCGACCTATGTCATTCGCTACACCGCGACTGACCAGGCAGGGAACAGCGCTTACGCCGAACGCATTCTCGAAGTGTATCTCGATCCGTCATTGCCGCGACGGCAGGCCGGGACAGAAACTCCGGAGCCGGCTCCAACTGATACGGGCACGTCAACGGCGACAACGACCGAGGAGTAGTCTCTGCTATACTTGAGTATCATGCCAAGCGGAAAAAAACTCCGAGTCGCCATCAACGGATTTGGCCGAATCGGGCGGGCGCTTTATCGTGCAGCGAAGGACTATCCCTCACTCGATATTGTGGCCGTGAACGATCTCGGTGACGCAGACAATGCCGCGTACCTCCTCCAGTACGACAGTGTGTATGGGAAATACCCTGAAACAGTGAGTGCCAAAGACGGCGCACTCCTGGTAGGCAAGAAACGTGTCACCTATTTGTCCGAAAAAGATCCCGCGAAGCTTCCGTGGGGCGAAATGGAGATCGATGTGGTTGTTGAATCAACAGGAGTTTTTGACTCCTTTGAAAAGGCGAAGCCACATCTCTCCTCCGGCGCAAAGCGTGTCGTCATTACGGCTCCTGTCAAAGATACAATGCCGGGCGCTGATACGGTCTTACTGGGTCTCAATGAAGAGAAGTTCAAGACCTGCACGATTACCTCGAACGCCTCTTGTACCACAAACTCCGCGTACCCCCTTATTGCGATACTTGACGAGACTATCGGTATAGAACGAGCACTCCTCAACACCATTCATGCGACGACCGCCTCGCAGTCGCTGGTGGACGCGCCCGTCAAAGGAAAGGACTATCGTCGCGGACGCGCTGCGGGACACAACATCGCCCCTTCTTCAACAGGAGCAGCGATTTCGGTCACGAAAGCCTACACGCCCCTTCAAGGAAAATTCGACGGTATTGCGCTACGGGTTCCGGTTATTGTTGGCTCAATGAGCGATATTACGTTTGTCGCGAAGCGTGAGACAACGGCCGAAGAAGTGAATCAGATATTGGAAACTGCAGCCAAGGAAAAGCGCTGGAAAGGAATTTTTGCCACGACCCGCGAGCAGCTGGTTTCAAGCGACATCATCGGTCGAACCGAAGGCTCGATTGCCGATCTCGGAATGACGCGCGTCACCGGGAATCTCGTGAAAGTACTTTCTTGGTATGACAACGAAATGGGATATGTGCATAGCCTTGCCCAGCACGTGGAGGCCGCGGGCAAACATGTGTAAAAAATTCATCTGCTTTGTTGCGGAGCCTCTACAGCTCGTCGCCGTATCACGCACGTACACCTCCTCGCTGTTTTCTCCGCGCCTCGCATCTGAACTCTTTCCACATGTTTGTAGTGGCGCTACACACATATGAGGGTTCTCTTTGCGAGCGATCACGCGGGCGAGAATCTCAAAGCTTCGCTCATGTCGTTTGTGGAGGGCTTGGGCCACGACGTCGACGATGTTGACATGCGCTCTCATACACCAGATGACGACTATCCCGACTTCATCGGGCCGCTCGCCAAAAAAGTGTTGTCCATGGGTGGAAGAGCAGTCGGTATTGCTGTTGGTGGCTCAGGGCAAGGGGAGGCGATGGTCGCCAATCGGGCGAAAGGCATTCGCGCAGCCGTTTACTACGGCGGCATTCTCGAAATCATTCGTCTTTCGCGTGATCATAACGACGCCAATGTCCTTTGCTTAGGCGCGCGCTTTTTAACGGAGCATGAGGCCAAGCGCGCCGTAAGCGTGTGGCTTGAAACGCCCTTTTCCGGTGACGCTCGCCACGTGCGCCGGCATAAGAAGTTTTAATGATTGAAATTATTCCTGCAGTCCTTTCACCGGAGAAACAGGACTTTGCCTATGTTGCGAAAGAGCTTGCCGGGCTGGCGCATACCATTCAACTTGATGTATGTGACGGAAAATTTGCGGGGATGCCCACGTGGCCCTATAGCGCGAGTACTTCGTACCCATCACGCGGCGAGCTCTCGGAGCTCGCCGCGGGACTCCTGGTTGAGGTTGATCTTATGGTGAAGGATCCCGCGTCAGTTGTAGACGGATGGGCCAAGGCAGGCGCCTCGCGCCTTATCGTTCACGCCGAATCTGCTGACAACCTGCAAAGCGTCATCGACGCGGTTCTTGATACCGGAGTGGAGTGTGGTGTCGCGCTTGGCATTTCGACACCGCTTTCAATTTTAGAACCCGTTATCGATTCACTTGACCTCGTGCAACTCATGGGGATTCGCACGATCGGTTGGCAAGGGGAGCCGTTTGACGGAAGTGTGGTATCCCACGTACGCAAATTGCGAGCGCACTCACCCTCCCTTACCATTAGTGTTGATGGCGGGGTCTCGCGTGAGCATGTCCGCGAGCTTGTAGTTGGAGGAGTAAACCGTTTGGTGATTGGTTCTGCAATAGTGAAAGCGCCTGATATGAAAAAAGTATTTATTGACATACAAAAAATCGCGAATGGCTAGTATTACCGAAAAACAAGTCCAAATGATCGAAGAGAAGGCCGCGGACATCCGTGAGACGATCATTGAAATGCTCGTGGCGGCAGGGAGCGGTCATACGGCGGGCCCCTTAGGCATGGCCGACATCTTCGCGGCGTTCTATTTTCATATACTCAAACATGATCCTAAAAACCCAACGTGGGACGAACGTGACCGTCTCATCCTCAGTAATGGTCACATTACGCCGGTGCGCTACGCCGCAATGGCCCACGCGGGCTACTTCCCTCTGGAGGAGGCCATGACTTTGCGGAAATTTGGTTCGCGCCTCCAAGGACATCCCGAGCGTGAAAAACTCCCCGGTGTTGAGACAACGTCGGGACCTCTTGGCTCCGGGCTTTCGCAGGCCGCGGGAATGGCTTACGCCCTTCGCATGGATGGAAAAACAAACCATGTCTACGCGCTACTTTCCGATGGCGAACAAGATGCGGGAAACACCTGGGAGGGAGCAATGTTTGCGGGGAAGAATCGCCTCCACAATCTCACCGCCGTTATTGATCGCAACAACATCCAGATTAACGGGATGACGGAAGACATTATGCCGCTTGAACCTTTGCGCGAGAAGTATGAGGCGTTCAGCTGGCATGTGCTCGAGGTTGACGGACACAACATCGAGGCGTTTTGCGACGCGGTTGAAGAAGCAAAAGCAATCTTTGAGAAGCCAACCGTTGTTATTGCGCACACGATTCCGGGGAAGGGAATCAAAGAAATTGAGTTTGATTATCTCTGGCACGGGAAGCCTCCGAAGAAAGACGAGGCCGAGCGGTTTTTAAAAGAGCTACGCACATTACGAGGTAAAATAAAAAGCGAACACGAATGATATGAGTAAAACAGTAAACAAAATCATTGGGAGTGGCCTTATTGGTATCGCAATCGCAGCGGGAGCCTTTTGGTGGTACGAGTGGCGCCCCCATGAAGCAAGGCAGGAGTGCCTCGCGATTGCGAATGCTCAAATGAAAGACAGCCCAGTTTCCGTGGAAAACGCTGATGCCATTCGAGTCTACTACGAAATGTGTCTCCACGCGCGCGGCATAGATAAATAAGAACAGTCAACAGATGACAGTCTACAGTCTACAGTCGACAGTACTGAAATGTCCGATTTTAGAGAACTCACTGTGTGGCAGAAAGCGATGTTTCTTGCACGGGAGGTATATCGCGCGACCCGTACGCTACCAGCTGAAGAGAAATTCGGGTTAATTGGCCAACTGCGAAGGTGCGCCGTTTCTATCCCTTCGAATATTGCGGAAGGCTCAAAACGGACAAAGCAGGATTTCATGCAATTCCTGAAGATTGCCTCCGGATCTGCAGCAGAATTGGAGACACAGCTTTTGTTGGCCGAAGATATATATAATCTGCCATCTCAAGAACTTCTTGCAACGCTCAAAGAAGTTCAGAAAATGCTCGAAACACTCATGAAGCGTCTGTAGACTGTTGGCTGTAAACTGTACACTATGGTTATTAGAGACGTTGAATCGGGGTTCATGATTAAACTCGCGCGCGGTGAGAAGGTTGTTGCGTCGCTCACTACCTTTTGCGAGAGGCGCGGTATCAACGGCGGCGTATTCCAAGCGGTTGGGGCGGTGGAAGATGCGGAGATTGGCTACTACAACCTGGGGAAACGTGAATACTTTTTTAAGACCATTCCCGAAATCATGGAAGTCGCAAGCATGAACGGCAATGTCGCGCTCGTTGACGGCAAGCCATTTCTCCATACGCACGCCGTTCTTTCGCGAACCGATGAAACACTCGCAACCCTGGGCGCGCATATCAAAGAAGCGACGGTTGCCGTAACACTTGAAGTCTATCTCACACCGTTTGCCGTACCCTTTACGCGCGCCTATGACGAAGAAACCGGGCTCAAACTTCTCGATCTATGAATACTCTCGCTACACCACATAACCTCGCCCCCGGTGTCCTTGAAGGAAAGCCAGAGCTCTTGCCAACGCGCGACGGATTTGGAAAGGGTCTCGTTGAGGCGGCGGAGGCTAATAAAAATATTGTTGCGCTCTGCGCTGACCTTGCCGAATCAACCCGTATTCACTGGTTTAAGGAAAAATTCCCCGATCGCTATGTTGAGATTGGGGTCGCGGAGCAAAACCTCGCAACCGTTGCCGCGGGTATGGCAGCAGCAGGGAAGATTCCCTTCATTGCCTCCTACGCGGCATTTAGCCCCGGCCGCAATTACGAGCAGATTCGGACAACAATCGCACTTAACAATCATCCCGTAAAAATCGTCGGTTCCCACGCGGGGGTGTCGGTGGGGCCAGACGGGGCCACCCATCAAATGCTCGAGGACATTGCGCTCATGCGTGCGCTTCCACGGATGACCGTTCTCTCGCCCTGCGACAGTACTGAAGCGCGTAAGGCAACGCTTGCCGCAGCAGCGTACCGCGGCCCCGTTTACATCCGCCTCGCGCGCGAGAAGACCGCTATTGTGACAGCTACCGACGCGCCATTTGAAATAGGGAAAGCGTCGCTCGTCCTTGAGGCACGCGATCCAGAGATTGGAATCATCGCAACGGGACCACTGCTCTATCAGGCTCTTCGGGCCGCGGTCGAGCGCCAAGACGACGTCGCAATCTCTGTCCTCAATCTCTCAACCATAAAGCCGCTTGATGATCGCGCCATTCTTGATCTCGCATCGCGCGTAAAAGGCATCGTGACTGTTGAGGAACATCAAATCGCGGGAGGCATGGGCTCCGCGGTTGCGGAATGTCTCGCAGCACATCATCCACTCCCGATTGAGTTTGTGGGCATGCACGATCGTTTTGGGGAATCGGGGGAACCCGACGAACTTATCGCCCGCTTTAAACTAGACGCCAAAGGAATTGGAGAGGCAATTGATCGACTCTTGAAGCGCACCTAATATGCGACTCCGTAATTACTACATTAGCCCTGTCCTTGGCATCTCACTCCTGGTCTCCATCATGTTTGGCCTCTTCTATCT
>SBAW01000017.1 GCA_005239955.1 bacterium | reverse complement strand
GAGGATTTGCCGGTCATTCGAAGCGAAATGAGCAAGGACGAGGCTGAAAAACTCGGCGCACAGCATGAATTTGGCCAAAAGTACGGTGAGCGTGTTTCGGTCTATTCTGTAGGACCGAAAGGCGCCACGCCAGAGAATCCGCAGTACGAAAAGCGTTTTTCCATTGAATTTTGTGGAGGCCCGCATGTCACGCACACCGGCGCGCTTAAGGAAGGCGGCAAGCGATTCAAAATTCAAAAGGAGGAAGCGGTAGCTGCCGGCATTCGCCGCCTCAAGGCAACGCTGGAGTAGACAGTTGACAGGTCACAGGCAACAGCAAATCAAAACCTGACAGACACCTGACAGACAGTTGTGAACTGCAGACTGTGAACTGTGAGCTGTAAACTGTAGACTGTGTTCATGCTCTGGGGGCTCTTTGGTGAGAAGAAGGGATCGCAAAATATTTTAATTATAGACATCGGAAGTGCGTCGGTGGGAGCCGGCCTTGTTCGCGTCTCTCGCAAAGGTACGCCAGAGCTTCTTTTGGTTCACCGAACTGCGATTACGGTCCGAGGCTCCTTGTCTGCGTCGCGACTTGCCGACGGCACCATTGCAGCGCTTCGAGATGTTGCCGTCAAAGCTCAAAAAACAGCTGCTCTTTTTACCGAAGGAGGGCGGGTCGCTCCTCAACGTATTGATTCCGTCGCCTGTGTTTTTGCGTCACCCTGGTACCAGTCAAAGCCAAAACTTCTTCGCATTCATCGCGATACCATGTTTTCGCTCTCCCGTGCGCTTATTGCAAAAATTTTGAAAGACGAGGCGGGATTAATTTCCAAAGAAGCGCCAAAGGGTTCCATGGAAGACTCCATGGGGCGCGAACTTATGGAGCGACTTATTCTTTCAGTTTTCCTGAACGGGTACGAAACAAAAAGCATCTATGCCGATGGAGTAGAAAGCGCCGAGCTCGGGCTCTATATGAGCTTCATGCCAAAAGAGTTTAGTAAACGTATCCGAACCGAGCTCGAAAAGGTATTTATATCTCGCCCACTCACGTTTCACTCATTTCCTCTTATTTTTTATTTGGCAATTCGAATGCTTGCCCCGAACCTCTCTCGCGCACTTCTGGTTGACGTTGCGGGTGAAGTGACCGACATCATCCTTATTGAAGGAGGAATGATTCGCGGCATTTCTTCGTTTCCCCATGGGAAACATACGCTTCGTCGAGGAATTATGGCAGGGAGTCCTGGGGAAGGGGAAACCCTCCTTCGACTCCATGCAAAAGGCGACACGTATCTTGGCCGCAAGGAAGTCACGACGGGGATTAGTACTGGCATGAAGAACTGGAGTATCGAGTTTCAGAAAGCAGTCACCACGCTTCTTGATGGAGCCACAATGCCCCGCTTTGTGTACTGTGTCGCTGATGATCATGTACTCCCACTTTATGTTCGGGCGATCAATGAAGAGCCGCTCGGAGTGGTATTTAGTGGCGATGGACGAAGTGTTGTCGGAATTACCCCCTCACTCCTTACGGGCAAATGTCGTCTTCATGGATCGGTAACCTTCCCCGACTCATTCCTCATGCTCGCGGGGATTGTCGCGGATTCATTTTTTGACCGAGATGAATCATTGGATTTTTTGTCCACAAACGTAGTGCTTCAGGCATGAAATAGCCCTACCTTGCATGGTAGGATACAAAAATGCCGAAGCGTTCTCCTCTGGGACCTGATAGATCTGAAAAGCCTGATCGATTCTCCATGATGCAGGACGTCATTCCGCCTGCCGATCGCTCCATTCGCAATATACCGGTGCCACCTGGCCGCCGCCGACCTCCAGAGCCGCCGCGCCCCGCCGAGCGTTATGTACGATCTGAACCGGAAGATATAGACCCACAGGAGTTTTCTGTTCCACAGGAATCACGACGCGGGCCACGCATCATTATGTGGACGGGAGCGATTCTCTCCATCGCCGCTCTCCTTTTCTTTGGGTTTTCGATTTTATTTGCCGGTGCGACGGTTTCGGTTACTCCCAAAAGTGAAGACGTTACTATTGACGGTTCGTTCTCTGCTTCTCCCGATGCTCCTGTTACGGGTCTTACGTATCAACTCGTTACCCTTGAGCGTACCCTCGGCGAAGTCGTTGAGGCGACAGGTGAGGCCGATGTGGAGCGCCGCGCCTCGGGTACGATTGTTATTTCCAACAACTACAGCACCAGCGTTCAGCGCCTTATAAAAAACACCCGTTTTGAGGCGCCGGATGGGAAAATTTATCGCATTAATGAATCAATTGATGTTCCGGGACAGAAGACCGTTAATGGAGCTTTGGTGCCCGGAGAAAGTGAGGTTGTTGTCTATGCCGACTCGCCGGGGGAAGGGTATAACCGCGGCCTCACCGACTTCACCATCCCCGGGTTTAAAGGTGATCCGCGATACACCAAGTTTACGGCACGGAGCAAAACGCCGATGTCGGGAGGATTTATTGGTCGGGAGCGCGTGGTGTCGGAGGGAGAACTCGCGGCGGCACGTGGCCGGCTTCATGAGCAACTAAAACGAGAGCTCGAGGTTGCTGCAAGAGCACAGATGCCCGCGGGATTTGTCCTCTTTGATGATGCAACGTTTGTTTCCTTCTCTTCGGAAGGTACTGCGCCCGAAGGAGAAGGTGAGGTAAAAGTTACTGAAAAAGGAGTCCTTACCGGCGTTCTCTTCAACAATCGAGAACTTGCGGCATTTATCGCGCGAAACAGCATCGGTTCCTATAACGAGGAGCCAGTCTATCTTCCTAATACTTCACGCCTTACGTTCGCCATTTCCGGCAAGGATACTATTGCGCTCCCGCTTGAACGACCACTCGCCTTTACCCTTGCCGGGAACGCTTTAGTCGTGTGGCTTATCGATGAGGTAGAGTTAAAAAACGCTATTGTGGGCCGCCAAAAGGCTGCACTCCCGACCATTATGGCAGAATTTCCCGCAAACTCTTTTAGTGTCAGCAGCCGACCATTTTGGTCTTCTGAACTGCCCGACGATATGGACCGTCTCACGGTTTCCATAGAGGTACCACAGGAGATGGAATAAACTGCCTCCCCATGTCGTTAATTGACGGGATTTTAGGGCTCTGGTACGATGCGAGAACTCAAGGGGAATGGTAGAACAACAAGGCAATAACAGCCGGGCGCCGGAGGAAGTAGAAGGAGTAGTAACCGAGGCCCTGCCGAATACCCTATTTCGCGTTTCACTTGAGGGAGGAGAGTTGATGCTGGCATACCTTGCTGGCAAAATGCGTCTCCACCGGATCAAAGTCCTCGTCGGCGACAAAGTACGGCTCGTCAAAGATCCGTACGGTGGAAAAGGCAGGATCACAAAGCGCCTTTAAAGTAACCGCGCTTTGTTTGTTTTTTGCGCTTACGGGCGCTTATATTTGTCATGAAGGTAAAGGCCTCAGTAAAACCCATGTGTGTAAAGTGCAAGGTTGTGCGTCGACGCGGCCGCGTTTTTATTGTTTGTCCGGCAAATCCTCGCCATAAACAGCGACAAGGCTAATTATGAAGCAAACAGTCTACAGTCAACAGTCTACAGTCACGCGTGTCGGTTTTTTTGAGTTTTCTGTTAACTGTAATCTGTAAACTGATAACTGATCTTCTATGCGTATCGCCGGCATCACTATCCCCGACAATAAACGAATTGAGTTCGCGCTCACGGCACTCTATGGTGTGGGACGTTCACGTGCACGAACTATTTTGCTTACGGCAAAAGTACCTTTTGAGATAAAGGCAGGAGAAGTTTCTTCCGCTGATGAAGCGAAGATTCGCGCTGCGGTTGAACAATTTAAAATTGAAGGAGACCTCAAGCGTGAGGTTAGCGGCAATATTAAACGCCTCAAAGACATTGGGAGCTATCGTGGAAGCCGTCATGCAAAACGCCTTCCCACGCGCGGTCAGCGTACCAAAACAAACTCTCGAACCATTCGTGGCAATGTGAGAAAGACCATGGGAAGCGGCCGACGCAAAGTGGAGAAAACATAATCTATGGGAAAGAAACGAATCATTAAACAGACGGGGACTGACGTTGCGGGAGAAGCGGTCACCAAACGTGGAAGCAAGCGCCGATTGGAGTCGGGCGTGCTGCATATTCAGGCTACCTATAACAACACTATTCTGACACTTACTGATCAAAATGGCGGATCAATTGGAGGCTCCTCAAGCGGTGCGCTTGGTTTTTCGGGAGCAAAGAAAGGCACGCCGTTTGCGGCGGCGAAAGTGGGTGAGCTTCTGGGAGACCAGGCTACCAGCGTTGGCATGAAAGAAGTCGATGTGATTATTAAAGGGGTGGGGGCAGGACGCGAATCGGCGCTTCGCGCCTTTGCAACGCGGGGGATTGGCGTGCGTTCTATTAAAGACACGACACCGATTCCTCATAATGGTCCGCGTCCAAAGAAACCTCGTCGCGTCTAAATTTCTATGGCTATCGTCACGACAAAATATAAAATCTGTAAGCGCCTTGGTGCGGGTGTCTTTGAGAAATGCCAAACGCAAAAATTTGCGCTGGTTAAAGAGCGCGCAAGTATGCGCAAAAAAGGCGGCAAAGGTAGTAAGGGTGGCCGTCGCAACGTATCAAACTACGGTCTTGAACTTCTCGAGAAGCAGAAAGCTCGCTACAGCTACGGGTTGACCGAACGCCAGTTCCGCAACTACGTTCTTGGAGCGGTTGGGAAAAAAGGTACCGACTCTGTGAAGATGCTCATTGGGAATCTTGAAGGGCGCCTCGATAACGTGGTGTATCGCATGGGTTTTGCAAAAACACGCCGTATGGCACGTCAACTTGTTTCTCACGGACATAT
>SBAW01000032.1 GCA_005239955.1 bacterium | reverse complement strand
TATCGCCAACGAAGCGGTCGTGGAGGCGCTGGAGTTGATCCAGCGAAAGCGGATCGTCGCCAAAATCGACCTCGCGGGTCTCATGCGTGAGATTCCGCGGATGCAAGAAAACACCGTCCGCTTCACGATTGAGCGGGAAGAAGCGGAGAGGGCGCTCAAGCGCTTCTTCACGCGGAACCCCGCAATCGAGAAGTGGCTGAAGCGATACCTCGACCCGCTTCAATGGCGGGGCGACGACTAAGAGACGCACTGCCGCCGGGTTCACCCCGGCGGCACGCTCATTCTGGGTGAATTGAATGCAGTATGAGAGCGGGGGTCTCTCTTATATTTTATCGACGCCTCTTGGAATGAAAATTTTTGTGTACTTCGCGCAAGTGCTTGTCCGTGACGTGTGTATAAACTTGCGTCGTGGAGATATTCGCGTGCCCGAGCATCGCCTGCACCGAGCGCAGGTCTGCGCCATTTTGTAGAAGATCGGTCGCGAACGAGTGGCGCACGACGTGCGGAGTCACTTTCCGCGTAATGCCCGCTTTAGTCGCGTAATGTTTGACAATACGCTCCACCGAGCGGGGAGTGAGGCGAAGCGACTCGGCACTTTTTGCATTCTTGCCCATTTGTGCAAAGAGCGCTTCGTCCATATCGGCTCGTTTCCCAAGATAATTTTTGATTGCTGTCTTGGCGGAAGGGGAGAGAAAGACGACGCGGATTTTTTCTCCTTTGCCGCGCACCGACAGTTCGTCGCGCGAGAGATCAAGGTCATTGTTGAGAGAACAGAGTTCCGACACACGGAGCCCCGTTGAAAAAAGAAGTTCAAGTATGGCCCGATCACGCAGGCTCTTGAGATCGGTCCCTTTAGGCGCATCGAGAAGTCGCCCCAACTCGGCTGAAGAGATGAGGTCGAGCTCGCGCGCCCCAACCTTCGCGAGCTCGATGCGCTCCGGAGAAATGGATTCGACCCCACGCTTGTGGAGGTATTTGAGAAACGCGCGGAGCGCAATAAGGTAGTAATTTTGGGTTTTCTTTTTCAGTTCTCCCGTTGCGCTTTTCTGACGGTTAAGCCAAAGACGGTATTCGCGAATCACCTCATCGGCAATCTGAGAGGGCTTACTGATTTCAGCAAACTGCAAGAAGCGGGTGAGATAACGATCGTAGTTTTCGACCGTCTTAATGGAGCGCCCTTTTTCGATCTCCAAGTGCTCCAAAAACTGTCGTTTGAGGGTTTCAAGATTCTCTGCCATAGCGTCATTTTACCTTACTTATACGTCGCACAATATTTTCCCCCGGGTTGTAATTTGATGAAAAACGTGCTATTTTAGCCCTATGCTGACAAAGCGGAAGAAACAAAAGGTCATCGCCGACCACCAGACACACGAGAAAGATACTGGCTCTCCGGAAGTTCAGGTTGCGGTTATTTCACGCCGCATTGATGAACTGACGAGCCATCTTCGCAAAAATCCGAAGGACAAGCACAGCCGCCGGGGCCTTTTAAAGATGGTTGCCGACCGTCGTACCCATCTCTCGTACCTCCAGAGCAAAGATAAACGTCGCTATAACGCGCTTGTCAAAAAGCTCGATCTCAAGAAGTAAGGATTTTTGTAAAAATCCTTTTTGGCTTCCTCGGCTCGGAAATGAAAAGTGCTGACTTTTCATTTCCCTCGCTCTACGTCGCCAATAAGCCGGTCTCGATTTTGCTCGCAAAATCGAGCACCAGGGTTGGCTTTTTGGTTAGTGTATCGGCGCCGCCGATACAGACCACGACTCGCCTTCTCGCCCAACATCTCGAAGCCGATCTCCAATAACTCCGCATTTCATTTTGAAGCGGCGCTATACTTAGTTCCAGGTGTCTCGGACATTGGTTCGACACTGGGCAAGGAGGCCTCGCATGAAAACCAACCATCGTGGAGACCACGCCCTTCTTTTGTGGGCGGCGTGCATCCTCTTTCTCCTCATCTTCCTCTGGCCGAGTCGCGGGCAGACGCAAACAACAATCGAGCGTTTCATCATTGGAAAGGAGTATGGCGACGTATTCCTTTCGACCTGCGTGTCAGTTGCCGACATCGAGGAAGTGGAAGGTGCCGCCCCGCGAGGAAAGGTTGAGGTGACGTGGGATCGAAAGGTCGCTGCCAACCGTTGCTCGACCACCACGTGGCATCGTGTTCGCTACGTCAAAGTCATCTCAACGATTCGTGGGGTGGCCGACGATGGGGATCCGGCGACGCTCTACTTCGCAGAAGTTCATGTGCGGAAGCGGAGAGAATCGGCATGGGAGAGGCGCTACACGGTAAGCAGCGTGCCAATCGTTTCCGGCTCGCCGGTCGTCGAGTTCTAACGCAAGTCGGGGCTGCGGCGCATACGTCGCAGCCCCGGTCACGCTCATCACGCAGCGCTTTTTGTCTCGGAGAAGGGGAGCGGGTATACTGGGGGGTATGGATCAATTTTTTAATAAGGTTAGAAGTAATTATTTTGTATGGCAGTCATCAAACACAAAGAGCAGCGCGTGGGGATTTTTATCGACACGCAAAATCTCTATCACTCCGCAAAGAATCTCTACCGCGCACGGGTAAACTTCGGCGCGGTCGTTAAAGAGTCGGTTGCAGGTCGTCACCTCATTCGCGCGATGGCGTACGTCGTGACAACCGAGTCCGGCGAAGAATCGGCGTTTTTTGAGGCGCTCAATAAGCTCGGCATAGAAATTCGCACCAAAGACCTCCAGGTCTTTTATGGCGGCACAAAAAAAGCTGACTGGGATGTGGGCATGGCAATTGATGCCGTCTCACTCGCACCAAAACTCGACGCAGTCATACTCGCAACAGGGGACGGCGACTTTGTGCCACTTGTCGAGTACCTCAAGCGCAAGGACGGATGCCAAGTGGAAGTTATTTCGTTTGGTAAATCGTCGTCAGGAAAACTTCGAGAAGCGGCGGACGATTTTATTGATATGTCTGCCGACCCGCGAAAGTTCCTTATTGGCTACCGAAGCGGCGGTTCATCGTGGGGCTTTGGTCGCTCGTCGACTCCTCCTTCCACCAAAGAAAATGGTAGTGGTACGGAGGCACAAAAAGAGGATGGGGAAGATCCAGCAATCACGATGTCCGGCGAGCCTGATCGCTGAAAACCGCCCCCGCTACACGGGTAGAGGGTTTTTTGTTAGAGTGCGGACATTAGTAAGTAAGTGAAGTCGCCAGATAGGCAGGTCTCAAGTCTGTATCTTGATTTGACTTGAAATCTGAAATCTGTCGACTTCAAGGAAGTCGATGACAACAAAAACGTATTCATTAGAAGTGGGCGGTAAACAAATGATTGCCGAGTTTAACGACTGGGCGGACCAGGCAAACGGTTCCGTCCTGCTTCGTTATGGGAACAGCGCTGTTCTTGCGACGGTAGTGATGAGTGGACGAGAATCAAACCTCGATTACTTTCCACTCTCTGTTGAGTACGAGGAAAAGTTTTATGCGGCGGGGGCTATTCTTGGGAGCCGTTTTGTGCGCCGCGAAGGGCGCCCTTCTGATGAAGCGATCCTCTCTGGGCGCATTGTTGATCGCACGATCCGCCCGCTTTTCCCCAAGGGCCTCAAGCGCGAAGTACAGGTCATTATCAGCATCCTCTCCATCGAAGATTACGACACCGACATTCTGGCAGTGAACGCCGCATCGCTTGCGATTGCAACCTCGGATATTCCGTGGAGTGGACCAGTCTCCGCCGTTCGCATTGGACAAACCGATGAAAGTGACGAGCTCATCGTGAACCCAAGCTACGGGCAGCGCTCTGACGAATTGCCGCCGCGCGCCCGCATAGATCTTACCGTCTCGGGGAAAGAGGGGATGGTTAATATGATTGAAGTCTATGCACGCGAAGTGTCCGAGGACACCATTAACACGGGGCTTAAACGCGCAAGCGAAGAGATTGAAAAAATTCAAACGTGGCAGAAGTCCATCATTGCCGAGCGTGGTGCTACAAAACAAAGCGTTATTGGACCGACCGATAGCGCGGAACTTGAGGCAGAGTTTGAGAGCGTTATGCGGCCCAAACTCCTTGCGACAGGGGGGAAACTCAACAAGGGAGATATCGGTGATCTGAAGTCTGCCTGGGTTTCGTACGCAAGCGAAAAATTTCCGGACGCGAAGCCGCAATTTGTTGACGCCCTTTTTGAGCACAAGCTCGACGAATACGTCCATGACCTCGCTCTCAAAGAAGGGAAACGTGTTGACGGTCGCCGCTTCGATGAAATCCGCCCGCTCTTTGCTCAAGCGGGCGGTATCTCACCTATTATTCACGGCACCGGTCTCTTTTACCGCGGGCAGACACACGTCTTGGCGGCACTTACCTTAGGTGGCCCGGGCGACGCGCAACTTATCGACACGATTGAGTTCCAAGATAAAAAGAAAAGCTTCATGCTCCACTACAACTTCCCGCCATTTTCGGTGGGTGAAGTGGGACGCGTCGGAGGCCTCAACCGCCGCATGGTAGGGCATGGCGCGCTCGCCGAGAAATCTCTGCGTGCTGTACTTCCTGCCAAAGAAACGTTCCCCTACACGATCCGTATTGTCGCGGATTGTTTGGCGAGCAACGGTTCAACGTCAATGGCGAGTGTGTGTGCCGGCACCATTGCGCTGATGGATGCGGGGGTCCCCATTACAAGACCGGTTGCCGGTATTGCGATGGGTATGATGAGTGACGTAAGAAACGGCGTATTCAAAGTATTGACCGACATTCAAGGACCGGAAGACCATCACGGCGACATGGACCTTAAGGTCGCGGGAACAGCCGAAGGTGTGACCGGTGCGCAAATGGACGTAAAGGTTGATGGGGTGCCGCTTCACGTTCTGAGGGATGCGTTTTCGCAAGCGAAAAAAGCACGCATTGAAATTCTTGCCGTCATTGAAAAGGAGATCCCCGCGCCGCGACCCGCCATTTCTCCACGTGCGCCAGAAATTCTCACCATCGTTGTCAAAAAAGATCAGATTGGACTCGTCATTGGCCCTGGTGGAAAAACCATTAATGGTATTCGGGAGGCCACTGCGGTTGAAGACATCACGATTGAGGAGGACGGCACGGTCTTCATAACCGGCAAGGGTGGTACCGCTGGGAAAGCGCGCGCGATGATAGAAGAGTTGACCCATGAGTACAAGGCGGGTGAGACGTTTGAGGGTGAGGTGACCCGTATTATGGAGTTTGGTGCGTTTGTGCGCATCGGGAAAAACACCGAAGGTCTTGTTCATATCTCTGAAATTGCACCCTTCCGCGTTGCAAAAGTCACTGATGCGCTTTCGGAAGGAGAGAAGGTGCGGGTTATTATTAAGGAGATCGACGATAAGGATCGCGTCAACCTCTCAATCAAAGCGATTGACCCTGACTTCGCCACACGAAAAGGAGTAAAACCAAGCACGAGCACCTATGGAGGACCAGAACAAAGAGAAAAACGAGACCGGGGAGACCGGACCGAGCGCCGTTAATCCTCCCATTTCTCCTACCGTTCCTCCGGCGTCTATTCCACAAGGAGGAGCGCCTTCTCCCACTCCTACTCCGGCGGTCCCCACGCCCCTACCGCAATCGCCTCAACCAGCGATGCCCCCAGCACCTGCCCAAGGGGATGCGGAGTCATCGGTGCGCTCGCTCCGGACCTTTCGGGGAGATGTGGAAGATATTGTGCGAGACCAGCGAACTTCCGTTATTTCGATTGCAGCAGCAGAAAGCGAGCGCCGCTCACAGGTGAGAGGCATGGCGCTTACGGAGCCGCGACAACGGTCGTGGCGGGGGATGCTCATTGGCATAAGTGTGGGACTCCTGCTCCTTGGCGTGGCTTCTCTTGCGGTCGCACTCCTCCCCAAAAGTCCAGATAGCGTCATTGAAGATCTGGACGTGCCTTCCTTTTTCTTTGTGGAAGATCAAAAAACAGGTGACGTGGGTACGCGGCAAGAAAAAGTACTCCTTGCTGCCCTGGCCGAGGAGCGCGCCAGTGTGGCACTCCCCTTAGGATCGGTCCGACAACTGGTACTTACGACAACCGCATCGACCACCAGCGTCCTCCCCGCGCGGGATTTCCTTCTGCGCCTTGGCGGACATATCCCCGCCTCCTTACCGCGAGTATCTCTCCCCGCCTTTATGCTTGGCACTCATGTTTTTGATGGGAATCAGCCGCTCCTGCTTTTTAAAGTCGATCCCTACGAACAAGCGTTTGCCGCGATGCTCGAATGGGAGCCCTATCTTCTTATTGATCTTGCGCCATTTTTCCCGAGCGATGCGACCACCACCGTTGCCTCGTTCAAAGATGAGATCTTGGATAATAAAAATGTGCGGGTCGCGCGCGCAGCATCGGGAAAGGCAATCGCACTCTATTCATTCCTTGATCGCGGAACGCTTCTTATCACGACCAACGAGCATACACTCCGGGAAGTGCTGGGACGTTTGACGCGACCGCGCATTTAACACTGGCTGACTTTGAAGGAGCTTGATACTATGAGCCGCGTATCCCGTTAGAGATCTCCTAAGCGGGGTTTGTCAGTAAGAGAGCCGGCATTCCATTAACATTGCATTTCCACTATTTGATTATTCGTTCAATCTCTAACAGGACGTATGGCAATTGATCTAAAACCATTTGAAGAAAAGATAAACGAGGAGCTGGCGCTTGTGGAGAGAGAGCTCGCCAGTGTCGGACGTCGCAACCCAGGAAATAAAGACGATTGGGAAGCTGCGACGGCTGACGAAGACGGGTCACAAGCGGACCCCAATGAAAATGCGGACAAGTTTGAGGAACTGGGTATCAATGAAGCAATCCTCGCCGATCTGGAGACTCGTTACCGAGAACTCAAAGCGGCGAAGGAGCGTATTGCTGAAGGCGTCTACGGTGTGTGCGAAATCTCCGGAGAACCGATTGAGAAGGAACGCCTTGAAGCCAATCCGGCTGCACGAACCTGCCTTAAGCACACACCCCACAGGAAATAGGATTTAGGTGTTAGGATTTAGCAAAACAAAACTGCAATAGATACGCGCGTGTTTTGTTATTCTGTAATTCCGACACCCTAATTCCTAACTCCTGCTTCAATGGCTTTTGCGAGAGTCTACAGCGCACAGACCGTAGGGTTAACGCCCGGGATTGTAAGTGTTGAAGCAGATCTCTCGCGCGGCCTTCATAATTTCACGATTGTCGGGCTCCCCGATAAAGCGGTCGAGGAGTCACGCGATCGCGTTGCGGCGGCAATAAAAAATTCAGGGTTCGCATCCCCCAAATCAAAAAATCAACGCGTGGTTATTTCACTTGCACCGGCGGACCTTAAAAAAGAAGGGCCGCTGTTTGATCTGGCAGTGGCGCTTTCATACCTCCGCGCAAGCGACGAGTTATCCTTTGATGCTGAAAAAATTCTTTTCGTCGGCGAGCTGGCGCTCGATGGAGCGCTCCGCCCTGTCCCCGGCGTTTTGCCCCTCGTTTCTCATGCACAAAAAGAGGGGTTCCGCGCCGTGGTGGTTCCGGAAGGGAACGCGAAAGAAGCCGCGCTTATTGCGGGCATCGACGTATTTGGGGCGGCGTCACTTACATCCGTTGCACAACATCTCTCTGGAGAACGCGCTCTCCCGCCACAACCGGTGACCACGGTCATCTATGATCCGCCAACATACGCCATTGATTTTGATGACATTCGGGGGCAGCAAGATTCCAAACGAGCACTCGCGATTGCCGCTGCCGGAGGACACAACATTGCGCTTTATGGTCCACCAGGGACGGGGAAAACACTCTTGGCGCGTGCGTTTGCATCAATATTGCCACCGCTCTCCTTTGATGAGGTGCTTGAGACCACGGGTATTCATTCGGTAGCAGGGGCGACTCGAGGCGCTCTTATTACCCACGCACCGCTTCGATCTCCTCATCACACTGCCTCTCACACCGCAATGGTCGGCGGTGGCTCCATCCCACGGCCTGGCGAAATTACACTCGCGCACCGCGGCGTGCTGTTTCTTGATGAGTTCCCAGAATTTGATCGACGGGTCATCGACAGTTTACGGCAGCCGCTTGAAGATCGGGTTGTTTCGATTTCACGTGCGCGCGGCAGCATGCAGTTTCCGGCGGATTTTATTCTCATTGTCGCGATGAACCCGTGCCCATGCGGCAACCAGGGAAGCAAAAAACCGTGCGTCTGTATGCCGGTCGCGCTCGAGCGCTACAAGAGAAAAATTTCAGAACCGATTGTCGATCGCATTGACCTCTGGGTTGAAGTAGGACCGATTGAAATCGATGAGTTGGGGGCGAAAAAGGAGCGTCGCGGCGAAGGGGCGGCGCTTATGGCGGCGGTCGCAGACGCACGACGTCGCCAAAAGGAGCGCTTCTCTCGTGCCGGACTTTCAATGACGAAAAATGCCGCGCTCTCGGTGCGCGACATTGATAACCACATTGTGATTCCTGAGTCAGGAAAAGGAATTTTGAGAGATGCGGCGCGAAAACTCAACCTCTCACCTCGTTCCTATCACAAGATGATTAAAATTTCTCGTACGATTGCCGATCTTGCGGGAGAAGAGGAGGTGCGTGACGACCATGTGCTTGAGGCGCTACGCTATCGCCGCAAAACGAGTCTGTAGATACGAGTCAATAATTAGTAGCCTCCTACTGACTACGAACTAACGACTATAGACTTGCAGTCTTAAAATGGATTGCGCGCGCCACGTACCTCAAAGTGGAGATGCGCCCCCGTTGATTTGCCCGTATTCCCCACATAGCCGATAGTCTGTCCCGCCGAAACACGATCGCCAACCGAGACGGCGTTACGAGAATTGTGCGCATAAAGGGTTTGCGTGCCGTTGTCGTGTGCGATAACGACGTAATTGCCGTAGCCGCCATTCCAGCCGCCGCTCCGAGCGACGATAATAACACCCGCGGCAGAGGCATAAAATGGCGTGCCAATCGGTGAACCAATATCAATGCCATTGTAGCCATGGAGACCTTGCGTCTTTTTGCCACCAGGGAGTGGGTGCGCATAGAAGCCGGCAATCGCAGGACCGCCGCCGCGTAGTGGTGAGGAGGTGGTGGGGCGAGGCGGAGCGGCAATTTCTCCGTCGGGGATAATGACGACATCGCCAACCGCAAGGGTCACCCCATGGAGCCCGTTGTAATCGGCAATCTCTTCAACGTCGCCTTTGTATTTCTTCGCAATTGACGCGATGGTTTCGCCCTTCAGCACCGTATGGCGAACACCGGAAACGGGGAGAATAACGAGGGTTTGGCCTTCTTTGAGGGTGGAGGCTGATGAAATATCATTGGCCCACCTGATAGTGTTCACGCTGACGTTAAACATTTTGGCAATAGCGGAGAGGGTATCGCCTTTGCGGACCACGTAGAGTGAAATCGTGGTGGAGTCCCCGTCATGCTCCTCAATATCCGCAAGGGTTCCTTCGGGGCCCACTTCGGAGAGAAGCGCCCCGTCAACGACGGTAATATCGCCGCCACCCTTGGCCGGGTTGGGATCGGTATGATTGGCAGCCCGCAAAAGCGGCATGCTTTGGGAGTTAAAGGGTGACTCCGCAGCAAGGCCTTGAGTGGCTGTCCGCTCTAAGAGTCCCCCAAAGCCAAAGAATCCTGCCGCCATTGAAACAGGGGCGCTCTGAAGCCCCGCGGGAACCATGGCGGCTAACAGTAACGAAAGAGCTACCTTTCGGGCGGAAAGGAGCACGCCGAACCTATATTTCACCTGTGCCGTGCAAGAGTTTAGGCCACGGACAAGATCATGAAGAAAACGTGATATAGAGCCTTTTTAGCTAAGTAATGACAGGGTTTCCGTATCTTATGGCTTAGTTGAGCCATAATTCCCCCAGTTCGTTTCGGTACCAAACAACTATAGCGGGGGGAGCGGTGATGTCAACGAGCGCGTGAAGATTGTGTGGATAACTAAACTGTGGCGTAATAAATGGCTCTGTTTAGCCTTTTAATACTGTTTTTGCCGAGAGGTGGGCGAGAGGCAGCACATGGGTAGTTGCACGGGCGTCATGGTGTTACCATGAAGGCACAATCTATGGCACGAAGCGCGGAAGCACCGGCAGCAAGACCATCTCCTGATTCAAAGCGTAGCTTTTTTGGAAAAAAGCGCGGTCCCTCCTCCGAGGCGAAGGGAAAAGACGCAGAAGAGGCGGCGCGCAAGGAAAAAGAACAGAAAGCGGATGATGAGAAGTGGCTTAAATCTCAGATAGAACTGGCCGAGAAGGAATACACTGTTGAGCGGCTAAGGTGGCGAGAGCAGCAGATGCGCCGTTATCACACCGACATTGGAGTTCAAGTAAAAGTGCAGCGAGAGCGCGCGGGAAAGCGGCTTGCGGTAGATGAAATGCCGAAGAAGGTTCGACAAAAATATGATGCCTACCTTGCGGCGCTCGAAACGGCAGGAAAAGAGTTTATTGAAAAAGCGGAAGGCGAAGTGTTAAAGGACGATGAGGGCAAGCGAGCGGTACATACGGCAAGAAAAAGCATGCTTGCACGTGAGACATTACGAGATTTCTATCTCAAGGGCGACGAAAAGATCCTGCAGCAAGAAAAAGAACTGTGGGACACGCGTCGCCGTACCGCGGAAGAACGTGTCGCCAAGCGCATAATGGATTGGCGGGCACGACATCCGAAATTGAACTTCGTTCTTACGCGCGGGCTTCTCATTGGAGGCGCGGCGGGAACTGGCGTTCTCGCAGGCCCCGCGCTGGCGCTCTACGCTGCGACCTCCGTGCTGGGAGGTGGCATTGGACTTATTGGTGGCACAGCGCTCGGCGGACTTGTCTATAGAAAGTCAATAAAAAAATCGGCGGCTTTTCGTAAAGAAGATCGAGACGAGCTTCTGAAAGACTTTTCGCTCAAGGATTTTCAATTATTTGCGCGCAAGCATCAAAAAATTATCGCGAGTACCTCCCGCGATGAGCGGAGAGCGATACGGGGTGCGGCAATCTCCGCGGGAGTGTTTGGTCTATTGCTAGGGGGTTCTGCCACTCAAGCCGGCGCCGCCGTTGTTGATACACCAGGTTTTGGAAAAACCATAGACGAACGTTTCGGGCCGAAAGGGCGCATCGATTCGGCGCTTGAAAAAGCGGCTCTGGTCGCCGAAGAAGGGAAGGGAGCACCGCTTGGGCCGCAAGGGTATCGAGTGCCCTCGTATCCGCCCGGCTACCCTGATCAGCCACTTGGCGAGCCACGAGAAGCAAACATCGAGAGTCCTGACAAACACTTCCCCACCACTCCCTCGGAAGGAGAGGCTGAAAAACTTCTGCCTCCGCATCCCTATCTTACCGGTGAAGGGCAGGCCTATGACCAATTTGTGCGATCCGATGTAAAGCCCCCGTTTAAACCCGGCTACTGGGCAGATGAACACTACCAGCCTGACAAGCCGTATATACCAGTACCGCCGGAAATCCCCGTGGAGGAAGGAATGCAAGAATTGGCACGTGTCCCTTCCACTCCGGAGACTCCTCTTGAGGACCCGCGGGCAGCGTACCCGGTCATCATAAAACCGGGAGACAATCCGTGGAGCACCATGAATAAGTTCCTGAAAAGCCTCGACGTTCCCGGGGTGCGGCCGGGTGAAATACGAGACGCAACGAACCTCCTCAACAACAAACTGGTAGCTGAATACGCGCCGGGCAAATGGAAAATCATTGCGACCGACGCACAACTTGAAAAGTGGGGGCTCACGCGCGCAAACCTCGAGATGTTTAAGGATGGCTCCTGGCGCGGACAGTCTATTGACTATGGTGGCATGCTTCGGGACGAAGCGGTCCGAGGGGAGCTTGCGAAGACGCTCCGTGTTGACCCTGAACAATTGACTGACCGAGAACTTATCGGCGAGAAGCCAAAAGTCTCTGTGCCGCCCGAAACGTTGCGCAGACCTCTGTCAGAAGGACCGTCACTCTACCAAGAAGCCACAAGAGCTCCCGATGGCGGGCGTGTAGCAGCAGTGTCGCCAGACACACTCCGGCTTACCGCAGGAGCGCTTGAGCGCGCCGATGCCGAGCGGCTCTTTAGCCAAAAAGGATTTTTTGGGATCGGGCGCACCAGCGGCATCGAGGTGCTCGACCG
>SBAW01000034.1 GCA_005239955.1 bacterium | reverse complement strand
TCTCGCTCAGTGACTGAAGAGACGACCTCAAGCGCATTATTGTTTGCGATCGTGAGAACGGAGGTAAATGCAGAAACAAAATCACCCCGCTTAATCGTGAGGGAGTTGAGGGTACCCGAAATGGGTGCACGCACAATGGTCTTTTCAAGAGTCGCACGCGCCGATGCGAGCGAACCTTCCGCTTGTTTCACTTGCGCTTCGGCCGTAGCAACATCTTCAGCCTGGCCACCTACGCGGCCTTGTTCGAGGTTTCGGCGAGCCACTTCAAGGGCTTGACGGGTTCCGGCAATGGCGGAAAGTGCGGCAGTGACGCTCGAACGCGCGGCATTTGCATCTGAGGTATAACTTGCGATCGTGCTTTCACTAATGGAGCTACTCGGCACCGACTTATTAAGTGCCGCAGTGAGTTTGTCGAGAAAATTTTTAATGGCGCGCGTCTCTACTTCAGTTATCGTCAATTCTGTATCAAGATCGCCTCCTTCAGTGAGGGTTTGGCCGCGTCCTGATTCTCGCGCTAAGTAACTTCGGATAACGGTGCGTTCATTTTGAAGATCGATAACGAGCTGTGAGTCGGTAACCGTGAGGTTACATTTTGGCGCCGAGGTGTCGGGACTACTAAACATTTGATCGGCCTTTCGACGAACCGCCTCATCGTTTCCCGCATAGGCAGAGAGTAGGACGTTTACTGCTCCTTGACGCGCATTTTTGAGGGCTGCTTCAAGAATCCGGAGTTGCTCGTCGCGCGTGCCTCCCGAAACTTTCGCCAGATTGGCGCGCGCCGCATCCAAACCCGCTTGAGCCTGAGTGACTGCCGCACGCTCTCTGCTGTTATCCATTTCTGCAATCACTGATCCCGCTGCAACATAGTCTCCCAGTTGACGGTAGAGTCGTACAATTTGGCCAGAGCTTTCGGTTCGCACATCAGCTTCCGATTGTGAGCGCACTACTCCAACCAAGGGGAGCGGGGCTGATTCGCCGGAAAGGTCTGCTACAGAGCGAATTTCTACGCCACGTGGCGACTGTTCCACGGCAGGGATAGGAGTGCTTCCGCCTCCAGCAAACGAGACGCCAGCAATGATGCCAAGAATAAGTGCGCAGAGGACGGCAACTTCGCGCCACCCAAGTTTCCGCTCAAAGGTAATAAACGAGCGCACATACGTATGTACGGCCCGCGATGCCTTTTTTGAAAAGGCGAGTAGTTTTTGGAAGAGTATTAACATATGGTACGGCATTTTGAACCTGCGCATGGTAGCATTTTTTAGTGATTAAAAGAAAGATACTGGTTCTTTTGGGGCATCCCGACAAACAAGGGCTCTCAGGGGAACTAGCAACTGCGTATGAGTCGGGTGCGCGAGATGCGGGGCATGAGGTGCGCCGCCTGAATATTAGCGATTTGAAATTTGATCCGATCCTCCATTTTGGCTATCGAAAGATTCAGGTGCTGGAGCCTGATCTCCTCAAGGTCCAAGAAGATTTTAAGTGGGCGGACCATGTGACGATTGTGTACCCCAACTGGTGGTGCACCATGCCCGCGCTTCTCAAGGGTATGTTTGACCGGATGTGGCTCCCCGGTTTTGCATTTCGCTTCCGGAAGGACTATTGGGGAAAGAAGCTTGGCCTCTGGGACAAACTCATGAAAGGAAAGACCGCGCGGGTCATTATTTGTGCGGCGACACATCCACTTATCATCCATCTTATGTTTGGCGACTTTACCAACGAACTTGCGCGTGCGACGTTGGGTTTTGCCGGCTATCGCGTGCGGGTAACCACGCTCGGGCCTTCTGAAAGTCCATCGCCCGAGAAACGTGAGCGCTGGCGAAAGCGGATCTATCATTTCGGCCGAGAGGCAATGTGAAAAAGTATTGACACAAAAAACTCACTCGGTCAATATGAGGTGCTATGTCGCTTTCAATTGGAATCGTCGGGTTGCCCAACGTCGGTAAGTCGACACTTTTTAACGCGCTCACCAAAAAGAGCGTGCTTATCGCGAATTATCCCTTTGCGACTATTGATCCGTCGGTGGGAGTTGTAGCAGTTCCTGATCCTCGGCTCCAAAAGCTTTCGGATTTTTCACATTCAAAAAAGACCATTCCTGCAGCGGTTGAATTTGTTGATATTGCGGGGCTTGTTCGCGGGGCATCGGTAGGCGAGGGGCTTGGCAATCAATTTCTTGCAAATATCCGCGAAGTTGATGCGATTGCCGAAGTGGTGCGCATTTTTGATGATGAAAATATAACTCATGTGCACGGACAGATTAATCCTGTCGCGGACATCGGCGTCATTAATCTCGAGTTAGGGCTTGCTGATCTTCAAACGCTTGAAAAGCGCATGGGATCTGTGTCCAAGGACGCAAAGCGAGGTGAAAAGGAGGCGGTCATTGAAGAGGCACTCTTAGCACGATTGGTTGCTGCGCTTCGCGAGGGGAAACGAGCAGCAGATGTGTCTATTTCAGAGATAGAAGCGCCACTCTTAAAATCGCTCCATCTCTTGACCTCCAAACCTATTCTCTATGTGCTTAATAAAAAAGCGGGTGGGCACAATCTCGATGAAAACAAAGACGAGCGCTGGAAGCGACTCTTAGACTATCTCGAGTCAGAAAGGGCAGTGTGGGTCATTGTTGATGCCAATGTTGAAAATGAACTGAAAGAAATGGCGGGAGAAGATCGACAGTCGTTCCGGCAGGAATTTGGCGTCCTTGATGATGGGGTGAACGACCTCATTGCTGCCGGGTATCGATTGCTCGGTCTTATGAGCTACTTTACGACCGGCGAAGACGAAACCCGTGCATGGACCATTAAAGTGGGTTCATCAGCGCCAGAGGCTGGCGCCGCCATTCATACCGATTTCCGCGATCGATTTATTCGGGCAGAAGTTATTGAATGGGACAAGCTTCTTGAATCAGGCTCTTACGCGAAAGCACGGGAAAAAGGCCTCGTGCGTACCGAAGGAAAGGAGTACATTGTTAAGGATGGAGACGTGGTTGAGTTTAAAATATAGGCGATGCCTGCCCCGTAGCGAACCGCAGGTTCTGCTACTGGGGTGATTGAATTTAAGGTGTAATGGCGAAAAAAGACCAAGCCCCAACAAACGAATCACTGAAAACCTCAAAGGAGGCCTCATGGTATAGCCTTGAAGCGATCAGCAGCTTTTTTGCCAATCAAGTCGTGAGCCATGAAGAGGAGCGCGCACAACTCATACAAGCGCTCAATATCATGAGACAGGAGCGCAGCTCGCTCTCAAAAGAGGATCGTGATGCTCTTGAAGACTACCTTGATATGGAGCGAGATTCTTTCTATGGAATGACGCCGGCTGAACAAAGGATGATTTGGGAGGAAAACAATCTTGACCCCAAGAAAGATACCCTGGAGGATCTTCATATAGCGATCGGCATAACTCGCATAGGAAAAATCACCCGCAATCTCAAAGAAGTAGCAGGAATGCGTGAAGCCCTACATAAGGAAGATTTTTCCACTGTTCAGAAGCATTTTCAAAAATTATACGAGGATTCTTTGTCGACAGAGTTTGCAATGCGCAAGAGTCCGAGTGTTACGAAAGAAGAAAAAGTAAGCGTGCGGGGATTGGTCAAAACACTTAAAGGTTTTATCAATACATTAGCCGAGGCTTAAAAGGCTTCATCTATTGAAGACAAGTAAAAACACAAGATGACAGACGAATCGTCTCTGACCGTCTTCATTGTGGTATCATCCTTTTATGAATGATATGCAGATAAAACCACGCGTAACGCCAAAAGATTTTTTCCTGTGGGTCGGCGCCATGGCAGCACTCTATGCGAGCGTGGTGTCGTTTATTACGCTCCTGTTTGAGTACATCGACTACGCATACCCCGATGCACTCCAGCCGTACGTCGATCCATATTCGGGCGCTATTCGCTTCGCCATTGCGTCGCTTCTCGTCCTTTTCCCGGTCTTTTTGATTCTCATGCGCATCATTCGCCGCGAGATTGCGCGCGACCCCTCACGTGCAGAAATTTGGGTGCGGCGGTGGGTACTTTTCCTCACGCTCTTTGTTGCCGGTATTACGCTTGCCGCTGATCTCATCATTCTTATCAATACGTTCCTTGGCGGCGAACTTACCACGCGGTTTGTACTTAAGGTTGCCGTTGTCTTCCTTGTTGTCGGAGCCGGCTTTCTCCACTTCCTTTCTGACCTCTGGGGCTACTGGGTTCGGTTTCCTGGTCGCGCAAAGCTCATTGGCTACGGCGCCGCTCTCGCCATTGTTATTTCAATTGTCGGCGGCTTCTTTATCATCGGCTCGCCTGGCGAGCAGCGCAATTTGCGCATGGATTCGCAACGACTCTCTGACCTTCAGAACATTCAGTCACAGGTTATTTATTATTGGCAACAAAAGGAGCGCCTCCCACAAAATCTCGGGGAACTCAATGACCCACTTAGTTGGTTTACGGTTCCGGTTGATCCGGAGTCAGGCGTACTGTACGAATATCGTGTGACGAAAGCGCCTTACACCTTTGAACTCTGTGCCACATTTGCACTTGCGGGCGACAGTATTGCGCCGGGAATGGTGCGTCCAGTAATGCCGTATGGGAAGGGTGAGGCAGATACCAATTGGTCACACGAGGCAGGCCGCGCATGTTTTGAACGCACGATCGACCCCGAGCTCTACCCAGTTACACCAAAACCAGTTCGATAGCGCATGGCGGAAGATCGGCCGAAGGTTGGCGTAGGGCTTGTCGTCTTTAAGGACGGCAAGGTCCTTATGGGCAAACGTAAAAACATCCACGGGGATGGCCTTTATTGCGGCCCGGGCGGTCATTTAGAACATCTTGAAACGATTGAAGAATGTGCGAAACGAGAAACGAAGGAAGAGGCAGGCATAGAAATCGGCAACGTTCGCTTCCTCTGTCTCATCAATCTCCTCACCTTTGCGCCAAAGCACTATATCGATATCGCAGTCGCAGCTGATTGGATTTCGGGCGAGCCGCAGAATCTTGAACCAGAGAAACGCGATGGATGGGCGTGGTATGAAATCGACAATCTCCCCGAGCCACTGTGGCCCGCAGAGCGTTACTATTTTGAGTCTCTCAAAACTGGCAAAGCGTATTTCGGTACCATCCGCTAAACCTCTTCTCACAACATTCTAACATTCTATAGAATGTTAGAATGTTGTGCTAAACGTTGGAAACGTCTTTTTTGTTGAGTTGATAGCGCTGCCAAGCGAGGTAAAGCCACGCGAGAGTAAGGATGGCGACGGGTATGACACTCTTCCACAGATCAAGCGACGCATACGCAACGCACAGCACGATAAGAAGAAGTCCGGTTAAAAGACTCGTCATCAGCGCAGGTTTCTCTGTTTTGTGGAGGATTGACGGAATGAGTGCGATGGCAAAGACCCATTGGACTATTGCAATTACCACGTCTTCCCACATAGATACGTTTTCAAAATCGCGATCGGCATTGTTGCGAGGCCCCTCTGCCTCGTCACTGTACAACAAGGTACAGCTTCCTCGTCAGTGTCCCCGCGCCGCGCCGCTCATCGATTTTGCGAAACGTGGAGCATTGTATCACTATTCCGCTATGACACCTTCGTGATACTGTTTCCTTCATGGAAAAGTATGACCACAAGGCAATAGAGCCAAAGTGGCAGAAATACTGGGAGAAAGAAGGCCTCCATAAAACACCTGACAACACGAAAGGAAAGTCAAATTTCTATCTCCTGGTTGAATTTCCGTATCCCTCAGGAAACCTCCATGTGGGGCACTGGTATGCATTTTCGGTGCCCGATATTCTCGCACGCTTCCATCGGATGAATGGAAGGAATGTACTTTACCCAATAGGCTTTGATGCCTTTGGGCTTCCGGCAGAAAATGCCGCGATCAAGAATAAGATCAATCCACGCACGTGGACCTACGACAACATGGACTATATGCGGAAGCAGATTCGCTCCATGGGCGCATCATTTGATTGGTCGCGCGAGGTGGTGACATGCGATCCCGATTACTACCGATGGACGCAATGGCAATTTTTGCAGTTTTTTAAGAACGGTCTCGCGTATCGGAAAGATACGCCGGTTAACTGGTGCCCGAGTTGTAAAACCGTACTTGCAAACGAGCAGGTCGTTGATGGACATTGCGAGCGCTGCGGCAGTGAAGTAGAGCAACGCAATATGCTTCAGTGGAACCTGAAGATTACGAACTACGCCGATCGTCTTGTCGACGACCTCGATAAACTCAATTGGCCCGAACAGATAAAGGACTCACAGCGTAACTGGATCGGTAGGAGCATTGGAGCAGAGTTTGATTTTTCAGTTGTAGGGGTGAAGGAGAAAATTACAGTCTTTACCACCCGTGCGGATACACTTTTTGGAGCGACATACCTTGTGCTTGCGCCTGAGCATGGGCTTATCGAACAACTCAAAGGCCGTCTCTCCAATTGGGATGAAATAGTACGATATATCGTACTATCGAAGAAAAGAACGGAAATTGAGCGGACGGCCGTAACCAAAGATAAAACAGGCGTCGAACTGAAAGGAGTGAAGGCTATTAATCCGGCTACAAAATTGGAGATTCCTATTTTTATTGCTGACTACGTGCTGGCGCACTACGGCACAGGAGCCATTATGGCAGTTCCTGCACATGACGATCGCGACTTGGAGTTTGCAAAGAGCTTTAACCTTCCAATTAAGCCGGTAATAGCTCAAATTGATTCTGCTAGGGAAGCATTTCCAGGTCTCATTAGGTCAAAAATTGAAAGTATAAAAGAATCTGGCTTTTCGCATGCAGGCGACGGGATACTTATTAATTCTGGAAAATTTGATGGTCTGCCAAATCAAGAAGCAAAAGCAAAAATTGTTGCAGAAGTTGGTGGAAGGGAAAAGAAAACTTATCGCTTGAGGGATTGGGTGGTGTCGCGACAGCGCTACTGGGGAGTGCCCATTCCCATCATTCATTGCGAAAAATGCGGCGATGTACCGGTTGGAGATACAGATCTTCCCGTTCTCTTGCCAGATGTCGAAGACTATTTACCGGCAGGGGATGGACGATCGCCCCTGGCGAAAGTGCGTGAGTGGGTCGAAGTGAAGTGTCCAACGTGTAAGGGAAAGGCGGAACGAGAAACCGATACCTTCGATACGTTCGTTGATTCCTCGTGGTACTACCTCTGGTACACCGATCCACGAAATAAAAAGGAATTCGCGTCGCGCAAAAAAATGGATCTCTGGATGCCCGTCAATCTCTACTCCGGTGGGGCAGAACATACCACCATGCACGTCCTCTATTCACGCTTTTGGCAGAAAGCACTTTTTGATCTCGGGCTCGTTAAAGACGAAGAGCCGTACACACGGCGTATGAACCGCGGCCTCATTATGGGGCCCGACGGGCAGAAGATGAGTAAGTCGCGCGGCAACGTCATTGATCCCGATACGGTTGTTGCGGAACTAGGTGCCGATACGGTCCGCATGTATCTTGCGTTCATTGGTCCTTATCATGAGACCGGGACTTACCCGTGGAGTCCGGAAGGAATCTCGGGGGTACGTCGATTTCTTGACCGCGTGTGGCGGCTCCAAGAAAGAATTGGGACGACTTCCACAGAAGCAGTGAAGCGATCTCTTCATGTGGCAATAAAAAAGGTTACGGAAGATATACCTGCACTAAAATTTAATACGGCGATCGCAGCGTTTATGACATTTCTCAATGAAGCTGAAAAAGGAACTCTGGCGACTGCAGAGTATAAACTCCTCCTTCGGGCACTTGCACCGTTTGCGCCGCACCTCACTGAAGAATTGTGGCGAACACTCGAAGAGAAGGGCTCTATCCATACGGAAGACTGGCCTGTTTTTGATGCTGCACTCTCAGAAAGCGCCACCGTGCGGATTGGCATACAGGTAAATGGGAAGGTCCGTGAGACGCTAGAGGTTGTGAAAGATGAGAGTGAAGCGGAAATTTTGAAAAAAGCGCTCGCGCATCCCAGAGTTGTGAAGTGGGTGGAAGGGAAGGAGATCATCAAAAAAGTCTACGTTCCCGGCCGGTTACTCAGCCTTGTCGTCAGTGAATAGAGTAAGCTTCGAAGACCCCTCTTGACAGGAGTTTGACATTTTTACCGCTGGATGGTACAAATGGAAGGTCAATTTTACCGCGCAATGGCAACCCTTACATTTAAACCCGCTCAAATTATCAAAAAGCTTATGAGCGCTCTTCCTGAGCGCTCACGCGCTGTTATTGAGAGCCGGTATGGCCTGGGGAAGACTCCTGAACGCCTCACGCTTGAAGCAATTGGGAAGAAGTACAACATTACCCGCGAGCGTGTTCGCCAGATTGAAAACCACGCGCTCATGGTGCTTCGCAAATCAAGCGCCATGAAAGAGGCGAAGGCCGCCTTTGACGAACTGGAGACAATTGTTGATGCGCTTGGCGGTCTTGTTCCCGAGGAAGAATTTCTTACGAGCATTTCCACAAATGAACAAACAAAGAACCAGATTCATTTTCTCCTTGTGGTGGGGGAATCATTTAAGAAAGGGAAGGAAGATGAGGAGTGCAAGACCTGCTGGTACGTTGATGAAGAGCTGACACGACGTATCCGCGAAGCACTTCGCAAACTTTATGAGCGACTTTCTGATAATGACCTTGTTCCTGAAGCGGAACTCATCAGTTCATTCCTCGCGGAACTGAAAGACATCAATCAGAAATATAAATCAGACGAGATTATTCGTCGCTGGCTCTCTCTCTCAAAATCAATCGGCAAAAATCCGCTCGGCGAGTGGGGCCGTGCACATTCCAGTAACGTGCGCACCAAAGGTATTCGCGATTATGCATACCTCGCGATTAAACGTCATGGTTCACCGATGCATTTTACGGAAGTCGCCAAAATGATTGAGAAGCTTTTCAGCAAACGCGCGCATGTGGCAACAACTCATAACGAGCTTATTAAAGATCCTCGCTTCGTCCTCGTGGGACGGGGACTTTATGCGCTCCGAGAGTGGGGTTACAACACCGGTGTTGTTCGTGATGTCATTCGTGAGATTCTTAAAAAAGA
Organism: bacterium; assembly: GCA_005239955.1. Taxonomy (GTDB): domain Bacteria; phylum Patescibacteriota; class Minisyncoccia; order Phycocordibacterales; family SBAW01; genus SBAW01. The sequence goes on along the minus strand of SBAW01000034.1, from coordinate 13,542 downwards.
AGGTCCTCTTTCGCGCTCGGAAATCATTGAGAAGGTTCGCAAGGAACGCTACGTAAAGGACAATACGATTGTCGTGAATCTCCAAAACGGAAAGTTTTTTCGGAAGACTAAAGAGGGGAGGTATTCTACGGTTTAATTCGCTTCTTCCCCCTCCACACGTGAGTAACAGACGCCCGTTTTTGGGTGTTATTGAGGTACAATAGAGCCAAACATGAACTTTGTTGTTACGACCATTGGCTGGATCCTATTTTTTGCAGGTATCGGTTTTTTTCTTACTGCAAACGCTCTTGCTTCCGTGTCTCTTTTCGTAGGCAGCGGACTTCTTTTTGCACGTCGGCACGAAGTCAATAACACGCTTGAAGAGGGGTGGGGCATCGATACCTTTTATGTATATCCTTTCGCATTGGCCTTGGGCCTCTGGCTTGCGGTCGAGGCATATCCGGGAATGATGCTCCGGACCCTCCAAATGCTTTTTGCACTCTCGGCGATATGGCTTCCGGTGTTTCTGTTTTATGCCTTTTGGATCAAGTGGATTGAGTATGTGCGCGGGGTCTTTCTTATGGGCAAGAAATTTACACTCCTTGAAATTAAGGTACCGAAAGTGGTCAGCAAATCCCCTCGGGCGATGGAAGTGTTTCTTACAAGTCTTCATCAGCCGCAAGGAGAAACGACTTTTATCGATCGTTGGTGGCTCGGGAAAAGCCGCGCGTATTTTTCTTTGGAACTTATCTCGATGGGAGGTGACGTGCATTTCTACATTTGGACCAGACAAGAATATAAAAATCACATTGAAGCGCGCCTCTATGCGCAGTACCCAGAAGTACAAGTGATTGAGGTTGATGATTACGCCAAGTCGGTTGATTTCCACCCGCCGGAGTGGCTCATGCACTGCGTTCACATGAAATTCGGTAAGCCGGACCCGTACCCTATAAAAACCTATGTTGATTATGAGCTTGATAAAGATCCGAAGACCGAGCATGTCGTTGACCCCTTAGCGAACGTCATCGAGACACTCGGGTCACTCCAAAAGAACGAATACCTTTGGATTCAAATCATCATTCGCGCGCACAAGAAGGACGAGTGGCATGGCTTCTTCCTCAGCAGTGACTCGCTCCTTGAGGATGCCGAAAGTGAAAAGCGCAAAACTCTCGAAAAAGTGAAAGAGGACGTCGAAGCTGCAACAGGGCAAAAAATGGATCGACCTGTCACGTACCGCGACGTGTCTGAACAGCAGCGTACCGTTATTAAGGCAATTGACCGTGCTGTCGCAAAACTGTCCTTTGAGGTTGGATTCCGGCTTCTCTATTTCGCCCCAAAGGAAATTTATCGCTCAACCTACGAGCGTATTACAAGTACGGTGTTTAAACCGTTTGACACCGCTGACCTCAATAGCCTTAAGCATGCGTACGGTACAAATAAGTTCGATTACCCATGGCAGGATTTTATGAACATTCGCGCCTATGCCATGATGCGGCGTTTCTTCAAGCACTACCGCAAGCGTGCCTACTTCTTCTGGCCCTATAAACAACCGCACATCATAATGAACGTTGAAGAGCTCGCAACCATTTGGCACTTCCCAAGCGAGGCAGTGGCAACGCCAACACTCGAGCGCATTCCGTCAAAAACTGCAGGAGCCCCAGCGAATCTCCCGACTGGTCAGAGTTCTACCTAATCCTTGGTAGGATAGACATTCTATGCGACCTCGCTTCCTTGTTTCTCTCCATGGTCTTCATGACGCCTTGAGGCAAATGCGTGGGACGTACAAACTCGGCGCAGTCATCTTTATTTTGACGATCGCGCTGTTTTACGCTATTGGTTTCCAAGCACCAAACGATTTTCCTCGCGGCGTCATTGTAGAAATAAAAAAAGGTTCAGGTGCCAAACAAGTCGCCGAAACGCTTGCGGAAAATAACATCATTGTCTCCTCCACATGGTTTACGAGTCTCCTGGTAATTTTTGTCGGCGAAGAGCGGGTGATTGCAGGAAAATATTTCTTCCCCGAAGAGGAAAATGCGTTTACCGTTGCGTGGCGCCTTGCGCAAGGAGACTACGAACTTGATCCCATTCGCATTACCCTTCCGGAAGGAGCAACCATTGCGGAGATGGGGACTATCCTCGGCCGCCGACTGTTTCACTTTGACGCCGCGACCTTTGCGCAGATTACGGAAGGGAAGGAGGGCTATCTTTTCCCCGATACCTACTACATTTCACCTATTGCGAGCCCAGAAGAGGTTGCGGACCTTATGAAGGAGACATTCCTCCGACGGATTGAATCGCTTGCCGCGGATATCGAGCGCTTCGGTAAGACCCTCCACGAAGTCGTGACCATGGCATCACTTCTTGAAAAAGAAGCACGACAAATGGAAACTCGTAGGATGATTGCCGGAATTTTGTGGAAACGTATTGAAATTGGGATGCCACTTCAGGTTGATGCGGCGTTTCTCTATATCAACGGCAAAAACACTTTTCAGCTGACGGAGAAGGATTTGGCGATTGATTCCCCCTATAACACCTACCGCAATCGCGGGCTCCCAGTTGGACCTATTGCAAACCCTGGCCTTGCTTCTATTGAGGCTGCCGTTACGCCTATTACAAGCCCCTATCTCTACTATTTGGCGGATAAACGCGGCGTGACCCATTACAGCCGGACTTTTGCGGAGCACGTGGCGAAAAAGAGAATCTATCTTCCATAGAAAGAGAAATTCAGGTAAGCTCTCTTCATGCTAAAGATGAAACGGGTATTTGTCGGGCTCTCTGGCGGAGTCGATAGTTCTGTCGCTGCGGCGCTGCTTCAAAAGCAAGGATATGATGTTGTGGGAGTTTTTATCAAAATTTGGCAGCCGGAGTTTACGGAGTGCAGTTGGCCCGAGGACCGACGTAGCGCCATGCGTGTTGCGGCACACCTCAAGATTCCGTTTCTCACGGTCGACCTCTCGAAGGAATACAAACGCGACGTACTTTCCTACATGGTGCGAGAATATCGGCGCGGGCGAACTCCGAATCCCGACGTGGAATGCAATCGCGCCATTAAATTCGGTGCCTTTTTGAAGTGGGCACGGGCACAGGGTGCCGATTTTGTTGCCACCGGCCATTATGCGCAAGTCAAAAAAGGGAAGCACGGCTATGAACTTCACCAAAGTGTCGACCAGACAAAGGACCAAAGCTATTTCCTTTGGACCCTTGGGCAAAAGGAACTGGCTCACATCCTATTCCCTGTCGGAGGATTAAAAAAGATCCAGGTACGAAGACTGGCGAAGCAGTTTGGACTCCCAACGTTTGATCGCCCCGACAGCCAAGGGCTTTGTTTTGTCGGCGCATTAAATCTTCGGGATTTTCTCGGCCATTATTTGCCACTCAAATCGGGAAAAGTTCTCGATGAGAGCAGGCGACGCATTGGACATCATGGAGGCGCCCATGCCTTTACGCTCGGGCAGCGGCATGGATTTTCGGTTACTTCGTCTAGCGCCGTACGCGGGCCCCAGTACGTTGTTGCCATCGATATTAAACGGAATTCCATAACGGTATCGCCAAAACCAACTGAATCACCGAGTGCATCCCGTCATGTTCGCATTGATTCTATTCATGGTGTTGGAACCAGGCCCCATGGAGCTCTGAAGGCTCGGTTTCGGTATCGCCAGCCGCTTATGCCAGTTAGCGTAGCGAAAGGAGTTACAAGCTTTGAAGAGCCTGTCCTTGCGCCGAGGGGCCAGTCGCTGGTCTTTTACCGCGCTTCAGAGTGCCTCGGCGGCGGTATTGTAAAATAGCCGACAGTCTAGAGCGCACCGTTGACAGCATGTCCGAACTTCTTGATGCGAGTCCTTACTGTGAACTGTAAACTGTCCACTGTCATCTTTGTTGCTATACTTTTCCTATGCTTCAGCAACAGGGAACGCGCATCCTCATGGTGCTGTTCGTGGTCATGCTTGCGATTTGGGTAATTTTCTCGCTTCTGCGTTCTGAAACTGACCTGCCGTCATCGGAACTTCAGGCACTCACCTTAACCCATGTCTATAGCAACGGACATCATGAGTATCGAGGAAACGTTACACTGCCGACCCCTTGCCATCGACTCGACGTAGCCGCAAGCGCTGCGGGGAACAGAGTTGCCATAGCCCTTCGCGCGGTGCCGGACGAAGGCGTCTGTATTCAAGTTATTGATGAGCGTGATTTTTATGTGCGCATTGCCGCGCCTCTCCAGGCGAATGTCACCGCTACCTTAAACGGCGCTCCACTTGAAGTAGCGGTCGTCCCTGCCCCATGATGAGTCCGCTTTCCTCCATCATCGTCAGAAAAGCTGACGGGACGGAGGAGCATTTTGTTCCTGAGAAACTCCTTCAGTCGATGCGTCGCGCCGGTGCCAACGACGCGACCGCTTTGGATGTGCTTCGTGAAGTGGAGCCGAGCCTTCGCGACGGAATGACGACGAGTGAAATCTACAAAACAGCTTTTGCGCGACTACGCGCACACAACCGAGGCGCAGCGGTACGCTACTCCATGAAGCGAGCATTGCTTGGACTTGGCCCATCTGGATTTCCCTTCGAAGAATTTGTCGCAGAGATGTACCGCACCGCTGGCGTTCGCGCTACAACGAACACGTTTCTCCAAGGGGCCTGCGTTGAACATGAAATTGACGTCCTTGTTGAGGATGGAAAGACACGCACGGTTATTGAAGCAAAATTTCACAACACGTTAGGATTCAAATCGGATCTCAAAGTCGCTCTCTATGTAGCTGCACGTGTTGAGGATCTTCAAAGAAGCGTTCATGCCGATGAAATACCAATAACCGGGATACTTCTCACCAATACCAAGTTCACCGCAAAAGCGATTCAGTACGGGACTTGCGCGCGCCTCGGTCTTATAAGCTGGGACTACCCGCAAGAAGGGAATCTCCATCAGCTCATTGAGCGAACGGGGGTTTTTCCCGTAACCGCTCTCACCACCCTTTCGAGACGCGAAAAGACTGAACTCATGAATCGCAATATCGTTCTGTGTAAAGCAGTTCTTACCAACGAAGCGGTGCTTCACGAGTTGGGCCTGAAACAAAAGAGAATTGGGGATGTATTTACCGAAGTAAATGCATTGTGCGGTCTGGGTGGTACGGTATGATACACGCATGAATCCCGTTGTAGAATTTCGGCTCGCTCCCTTCGTTAGACAGATGATGCCTATACAAGGTAATAATTTTTGCGGAAAGTTATTTTATCAATGGCTTACTGCTGCGCAGTAAGCCGAAATTTCACAACCGGATGAATTCAACGCTGGGCTTGGTGGGAGGGATTGTCCTTGGCGTACTTCTTGGCGCAGCAGGTGTCTGGTTTTATTTTGACAGTGAGACGGATGGCACAGCAAATCCACCGGTCACACAAAATGGCAAGGTGACGCCGACTCCTTCTCCGACCCCAACTCCAACACCGGAGGACAATCTTCCGGCAGTACAAAACTCAAGCGTCACAGCTGATGACCAGCAGGCAGGCGGAAGCGTTATCGTACGGACGATACGCATTGAGTCGACAGGTTGGGTGGTGGTTTATGAGTCACGAGGCGGGCAGCCGGGAAATGCGCTTGGCGCAGCGCGAGTAAATGCAGGGACTCATGAAAATATTGCCGTAGAGCTTCTGCGCGCGACTATTCCTGGGCAAACGTACTTTGTTGTTCTTCATCGAGATGACGGCAATAAAACGTTTGAGCTACGAAATGATTTTCCATTTCGTGGCGAGGAGGGCCCTCTTATGGATTCGTTTATGACTAATCAGTAACGAGTAAAAAAGTATGGACACAGTCCCTGCCATCTCGCTCGCATCCCTTAGCTCCTATCTACCGCTTCTGATAGCCGCTGTTCTCGGTATGGTTATTGGTCTTGAGCGCTCGCTTGCCGGAAAAACAGCCGGCATGCGTACCTATGCACTTGTCGCGCTCGGCTCCTGCCTTTTTATCTTGGTATCTCGCATCATTGGCGAGATGTTTTTAAGCGTTACGCTCTTTGATCCCTTGCGTGTGGCGGCAGCGATTGTCATGGGTATTGGATTTATTGGAACCGGCATTGCAGCGATGTCGAGCGTACATCATGGAGGACTGACAACGGCAGCAGGCATTTGGGTTGCGGCCGGCATTGGTATGGCAACGGGATTTGAGCTCTATGGACTCGCAACCGCCGCGGCGGTCCTTACGCTTATCGTTTTTACTGTCTTCTGGCGTATTGAGCGCTATCTTGAGCGCGTGGGAGGCTATAAGCCGATTGACGAGGGGCAACGCTAGACATGCTATTGTGAAGCCCTATGGGCTTTGGAGGAAAATATAAAGTTAAGGAATACGGCCTCTTTGATCCTGCGTCAAAAGAACCACATCGCATTAGTCGCAGCAAAATTGATCTTTTTGTTGAGTGTCCGCGCTGTTTCTGGCTCGACCAGCGACACGGTGTAAAGCGCCCCGACATGCCGGCGTTTTCCCTCAACAACGCCGTTGATGAGCTCCTCAAGCGCGAATTTGACACCCATCGGGTGAATGGTTCCAAGCACCCGCTCCTCAAGCGATATGGTGTGGACGCGGTGCCATTCGCGCACTCCGATCTTCCGAAGTGGCGCGACGCGCTTCGCCGCGGCATTGAGTATCATCACGAGCCAACCAACTTTTCCGTTCGCGGCGGCATCGACGATATTTGGGTGACGCCGGACAAAGAACTCATCGTTGTTGACTACAAGGCAACCAGTAAGCGCAAAGAAATTGAGCTCTACGATAGTTACAAGCGGCAGGTTGAAGTCTACCAGTGGCTTTTCCGCAATAACGGTTTTACGGTTTCGGATACCGCGTACTTTGTGTATGTCAATGGGAACGCCGATGCGCCAGCCTTTGACGGCAAGCTTGAGTTTGACGTCCAGCTTATTGCGCATGAAGGCAATGACGGATGGATCGATGGAACCCTCAAAAAAATTAAAGCAACGCTCATGAGTACCGAAATTCCCCCGGTTGGGGAATGTGATTACTGTCCTTATCGTGAGGCGGCAGGTAAGACTCTTCTTGGTGTAAAGAAGAAAGCTTCACCGGCAAAATCGAAAAGTGCTAAAGTAAAAGAACATGCGGCAGAACCAACAAAAACAGGCTCGCTTTTCTGATGCGGTTAGGCGTGTTGTTGCACGTATCCCCAAAGGCAAGACCATGACCTATAAAGCGGTAGCGCGGGCCGCGGGAAGCCCCGACGCGGCCCGCGCAGTCGGAAGTCTTATGGCCAAGAATTTTGATCCCAAGATCCCATGCCACCGTGTCATTCGCTCTGACGGTAGAATTGGGAACTATAATCGTGGAGGCGAAGCGACAAAACGCTCACTTCTTCGAGCGGAAGGCGCAATTCATAAAACATTCTAACATTCTATAGAATATTAGAATGTCCTAGCGCCAATCAATTGGCTGGCGGCCGTGCTCAGTGAGATATTCGTTTGTTTGTTTGAAGTGACTGTTTCCAAAAAATCCTTTGTGCGCGGAGAGGGGAGAAGGGTGCGCTGACTTGAGGACTAAATGTTTTTCCCAATCGATGAGGGCTTCTTTTTTGCCTGCGAAGGAGCCCCATAAGAGAAACACGACGTGTTCACATTTGTCAGAAATTGCGCGAATAACCGCGTCGGTAAACATATGCCAGCCAAAATCTACATGAGAGTTTGCCTGACCTGCTCCTACTGAAAGGGAAACGTTGAGCAAGAGCACACCTTGCGTTGCCCAGCGGGTGAGGTCGGGATTTCGCTCACATTTGATACCAAACTCGCTCTCGATTTCTTTAAACATATTAAGAAGCGATGGCGGAACCGGGTTTTGTGGCTGGCTTGAAAACGCGAGCCCATCGGCTACACCCGGCGTGTGGTACGGGTCTTGTCCTAGGATCACCACTTTTACATCCTCCGGCTTTGTAAGTTCAAACGCTCGGAAGACCTTTGCGGGTGGAGGAAAGACTGGTCCCTTAAGGTATTCTCCACGAACCTTTTCCGAAAGCTCCTTAAAATATGGCTTTCCAAATTCTTCCTCAAGAAGTTTTTTCCACTCCGGCGCAATTTTTACCGCACTCCCATTGGTCACATGAACATCAGCCATGCAAACTAGTATACACAGCGTGTACACACCATAGCTCTATGCGACCTTTCGCTCGAAAGGTCCTATGGATGAGGAGAGAGGTTGCAGTCCCCGTACACGTAATTTCTTGAATCTTCGTTCTGGTTTAGACTAATAATATGGAATTGAATGAGTATCAACAAAAGGCGGAGCGGACGTGGGGAAAGGTAGTGATTGATGGAAATGACTATCTCTACCCTGCGATTGGTCTTGCGGCGGAGGCGGGCGAGTTTCTTAATAAACTGAAAAAGATTTATCGTGATGATAATCGCGTGTTAACTCCTGAACGTCGCGAAGAGATGCTCTATGAACTAGGAGATATGCTTTGGTACATTGCGGTGCTCTCGAAATCGCTAAATATTTCCCTTGAGGAGGTGGCTGTCATGAATAACAAGAAGCTCGAAAGCCGTCTTGCGCGCGGAACCGTCCACGGCAGTGGTGATAAACGATAGCTATGTGGATCTTCTACGCACTCCTGGCTGCTGTCTTTGCTGCAGCCGTCGCTATTTTGGGAAAACTTGGGCTCAAAGCGATTGATCCGACGCTCGCAACAGCGGTGCGCTCCGTCATCATGGCGGCGTTTATGGTGTCGGCCGCGTTTGCGCTCGGAAAATTTAGTGGATGGAACCTACAAAGTTTTTCGGGGAAAGAATGGTGGCTCATTGCGGGAGCCGGCATTGCTGGGGCACTCTCATGGCTCTTTTATTTCGTTGCGCTGAAAACCGGCCCCGCGACTGCCGTCTCTGCGCTCGATCGTTTGTCAGTGGTTTTCGTGGTCCTCCTTGCAGCCATTTTTCTCGGCGAAGCTTTAACCTGGAAAACAGCAATTGGAGCGGGGCTCATCACAATTGGAGCGCTGCTCTTCGTCCTGTAGATATTGACAATCCTGCTATTTAATGCTATTGTATAAAAAACAGCAGGGAGTTCTCTACCATGGAACGAATCGGATATTTTTGTCTCGCCCTTGGGGCGGCGGTGACGTGCGTAATATTCGGCCTTATGTGGGCGACTGGTGCCCCTGGGCCGGTAAACGCACCGGACCTTTTCCAGAACATCTTCTACCTCATGGGCGGCACCTCAGCCGCTTCCCTCGTCGGAGGACTGCTGACGCCCGACAATGGGTGGTGACATGACAAGAAGAGCGGCCCGCCGACGCGCGGGCCGCTTTGATTTGTTATACCCCGTGAGATAATCGTCTAATTATTGAGAAGTACCTATCTCACGGGGTATACTCGGCCTCATGAAGTCGAGCGATTTCGCTTTTGTACGGAAGATACGCGGCATTTCAGAGCATACGCTCACGCGAAATGGCCTCCGGGTACTTCACCGTGAAGACACGAGTGCACCGGTTGCGGCGGTCATGGTGACCTACCACGTGGGGTCTCGAAACGAAGCGGTTGGTCACACCGGTGCGACCCATATGCTTGAGCACCTCATGTTTAAGCGGTCAAAGAAATTTGACACCAAGAAGGGGAAAGATGCGACGCAAATGCTGGAGCGCATCGGGGCAAAATTTAATGCCACGACCTACCTTGATCGCACCAACTATTACGAGGTGGTCCCTAAAGAACATGTGGAGTTTGCACTCAAGATGGAAGCGGATCGAATGCGCAATGCCTATATAACCGACGAAGATCGGAAGGCCGAAATGACCGTCGTCCGCAATGAATTTGAGCGAGGTAAAAACAATCCGGCTGAGCTCATTCACGAGGCGCTGTGGGCGGCCGCCTACATTGCGCACCCCTACCACCACTCCACGATTGGATGGCGCGAGGATATTGAAAACGTACCGATTGAACGACTAAAGGAGTTTTACGACACCTTCTATTGGCCCAACAACGCAACGCTCACCATTTTGGGAGATATCAACGAAAAAAGTGTGCTCGCGCTTGCCAAGAAATATTTTGGTGCAATTCCACGTTCGCCGCACACGATTCCCGCGGTCTATACCAAGGAGCCGCCACAAGAAGGGCCTCGACGAGTCGACATCAATCGCCCTGGCTCAGTATCGATTGTTGCGGTTGCGCATAAAACTCCCCACGGACTCCACTCTGATTTTTATGCACTCCACGTACTTTCGCGTGTGTTAAATGGCGGGAGGAGTTCTCGCTTCCAAAGGAATCTTGTTGATAAAAATCTCGCGACCGATATGTGGGTATTTGACGAAGCATTCCATGATCCAGGCCTTTTTATTACCCACGCGTTCGCACAACCTGGTGTTCCACTTCCACAGATTGAAAAAGCGATTCTTCACGAATACGCCACTATCGCACAAGGGAAAGTATCTGAACAAGAAGTTGAGCGCGCGAAAGCCCAGCTTGAAACTGCCGTGGCATTTACACGCGATGGCGTCTTTGCCGAGTGTGGCGCCATTAACGAAGCCCTTGCGGTGGGGGACTGGTCGTTTTACGCGACCTACCTTTCGCGTATCGCGCGAGTAAAGAAAAAAGATGTGGTACGAGTTGCCAAGGAGTATCTGGTCGGCGATCGGTCAACAACAGGCTACCTCAAGGCCCAAAGCTAATTCCCATGAGCACCATCGCGAACACCATTACGTCAGCACAGCCTCTCACGGGGGCATGGACTTTTACTGCACCGCTGCCAGTTTATGATGCCGTTACGGTTACTGGAAGTTTTCTTGGTGGGAGGAATTTTGCTCCACGTAAAGACGAGCTCCTCGCTGACGTTGCCGCAGAGATGCTTGATGAGGGAACGAAACGTCGAAGTAAAAAACAAATCCAAGAAACACTCGATCGTTACGGCATGTCGATTTCATTTGGGGTTACGGGGGATCGCTTGGGATTTACCGCGCAGTGTCGCCGTGACCATCTTCCCGTTCTCCTTCCCATTCTCGCGGAGGAACTCCATGAGCCCGCGTTTCCCGCAAAAGAACTGGCAGAAGTTAAAAAACGTCTCATGGGAGGCATTGTTCAATCAAAAGAAGATACGCGAACGCAAGGAACCGTGGCGCTCACCAGGCTTCTCTATGACGCCGACCATCCCAACTATGAGCTGACGCCCGAGCAAGCCATGGGAGCAATACAGTCGATCACGCGAGAAAAACTTGTCCGCTTCTATAAAAGTGTGGCTGGTCGTGGTTCGCTCATTCTTATCGCTTCCGGCGATATCACCGCTTCGGTCTTCTCTCATCTCGTGAAGCAAGCATTTGCCGATCTTCCCGTGCCTTCGGTCGTCGCTCCGCAAAAACGAGGAAAACAAAAACGAGGCGGTGGACGGGCCGTGGTGACTATCCCCAAGAAAACAAGCGTCGATCTTCTTCTTGGAGTGCCACTCCCAATCACCAAAGATCATCCTGATTTTTATTCACTCGTCATTGCGTCGAGAATTCTGGGAGTTCCCGGGTTTGCGGGACGGTTGATGCAGGTCATTCGCGAGAAAATGGGCCTCACCTATGTCCTTTATGCTCGACTTATCGGATTTGAAGGGAACCACGAAGGACATCTTGAAATAGCAGGGTCCTTCGCGCCGGAACTTCTCAAAAAGGGGATGGAGGCGACGCTTGCCGAATATCGTCGTTTTTACTCAAAGGGCGTTACCGCAAAAGAAGTAGCTGACCAAAAAAGCATGATTAAAGGGTCGCATCTCATTTCGCTTTCAACAACAAAAGGGCGTGCCAGTGCGATTCGTCATGTGATTGAAGAAGGGAAGACACCGGAATTTCTTGATCAATATCTATCTATCATTGAAAAGGTAACAGTTGCCGATGTGAACCGCGTTATTCGTCGCTACCTCGACCAAAAGAAGCTTGCTATTGTCGCAGCCGGCTCGATTGAAAAGTCCTCGCTTTCGTTTTGAAACGGCACGCATATTTTGTTGCTACAAAATTGCTCCGCTCGCGCCGTCGCGCTGCGCAAGGCCTTTCAACTCCGAAAGCTCGTTTTAACGTCATGCGGTGCCTTTACTGCGTAAGGGCTCTCAATTAGAATCGCGTGATGACACCTGAGGAGATTCGCTCAAGGTATCTTGAATTTTTCAAAAAGCGAGGACACACCATTGTGCCGTCGGCTTCGTTGGTTCCTCAAAACGACCCCACAACGCTTTTTACCGGCTCTGGCATGCAGCCGATGATCCCGTATCTTTTGGGGAAGGATCACCCGGAAGGAACCCGCATCGCTGATTCACAGAAGGCTTTTCGAAGTGGCGACATCGAGGAGGTGGGAGATAACCGCCATACGACATTTTTTGAAATGCTGGGGAATTGGTCGCTCGGTGATTATTTTAAGAAAGAACAACTCGCGTGGTGTTTTGAATTTCTCACCGACCCGAAAGAAGGCATTGGTCTAAATCCACAGAATCTCTATGTCACCACATTCATTGGCGACGAGAAAAATGATCTGCCGCGAGATACGGAGTCAGAGGCGTTGTGGAAAGATCTTTTCGCGGGGAAAGGAATTACGGCAAAAAGCGTACTCATTGGTTCGGAGGCTGACGGTTATGCGCGGGGAATGAAAGAGGGTGAGCGCATCTTCTTCTACGACTCAAAGAAAAATTGGTGGAGTAGGGCAGGGGTGCCTGAAAAAATGCCGGTCGGAGAGCCGGGAGGACCTGATTCAGAAGTGTTCTATGACTTTAAGACTCCCCACGACAAACGTTTTGGAGAACACTGCCATCCCAATTGCGACTGCGGACGTTTCCTCGAGATCTGCAACTCGGTTTTTATGCAATACCTGAAGCAACCTGATGGCTCATTTGGACTTCTGCCAAAACAAAACGTTGATTATGGCGGGGGACTTGAGCGTATGGTGATGGCGCAAACTAACTCACCCGACATTATTGTGGTCAATCATCGGCCGATCCTGGACTATCTGGAGAAGGCTTCCGGGAAGATATATGGCGCGGATGAGGTCGATACCCGCTCCTTTCGCATTGTTGCCGATCATATGAAAGCGGCGGTGTTCCTCATTGCCGACGGCGTTGTGCCTTCAAATGCCGATCAGGGATACTTCGTGCGCCGTCTTATTCGTCGTGCGGTCCGCCATGCGGACAAACTGGGGATCGCAAACGCGGGGTTTGCAGAAATCGTTGGGCCCGTAGCTACCATGTACGCGGCCGCTTATCCAGAAGTTCGTGCGAAAGCGGATGAGATTCGGAAGATAATTGCTACCGAGGAAGAGAAATTCAGAAAGACACTGGCGACGGGCCTCCGTGAATTTGAGAAGCATGCAAAAAGCGGAGTTGTTGATGCGTTCCTCCTCTTCTCAAGTTATGGATTTCCTCTGGAACTCACCCTTGAGCTTGCCGCTGAAAAGGGTCTTCGGGTTGACGAGACGAAGTATAAGAGCGAAATGGAGCAGCATCGACAAGAATCGCGAGCTGGCTCGGAGCAGAAGTTTAAAGGAGGCCTCGCCGATTCCCATGAAAAAACCATTCGACTTCACACGGCGCACCATCTTCTGTTGCGGGCGCTTCAGATTGTACTTGGTGAGG
>SBAW01000043.1 GCA_005239955.1 bacterium | reverse complement strand
TCTTGAGAAAACCGCAAGGGATAGCAACCTTTTTGCGAAAAAGGTTGCTGCCAAAGAAGTCTTTGGCTCGAACCTCGTCTTGGCCAACCGCGAGGCGCGCCTGCGCGCGCCGAGCGGAGAGGATTTGTCGGGGGAAAACCAATGGGCGGCACTCTTTACCGCCCACCGATTCGTCGGTCAAAAATCGGAAAGTCTAATTCTGGAGCCACCTCCCGGACTTGAACCGGGGACCCACCCCTTACGAAGGGGTTGCTCTACCAACTGAGCTAAGGTGGCCTTGTCTCGCCGAAGCCTTGGCGAAGGCGGACGGACAGAGGTATCCTAACGAATCAACCCGCCCTTTTCAAACGACGAACAGAAAATATAATCCCGACTGCAACGAACGCTCCAATAGTATTGAAGAGTAGGTCAAGCGCAGTATTGTAGTAGTCACCAACGCCGGTCTCCGCGAGAGAGACAACTGCGGCAAATTCAATAATTTCATTGAGTACCCCGAGCCCCATAGCCGAAAGTGCTGCAGTTGCGGCAAGCGCTCGCGGCCCAACCGTACCGTGTGTCCATCGCTCAAAGATAGAGAGGAGTGCAACCGCGCAGACACCGAATCCATAAGCGTGGACAAATTGATCAAATTTAAGAATGGTGAAGTCTCCATCAACGAAAAAGGGAATGAGTACGTAGCGGTAGAGCACATTTCCATCAACAACAACACTACCCCCTGCCATATGAAGGAGACCCCATATTGAAAGAAGCGCGAGGTGAGTATTAGAGAGCTGTGAGCGCCGTATGGTAAGCGCGACAAATGCTATGAGAACAAGGAGGGTGAGAACATACCAGAGAAATTCAAGGTTTTCCGCAGAAATATAGTAGAGCCCAAATCCCGCCGTGTAGAGAAGCGTGAAGGCAAGAACAGCCGCGCGAAAGGGTGTGAGCTGTTTCATGCTTTGGTATAAAGCGGCAAAAAGATGCCTTTGGCAAGAGCCATACCGATCGTCAATTGAATGGGATACGGCGATTGGTTGCTCATTTCAAGGGCAAGGGGAGAGTTGGTATTTGGTTCTGCGTAAAAAGAACTCTGCGTTACATTGAGCCCCACATGTGCCGCCTCTCCACGTGTTGAAATAAGACACGAGTACTTTCCCCCAAGATGCAGGTGCTCGCGTGTATACCCAATGATGAACGCACCTGGTTTAAGAAGAAACCCCTCGGGAGAAATCACCAGTTCTTCCAAAGCCGGCATCACTCCCCCAATGAGTACGTCGGTTTTCTTGAGGAACGCGAGACGGTTGCTTAACGTAAAGACATAACTCGCATCTCTGAGATTTTTATCGTCAAACGGATCAATACCAATTTCTCCTTTCTTTACGAGCTCTGCGATATGCGTTCCCGATAAAATCATAGGTATATTGTAGCAATTCTCTGAGCCGAGACCCGGGGTTGAACCGGGGACCTTCCCCTTCACTAGTACTCGCCGTTTTCTATCCGTACGAGGTTAGACTGTATCTTGAGCGTATCTTTGAAAGACGTAGCTCCTCTTGTCAGTCGTTCGGGCGTTTTTACAAACGCCACGGTCTCCGCCTCCGCCAAATCGGCGGATGGGGGCCTTTGACCGTTATTCGAGATTCACCGAACCGTTTCCGACGCGGTGGGCAGTTTTTCTACCATGGGGATGCTCTACCAGCTGAGCTATCTCGGCTTTAACACATCGATTCTTCCTCGATGGCACGGCAGATAATATCACGGAGCTTTCGGTTGTTAAAGTAAACCGTTACGACTCCGTACTTTGTCTTTTGGCGATAATTTCCTACTCCACGATGTGGAGTAATGATGATGCTTGGATAAAACTGTTTTTGAGAAATCTTCAGATGATTTATCCAGAACTGAAGAGCTGCTTTTTTATCCATATCACCAAAAATTTGAAGACCGAATCGTAAACGTTTCTTATCAATTTGATAGAAGGTCACGAGAAAATCGATAAACTTCCGTATCAGGCGAGGATCAGTATTCCCCAATCGAACAGCTCGCAGATTACTTTTGGTGCCTTCCCCCCCAATAAAGACCCACACCAATTCCGTATAAAATGGCCTCCGGAATATTGGATGGTTTGTAAAAAAAGAAAGGGTCACCTTGCGGATTCCACTTTTTGTAAATTGCTTCGCTAATGCTGCGTTTTGGGATTTTATGTTTATGCAACCAGTATTCAACTTTATTTGCTGAACAAGGAAGACGTTTTGCGATCTGAAGGCCAGACAGGCCTTCTTTAGAGTACAGTCTATCGAGAATTCTTTTCGCTAACATACAAGCTGTATACCCAAAAGGTACAGCTTTATTGTATATCAGAATTGCCGAGCAGTAACAGTCTTCTGTGAAGACCGTCAGGATGACTTCTTTTCGATCATGCGCACATGACGTTCATTCTCGGCGCGCTATGCAGGTGTTGTGGTGAGCACCATCTCCATCGTTCCAAAATAATAAATACGTGTGTTTGGTGGCACCACGATGAGGTCACCTCCTTCCGCTGTAACCGGTTCATCATTGAGATAGAAGGTGCCGACGCCCTTCACGATGTAATAAATAAAGGTGCTTACCGTATCGTAAAACTTCTCAAAGTGCCCGTCTTTAACCGACACGTGGACGACGTTCGCCCCGGGCACATTCTCCGGATACACCGTAAGGTCAATGCCATGCTTATTAAATTTTTCTGCCTCTTTCGCT
>SBAW01000006.1 GCA_005239955.1 bacterium | reverse complement strand
TTCCGCGGGGCTTCAAAAACACCTCCGGTCGTCCTCCGGAAGTAGCTCTAAAAGTTTCGCGTTTCTTCACTATAGCAGGGGCAGGTCGATGCCTTTTTGAGGCGCGGGGAGATTGCGCCCTGAGGTGTGTACAACTTTTAAAGGTGCATAAAGGACGCGCTCAAGGACAAAAAATATGTTTGTTTTAAGCCGTCCCTCTAGGAATTGACGAAGAGGAAAAATGAATCTCGAATCACACGGTTGCGATAAACCGGTCGTCTCGCCATCCCCGCCGCCAAAGCGGCGGGGTATTGGCGGACGAGCCGGGCCGGTTTTTTGGTAGCAGAGGCGGCCGCCGCCGCCGCTCATCTGTTTGCCTCTCATCCTCGCGACAGGTCGCGAGGTATTCTCGGCATCCAATAAAAAAATTGTATTGCCTAAAGCGCGGAAATAGCCACGAGGAGCCCGTAGGTGAGAATCGCGGCGAGCGCGGTGAGGAAAAAGAAGAGGATGCTTCGTCTCATGACAAATAGTGTAGCGCACAGTATCATGAAGACTACTCATGGAGCAAAAAAACGACCAACACTTCTGGAATTTTGTCTTTTCAATCCTCTATGCGGTACTCCTCGCTCTTGCGGTCTACGACATTTACGGAAGGACCGGTATGTTTGCGCTCTACCTCACGACCCTCGACCTTATCGTGATTCCTTTGGCGGTTTTCCGCATCATCCGGCTCTTTACCTATGACAAAATTACGGAGTGGTTTCGCGATCTCTTCAAGAAGCGCACCGAAGTAAAGGGGAGTGACGGGCTTGTGTACGTCGATTATGTGGCGTACTCCCGGGGGCCCTTGCGGACCATGTCTGATCTTTTAGCCTGTCCTTGGTGTACCGGGGTCTGGGCATCGCTTGCGGTTGTGTATCTTTATTTTGCGGTGGAGTGGTTCTGGCTCCCGCTCTTCATTCTTGCGGTTGCGGGCGTTGGATCATTTCTTCAGCTTATTGCCAACATGATCGGCTGGAAGGCTGAAGTCTTGAAGGAACGGTCGGAGAAGGATTCGGCATGAGCGAGAAACTCAACTGACCTGATTCAAAATCGTCTCGCATCTCGCGCCGAAATTTCCTTCGCAAAGGTGTTGCCGCGGCGATCGGAGTAGCTGCTGGGCCAGTTATCGAGGTGGCCAGTGGACACAAAGATATTCGCGCGGCGGAAATAGAGCGTCGCGCAAGCTGGAAACACGGCATCGAAAAGCTCCAAGAGAGTGCGCGCACGGCCCCTCGCGAAGTAGGAGTGACCTGCATTCGCGAAAAAAGCGCCAATATACAGTGGTTTCCAGTCGCCACCGGAAATGAAACTTCTGTGCGCAGATCCGTATTTGAGGAATACAATTATCTGCGAGGCGACAAGGAGGACCACTTTTCGCGTTTCTGCGATATTCACACACACCCCGCCCGAAGTTCATTTGGGATTGCTGTCGGTTCCCGGCTTCAGGGGCCAGTGCCGATATTTCCGCCAAGCGGCTTAGATGTGGAGAACGCAAGGGGAAATCGTTACCACTCGGAATTTGAACGTATGCGCGCAGGTAAGAGCCTCTCACTCTCCTGGTTCTATGGGGTCATTGATGGACGCGGCAACGTGTGGTATTTCCGGCCACTTATGCCGGAGGAGGGACCACATGAAGAAGCTCGCGCTGACCGACGGGAGAAAGAGATACAATCTGAAAAAGCTCAATTGGCGCAGCAATTGCTTCCACTCCTTCGCGATGGACTCAAAAACGTCTCGCCGGGTGTCCGTGAGCTTGTGGAATGGAACCTTCGAGGACTAGGCATGCTGTCACCTTCAGGAAGTAAGGAGATGGCCCCGCTCATCCTTGAGAATATAAATATACTATTTTCCAACGGCATTGAAGACCGATTCTTTGGTCCGCAACAATTGGAAGTCGCAAGGGCATACGGAGACCTACTACTTGAAGAGCAATACCGAAGACTTCCCCTTAATGATGCGCAAAAAAGATTTGCATACGATTCCAACCGCTCTGAGAAACTTCGTGACGGAGCTCTCCGCGGCATTTATGCAGTGTACGCAAAACGCGGAGTAAAACTCAGGCTTGTCTTGGCTGAGGAACTCTTTTCTGAACCGCCCCTTGCGGGTCCGGATTACTCTCCTCGTACTGAGAAGGTAAGAGAAGAAAATCCATAGTTTTAAAACACCACCGGGACGATGAGTTCGTCGTCATGTTCTTGAAGCCCCGAAGGATTGTCTTTGCGGAGGATAAGCGTTCCCTTTGAGCCCGCAGGCTGAGGAGGGAAGGTAAGGGTAACTTCAAACGGCACAAACTCCGCGGTCATCCACTCGCCCTTTGCCTGTGCGGGAGTGATCGCAATCCTGGTGCCACTGGCGTTTTGTAACTCTACGGGGAAGGAGGCTTCAAAGTACCAGTTGCCCCGTGCGCGGCCCTTGATGAGGAGGGGACTCACGACCTTGCCGTTCGGACGGGGAGACTCAATGACAATACGATTAGCTTTTTCAAGCTCATTTCCTGCCTGCGCAGGCAGGCCTATAAATTCGACAAACAGTGTGCCTTGGGGGGTGCGGCACTGGCGGGGGTGGCTTTCCATGACCGCATAGTAGGTGGCACAGTCTTCAAAACTCGTGATCGAAACAGGGGGAGTGGGGTCCTTATTCTCGCTACTCCATACGAGATAACCGACGCCCGCGGCGATAAGGAGGAGAAGCAAAAGGATGATGTGGGATATTCTCATATCTTTTATGTATTGAGCCTTATGAATCGATTTTCGCGTAATTGAACAAAACCCCAAAGGCTTTACACCAAGTGAGGACGTATGAGTAGTCTGAGACCGTCACTCCCGCAGGGATTTCATAGTTGATATTTCCTTCGGTGCCGCGAATACGACCGAGACTCACAAATGTCGCGGCATCGAGGTCTTTGGCAAGGTACACATAAAGATCGGGGCCATTTATCGTACTAAATTCCTCAAAACGCACGTATGTTTTGCCATCCGCTTCAATAATACGAACAAATCCAGAAGCAGGGTGGGCCGTCGTTCCCATGACTGCCGCTCGGGAGGGGATCGGCGGGGGAAAGGG
>SBAW01000052.1 GCA_005239955.1 bacterium | reverse complement strand
GAATTTCACGGCAAGAACGGAAAAAAGGCAGTGGTGCTCGGAGAAGGCGCACAAGGCTTTGCGCTTGATATCGACTGGGGTGACTATCCATTCGTCACGAGTAGCCACTGCACCGTGGGTGGGGCACTTCTTTCAGCTCTTCCTCCGCAGTCAGTGCGTCATGTGTGGGGTGTTGCAAAAGCCTACGAAACACGCGTGGGGAAAACCCGCATTCCCTTTGAACCAAACGAACCTATCTTTGCAAAAATTCGTGAAGAAGGTCAGGAGTACGGGGCAACAACCGGACGTCCCCGCATGTGCAACTGGGTTGACGTTAACCTTATGAAAAAGGCGGCACAGATGAATGGGGTGACTCATCTCGTCATTAATAAAATCGATGTCTTAAATCGCGTCGGCGTATGGAAAGCGCGCGAAGGCAAAAAAGTGTATTCGTTCAAAAGCCCCAAAGAACTCAAGCAATTCATCACCAAACACGCGGTTTCCGTTGGCATTCAGCCACGGAATATTTTCTTCTCCGAAAAAGCCGACCGAATTTAAGTTATGAGAGGAGTTCCTGCTCCATTTCGCGCTTGTATTTGCCGAGCGTCGCGAGGCCATTCATTTTTGCCCGGTGATAGAAGGCTTTTTGCGCCTCGTAGACGTTTTCTTTCTTGCCATTCCATTTCTTGAGCGTCGAACTCTGGAGTGCCCGTCCATAAGAAAAGGTCAGTTTCCAGGGATGGGGGCCAACCTCCGCCATTGCATTGAGATTTTCAGTCGCCTCAATCTCACTTTGCCCACCGGAGAGAAACGCGATTCCGGGAAGGTTGCTCGGTAACACCTCTTTCAAAAGATTGAGTGTCGCATCGGCGATTTCTTCGGGAGACGCCTTGCGTGCGTGTGCTTCTCCGGGCACTACCATGTTGGGCTTCAGTATCATTCCCTCAATCGACACGTCAGTGTTACTCAATTCTTCAAATACTGCGACAAGTACACGTCTTGTTGCCTCCTTGCAGGCATCAATTGAATGGTTGCCGTCCATAAGGACTTCCGGCTCAACGATTGGCACAACGCCTGACTCTTGACAGATTTTGGCGTAGGCGGCCAAGTCTTTCGCATTTTGTTGTATGAGTCTGTCACTTGGGAATCCGTCACCAATGGTGTAAATCGCACGCCACTTCGCAAATTTTGCGCCCTTTTTTGCATACTCTGGCATACGCTTTGGAAGCCCTTCGAGACCCTTTGTTGTTTTTTCAACTTCAGAACCTGCGAACCCCGTCGTACCTTCGTCTACCTTAATTCCTGGTAGCACACCCTCCTCGGTAAGGAGTTTCAAAAAAGATTTACCGCCAGAGGTACTTTGGTGAAATGTCTCGTCGTAGAGAATTACGCCCGAAATGTGCATGCCAAGACCGGGGGTGGTAAAGAGGAGTTCACGATACTGTCGACGCGTTTCCTCCGTCGACGGCACACCAAGTTTCGCAAACTTTTTTTCAATGTTCCCCGTACTCTCATCCGCCGCAAGAATCCCCTTGCCGGGGGTGACCATAGCGCGCGCAGTTTCTTTTAGATTATCTTCCATATCGATGATGGGTGGTGATGTATCGAATGGTACCGGACTGTCCACGAATAACCAACGAATGTGTGGTGATTCGCTCTTTAGCAAATCGAACTCCCAAAAGAAGAGGACCATCAACAACGCCCGTTGCGGTGAATGTTACCATGTTGCCTTTTACAAGGTCGCGAGTGCGGTAGATTTTCTTTCTTGTGAGCCCGGCCTTTTTAACAAGAGCTTCATGCTTTTCATCCTGGGGGGCGAACCGACAAAGGAGCTCGCCACCCAAAACCTTGATTGCCGCGGCGGCCAAAACTGCCTCTGTTGAGCCACCAATTCCCATGAGGATGTCTGTGGGTGATTCAGGAAGACAGGTGGCGATACCGGCTGCAACATCGCCATCGGTAATAAGTTGCACCCGTGCACCCGCCTTGCGGATCTTCCCAATCAGCTTCTCGTGGCGAGGACGATCAAGGACAACGACCGTTACTTCCTTAGAAGTTTTCCCGAGCGCCTTCGCAACTTTTCGTACTGTCTCTCCGACCGGTGCATCAATATCAATGACTTTTGCGGCGACTTTTCCTACCGCAAGTTTTTCCATATAGGTGTCGGGTGCTGAAAAAAGACTTCCTCGTGGTCCTGAGGCAATGACAGACAGGGCATTAGGGCGCCCATGCGCGACACTTGAAGTGCATTCCAATGGGTCAACCGCAATGTCCATTGCGAGGCCAGTGCCTTTGCCGATTTTTTCTCCCGTATAAAGTTCCGGCGCCTCATCCTTCTGCCCCTCGCCAATGACAACAACGCCAGAAAAATCGATTTGGTTAAACCGATCACGCATCGCATCAACCGCGGCGCCATCAGCCGCCTTTGCATCACCCTTCCCCACCCATTTGGCGGCAGCTATCGCTGCCGCTTCAGTGACTCTGACAAATTCAAGCGCGAGGTTTCGATCCATGGCTATAGTGAAAATAACTATAACCAATAATGTCCGCTTCTGTTACGGAATGACGCTAAAGTGAACGCCTACGTAATAGGGCCAGATAATAATCGCAAGTACTCCCTGCCAGAATGTTAGTTTGAGAAATCCGATCGTAAAAAGCCACCCGATACACCAGAGTCCAAAGGAGAACGTATGATTTTCGATTTTGATTTTTTCCATCACACTATTGTACCGCCGCAAAAGCATTAAGAAGGCCGGCACCAAAAAGGGTATCAAAACCGGGGGCACCAAGGTCAGTTGCAGACGCTTGGAGTTTTGCTTTCACTTCAGAGGGGTCCCACACACCGTCGCCATCAGTATCGGATAGGCCGACCGGCGTTTTTATAAGGAGGGCCGCCGCGCCTGCAACATGGGGCGCTGCCATTGAGGTGCCGGAAAGTGTTGCGTACTTCGTGCTCTTGTAGGTTGAATAAACGGACA
Source organism: bacterium (assembly GCA_005239955.1). Lineage (GTDB taxonomy): Bacteria > Patescibacteriota > Minisyncoccia > Phycocordibacterales > SBAW01 > SBAW01. The sequence continues at coordinate 14,884 of SBAW01000052.1, read as the reverse complement.
CACCAGGTGCAGCGATATCAACTTCAGGACCGCGTGAAGAAAAAGAGGCGATATTGTTACCCGAATCTGTGGCCGATACCGCAATCACTTCTTCATATGCCGCAGGGTAGATAACGGAGCCACCGGAGTTTCCGGCCGCCGCGACAATCACAATACCGGCGTTATAGGCACGGGTAATAGCATCATGAAACGATTGAACATTCGAAGCGGTGCCAAGACTTAAGTTCACCACGTCAAGGTCTCTGCTAATCGCCCAGTCGAGTCCTTCGATGATGTCTGAAAGGTAGCCTGAACCACTTGAACTGAGTGCCTTAATGGCATAGAGGTGAATCGAAGGCCCCATGCCGATGACGCCTTGCGTGTTATTGAGCGCGGCAATGGTGCCAGCCACATGAGATCCGTGTCCATTGTCGTCATTGGCATTTCGTGTGAAGCGAATTGCGTTGTAGCCTCCTTTTATATTTAACGCGAGGTCGGGGTGAGAAAGGCTAATACCCGTATCAATGACGCCAACCTTAACCGCGCTTCCGGTGTTTCCCCCGGGCCATACCAGTTCGGCATCAGCGCGGTCAATGCCCCAGGGAAGCATCTGTGCCTGCGTATGAACCACCACATCGTCATCGATGCGGACCACTCGCCGGTCATGGAGGAGTGCTCTCACACTCTCGGCACCGAGTCCCTCAACCGCATCACCCGAAAGAGCGTGTCGAAAACGATGGACAACACGTCCCTGCGTTGCCTCAAGTATTTCATCACGTGCACTCTCGGTAACTCCTTCTGCAAAAACGACAATCTTTCGATCTCCCCGGTCACGAAGGAAATCACGTTCAAGGTTCGTAGTACTAACCGCAAAAACTGGCAACGCAAAAGTCGCGAGCGCAAGCGCTGGAATCAAAACAAACATCCTCTTGGTGAGTTGTTTCATGGCAATTCTGTAGAGTAGCAGAGGTAGCAATACTATAAGGTAGATAAATGAGACGGTCAACTGATGTTTCTGGGAAAGGCGAAAAAACTCTAGCGGAGAGGGGGAGATTCGAACTCCCGGTACCGTTTCCGATACACTACCTTTCCAGGGTAGCCCATTAGACCGCTCTGGCACCTCTCCAATTTTTCCCGATGACTTTACCACATTACGGTTATTTGTTTAGTTCTTCGAGGTGGTATTATGGCGATATATCGCCATATGACCCACGTATCACAAAAAGAGGTAAGTGAAAAATGGCTGCGGAAGATCGAAGAATTATCCGTCTCACTTTTGGCGGCACCAAAATCTTTGCGTGTTCGAAAAACCCTCGTTAATGAACTTTTGACCGACACGGAGCGGATAATGTTAGGCAAACGTATTGCACTTATTGCGATGCTTAATGCGGGTTTCTCTTCCTATGCCATTATGAAGCGACTGTGTATTAGTTTTTCCACATTCACGCGCTTCGCAAAGATGCTTGATGGGGGCGGTTATGAGCACGTTCTTGCTGAAATAAAGAAATTGCAGGAACAAGAGGTGTTTTGGGAAAATATCGAAAAATTTTCTCGTGCTGGGTTGCCACCCCTTGCGGGGAATGTATTGCGTCCATCGTTATTGAATAAACGAAAGAAGCCATAAGAGAAAAGAAGGCGTGAGGAGGATATGGCGATATATCGCCATATATGGCGGCGTTTCTTGCCGCTCGTTAGCGCGCTTCCCTTCCGTCAAGGAGGGCTGTGATGCGGGATTCAATCGGCGGATGAGTCATAAACAAATGGGCGATACCTTTCATGGCACGGGCGCCGAAGGGATTGCTGATAAACAAATGTGCCGTCGCGTCGTTTGCTTTGCGCATGGGGGCGGCGTAGGAGCCGATTTTACGAAGTGCCGACGCGAGGCCTTCCGGATAGCGGGTTAAAAGTGCGCCGGACGCATCGGCTAAGTACTCGCGTCGGCGAGAAATCGCCAGTTTAATCAGCGCTGCGGCAATGGGGGCCAAGATCACACCGACAATCGTGAGAATCGCCAAGAAGTTTCCCCCTTTACTATCGCGATTTCCTCCACCTGCGAAACTCATACGCAAAAACATGTCAGCGATGATGGTCACGAAACCCGCTAAAACAACAGCGACTGTCATAACGAGCATGTCGCGATTCCCGATGTGGGAGAGCTCGTGCGCAATCACACCCTCAAGTTCAGTTTTATCGAGCATCGAGAGAAGTCCGGTTGTTACCGCAACAACTGCATGCTTGGGGTCGCGTCCGGTCGCGAAGGCATTCGGTGCCGGGTCCTCGACAATATAGACTTTGGGCTTTGGGAGGCCAGCGGTAATAGCAAGATTTTCGATAAGCCGATGAAGCTCGCGAAACTGCCCTTCGTCCGCCGGCTTCGCTCCCGTCATGGCGGTCACAAGCTTGTCGGAAAACCAGTAGCTCCCAACGTTCATAAGGAGGGCAAAACCGATCGCAATATAAAGAATCGATTGGTCTTGGTAATACCACGAAATCGCCCACCCTACCCCTACGACAATCGCAAAGAAAACCCCCATAAGGAGCCAAGTCTTAAAGATGTTGCTGTCTTTGTGGGTGTAGAGCGTAGCCATAGAAAAGTAGGCGTTAGGATTTAGGCATTAGGCGTTAGCAGAATATACCAAACGAAGAGGGAAGAACAATGGAATCCTACTTACCCTTCTTCAGGCCTTGCGGAGTTTCGTTACTTTTGTAGTTTTGGTCGCTGGACCAGTGAAGGAAGTGACGTTTCTGGAATTTACCTTTCTTCGCGACGTTCTCCTCCCGCGCTTTCGCGAGTTCCTCATCAGAGAGTTTTACGTGGGCTTTGAGGGCATCGAGCACCGTCATGAGGTCGGCGAACTCATCCAGGAGGTCTTCGCGGGTACGTGCACGCGAAAGCGCGCCCGCCTCTTCTGCCACCTTCTTCAGGAGTTCTTGTTCGAATTCCTGATCGTCGGTAAGTTCGCGCACTTCGCACTTTTCTCCGAGACCAACAATCTTATCCTCGATCTTGTCTCGGATAAGTTTGTTGTAGTAGACGCGGCCAGCCACGTTAGAACTTTACTTCTACTGGCTTCCGTGCCGCTTCCTCCCCGGCTTCGAGTTCGAAGAACTCGCGCGGTTCGAACTTAAACATATTCGCGACGATGTTTGAGGGGAATGATTCAAGAGCGGTATTAAGATCGCGGACATTGCCGTTGTAAAAGCGACGTGCCGCCTGAATTTTATTTTCCGTATCGGAGAGTCCACGCTGAAGCTCAAGGAAGTTTGTGTTGGCCTTAAGGTCCGGGTACGCTTCCGCAACTGCAAAAAGGGACTTCAGGGCGTCGGTCAGCATATTTTCCGCCTTACCTTTTGCCGCAGCACCGGAGGCAGAAATCGCCTGCGCGCGAGCTTGCGTTACTTTTTCAAAGGCCTCACGCTCGTGCGTTGCGTAGCCCTTAACGGTATTGACCAGGTTTGGAATAAGGTCGTAGCGGCGCTTGAGCTGTACATCAATGTCCGACCACGCTTCCTTGGTGCGGTTAATGAGCGTGATAAAGCGGTTATAGGCGAAGATGCCATAGAGAACAACGACTGCTAAAACCCCAAGCAGAATATAAAGAATAGTCATTTGATAATTATAACAAAAACGTTCCTGTAAAACAAGCGGCGGCCGGTCCTCAGGGGCCGGCCGCAATCTCTCCATCTCGTAGCATCTCCACTACCAGAGTCTCCGATGAATCCTGAAACACGACGGAGATCCAGGTATGTTTATTCTCTTTCCACTTTCGCGATCCCGTTCGGATCGTAGCCCCAACTGAACCGAGGAAGTCGCGAAAGAGCCGACGCTGGCTCTCGGGTCGGGGAGGAGAGATGAAGTACGGGTCAAGAAGCATCTTGACCTCGGCCTGGAAGTCGCTCGTGATGTCGACCCCATTGCCTGGTAATCCCTGCCTCACCGTAACTTCCCGAATGAGAAGCCCAGCGAAGCGCTCCGGAATGATGTTGCACATCGCCTACTCCTCATTGCGGTTCTGCAGTTTTTTTCTGCAGTAGTTTTTTACGTCTGCGATGAATATACGACAGATGTCTGCCCTTGCAACAAAACAACCGGTTATCACAGTGGATAACCGGTTGTTTTGGAAAATAAGACTCTTAGTAGTCCATTCCGCCCATACCTCCTGGCGGCATACCGGGCATGTCTTTCTTTTCTTCTGGTTCCTCGGCAATTGCGGCTTCGGTCGTCAAAAGAATTGCAGCGGCTGAAGCGGCATTTTGAAGTCCCATGCGAGTTACTTTGACCGGATCAATAATGCCTGCCTCAAGCATGTCGGGGACGATTTCGTCAGTCGCCGCATTGTATCCCGCGTTCCCCCTCCCTTTCTTTACCTGCTCAAGCACCACCGAGCCGTCATCTTTCCCGGCGTTCATGGCAATTTGGCGAAGCGGCATTTGAAGCGCCCGCACCACAATGTTGTAGCCGGCTTTCATTTCGTCACTCATCTTTTTCTCGCCTTCTTCGAGCGTTGTCTGGAGCTTCATGGCAGCTTTCACAAACGCCACGCCGCCTCCCGCAACGATTCCTTCCGCAAGCGCAGCCTTCGTCGCATTGACGGCATCCTCGATCTTCAATTTTAAATACTTCATCTCGGTCTCGGTTGCAGCACCCACGCGAATCACCGCCACGCCGCCAGAAAGTTTTGCGATACGCTCCTCCAGTTTTTCCTTGTCGAACTTCGAGTCAGTTTGCTCAAGCTGCTTCCGGAGCTGCATAACGCGCGCTTCGATGTCGGCCTTCTTGCCCTTCCCACCCACAATGACGGTGTTGTCTTTGGTGGTGATGACTTTCTGTGCACGCCCCAGCATGTTGAGGGTCGCGTTCTCAAACTTAATTCCCACTTCTTCTGAAATGACCTGCCCCCCAACGGTCGTTGCGATGTCTTGGAGCATGTCCTTCTTTCGGTCGCCATAGCCGGGCGCTTTTACCCCCAGGACGTTAAAGGTACCGCGCAGTTTATTGAGGACGAACGTGGTGAGTGCCTCTCCTTCAATCTCATCAGCAATAATAACCAGGTCTTTCTTTCCCGACTGCGCCAGCTTCTCAAGAATAGGAAGGATTTCCTGGATCGATGAGACCTTCTTGTCGGTCAAAAGGATGGCGGGGTCTTTGAATTCCGCTTCCATACGCTCTGCGTTCGTGATCATGTAGGCGCTGACATAGCCACGGTCAAACTCAAGACCTTCAACAACGTCGGTTTCAATTTCGGTGGTCTGCGACTCCTCTACCGTAACAACGCCATCCTTCCCTACTTTCTCAATTGTTTCCGCAATTTTTTTGCCAATCACCGCATCCTCGGCTGAAATAGATGCCACCTGCTCAACTTCTGACTTTTTTTCAATCGACTTTGCCATTCCTTTTAAGGCTTTGACTGCTTCATCGGCTGCCTTTTCGATCCCCGCGCGAAGTCCCATGGCATTGACCCCCATCGCGGCATGCTTCATGCCCTCTTCGAGGATTGCCTGAAAAAGAACGACCGAAGTGGTCGTGCCGTCGCCCGCGCCGTCGTTGGTTTTACTGGCGACTTCCTTCACGAGCTCGGCACCCATATTTTCAAACTTGTCTTTAAAAGAGATTTCTTTCGCAATCGAAACGCCGTCGTTCGTCACCTGCGGGGCGCCGTAGGAACGTTCCATAATAACGTTTCGCCCGCGAGGACCAAGCGTCACCTTCACGGCTTGTGCGGCCTTATCAACGCCAGATTTAAGCGCGCGGCGCGCCTTTTCATCAAAGAGAATTGTTTTCGCTGCCATACAATTTAAGAGTTAGGTTTAAGGAATTAGGTAATAGCCGGCCGTTATTTGATGATAGCGAGAATATTGGACTCCGAGACAATGTAGAGTTCCTCACCATTTACTTTTACTTCATCGAAACCGTATTTGGAGAACATTACGCGGTCGCCGGCTTTCACTGACAGGGGAATAATTTTGCCGTTCTCGTCTCGCTTCCCCGGACCAACCGCCACCACCTTTCCTTGTTCTGATTTTTCCTTATCAACCGTTTCCGGAATGATGATGCCCGAGGCACTGCGGGTCCCCAGTTCTTCGGCTGAAAGAGGCTTCAAGAGCACGCGATCTCCAAGTGGTTGAACCTTTATTGAACCTTCTTTCTTCATATGTTTGAAAGTGTTTACTTTGTAATGATTTTTTAGGTCTAAAAAGGCGGCCCTGCGCCTTGTTGTGGGGGCATTATATGAAGCGGCCTTCACTCCGTCAAACTAAAGACGGTGAGGGCAGGTTACCGGCTCTATCCTGAATGTCTTCCACGTCTTGACCACGGCTCACCCTTTTTGGTAGGGTAGCCCCTAATGGTCGCACTCGTCCTCCCCTACATCCAAATTGCGCTCGCCGCACTTCTTGTGGCATGTGTCCTCCTCCAGCAAACGGGGGCCGGCATCGGCGGGGCACTCGGCGGTGGAGATAACTTTTCAACCGGTTTTCACACACGCCGGGGATTCGAAAAGTTTCTCTTCCGAGCGACAATTGTGATTGCGACCCTGTTTGTGGTTTCAGCATTCCTCGGACTTGTGCTATAACATTTACAATAAGAACTGATTGTAAATGTTTTTGCCGTCGCTCGCTCGGAAAAGCAAGTAAACTTTCTTTTCTCTCGCTTCGCTAGGCAATAGTAGGGGCGAGGCTCTCTCACCAGACCAATTACACGGTATTATCAAGTAACGTTGTCCGGACTTCGGATTTTCTCTCGTCGTGAACCGCGATTCTTTTGACGCTTGGCGCAAGCCACGGATTGTCCGTGCACTTACGCGCATTGAATCCATTGTGGGCTCGTTTTCCTATACCGGCAAATTAGTACTAGTGGTGTTGAGTCTAGTTCTTGTTGGCTCTGCGGGAGCAATACTCTGGCAGCTTAATAGCTCACTTCTGACGACCATCCCAGCGGTAGGCGGCTCACACACCGAAGGCATTATCGGAACCCCACGCTTTATTAATCCCCTTCTTGCGGTCTCTGATGCCGACCGTGACCTTACCGAACTGGTGTTTTCAGGCCTCATGCGGGCAGGAAGCGATGGGAAACTACGGCCTGATCTTGCTCGTTCAGTTGATGTTTCAGAGGACGGACTCACGTACACCGTCACTATTGAGGAGGAGGCCCGCTTCCACGACGGCACCCCGGTTACCGCAGAAGATGTCGTCTTTACGGTCGCGAAGGCGCAAGATCCGGCACTGAAAAGTCCGAAACGTGCAAATTGGGAAGGGATTGGTGTTGAAGTAGTGGATGCAAAAACCGTGCGTTTTACCCTCAAACAACCCTACGCACCATTTGAAGAAAACCTCACCATGGGAATTCTTCCCAAAGAGCGCTGGGGCATATTGGGAAGTGAAGAATTCCCTTTTAGCGAACTCAATGCCGAGCCCATTGGCACGGGTCTTTATATCGTTGACGCGGTTCAACGTGACGCCTCGGGAATCCCAACTGAATATGAACTTCGCCGAAATGGCGATTATGTGCGCACCGGCGCCTTTATTGAGCGACTGCGGTTCCGCTTTTATCGGAGCGATGAAGAACTTGTCACCGCTTACCAAAATGGCGCGGTTGATGCGATTCACAACATTTCACCCTCGCTTGTCAACCGCCTGCCCCCCGAGGATATTAAAAGCGTGCCGCTTCCCCGGGTCTTTGGTGTCTTCTTTAACCAAAGCCAGGCGCCGCTTTTTGTAAATAAAGAAATACGCCAGGCACTCAATCTCGTGGCGCCGCGCGAGCGAATCATTGAGGAGGTTCTTGGTGGCTTTGGATCCTCAGTTTTGGGCCCCATTCCGCCGAGCCTCCTCTCCTTTGAAGAAGGAGGCTTGGGAACGCCCGAGGAGCGCCTTGAGGCGGCGCGTGGTGTTCTTGAAAAAGCGGGCTGGAAGCGAAGTGAAGAAATGGGGCTTTATGAAAAGAAAATGAAATCGAAGACTGAAACACTTTCCTTTACCCTTTCAACCGCCAACGTACCTGATCTTCGGAAGACGGCAGAAATCCTAAGGCACGCCTGGGAAGAGTTTGGTGCGTCGGTCACGGTTGAAATTTTTGAACAAAGCGACCTCTCACAGCTTGTCATCCGTCCACGAAAATATGACGCACTGCTTTTTGGTGAAGTGATTGGGCGCGAACTTGATCTCTTCGCGTTCTGGCACAGCTCTCAGCGAAATGACCCGGGACTCAACATCGCGCTTTATGCCAATAGCAGGGCCGACAAACTGCTCGTAGAACTTCGCACAGACGGCGATGACTTGAGGCACGAAAAAGCACTCGCGCTTTCCGAGGAGATTATGCGCGATACGCCAGCGGTTTTTCTCTACGCTCCTCACTTTGTCTACATATTCCCCGATCGTGTGAAGGGGCTTAAACTAGGAACCGTCACCACCCCCTCTGAACGTTTCCTCAATGTACGTGAGTGGTTTATTGAAACCGACCGCGTGTGGACGGCGTTTACCGGGAACTTTTTTTCTTTCTTTTCTATTCGCTAAAACTAACAACACTTTTTACTATGATGAATCAACCACAACCTCAAGGGAGCGGCAGGCCGCATCGCCGTACCTACCACGCACGACCACCTCGACATAGTGGACGTCCTCATCACGGCAACCGTCCGCCGCTGAGTGTACCTTCGGGGCAACTCCCCAAAGGAAGCACTCCGGCGGGGGGCGTAAATCGTCTGCCGGAACCGAGGCCCGCCCCCCACGGGGGCGGGCCTGCCGTGCCTGCGCCTGACCGCGCAGGCGGGCACGGAGGGCGTCGACGTAGCTTCAATCCGCGTCGAAAGCCCCAGCCCGGTTCTGCGCCTCGGCGCCCCATCGACGAAGAGGTGCGCATCACCAACGGCGAGCCCATGCCAAATGGAAACGGTAACGGGGAGGACATCATCCCGCCTCTTGCGGAAGGTAATATTCGCATCATTCCGCTTGGTGGTGTCGAGGAAATCGGACGCAATATGAGTCTCGTTGAGTATGGCAATGATATTGTCGTCGTTGACTGCGGGTTTCAGTTTCGTGAGGATGAAACACCGGGCATCGACTTTATTCTCCCCAATACGAAATACCTTGAGGAGCGTCGCGACCGCATCCGCGGTGTCTTCATCACCCACGGCCACCTCGATCATATTGGCGGCATTCCCTACCTTATCGACCGCTTGGGCTACCCGCCTATTTACTCGCGCCGCCTCACCGTCGCGATGATCAGGAAGCGCCAGGAAGAATTTCCACACCTGAAGCCTCTCGATATTCGCGAAGTTGAAAAAGAAGAAACCATCAAAGCGGGAGGCCTCCAGGTTCGGTTCTTTGCGGTTACCCACACCATTCCCGACTCTATGGGCATTATTGTTGAAACCCCTCATGGGGCGATTGTGCACACCGGTGACCTCAAGCTCGAGCACGTCAATAGCGTGCCAACCGAAAAAGAAGAGAAAGAGTTTGGCATGTTCAAAGATATGAAAGTGCTCATGCTCATGGCTGATTCCACCAATGTGGAGAAGCCGGGGTTTTCTATCCCCGAGCAAACGGTCTACGACAATATGGAGGCGATCATCAAAGCGACCAAGGGGCGTCTCATTATTGCCACCTTCTCTTCCCAACTTGAGCGCATCATGAAAATCATTGAGATTGCGGAGCGGTATGGGCGCAAGATTGTGGTTGAAGGCCGTTCCATGAAAACCAATATTGAAATCATTAAGCTCCTCGGCATTCTTAAACCGCAAAAAGGTACTTTCATTGCGTCTGAAGAAATGGAGAGCCTGCCGCCAAATAAAATCCTCATTCTCGCAACGGGTGCGCAGGGGGATGAATTTTCTTCACTTATGCGGATGGCCATGAAGTCACATAAGCAAGTACGGGTGACGCCGCAAGACACGATTGTTCTCTCCTCATCTATTATTCCGGGGAATGAACGCGCGGTGCAGAAACTCAAAGACAATCTCTCTCGCCAAGGCGCACGCATCATTCACTATCAAATTGCTGACGTTCACTCTTCAGGGCATGCCAACCGTGACGAAACGATGTGGATTCACCAGAAGGTGGGGGCAAAATTCTTTATGCCACTTCACGGCTACCACTACATGCTCCGCGTCCATGCCGATATTGCAAAAGCGGCAGGACTCCCCGATAAAAATGTTGTTATTGCAGACAACGGCTCGGTGGTTGAAATTCGCGATAAAGGCGAGTCTGTTCACATGCTTAAAGAAAAAGCGCCAAACAACATTCGCATGGTGGACGGCTTCTCGATTGGCGACATTCAAGAAGTCGTCATCCGCGACCGCAAAATGCTCGCGCAAGACGGTATGTTCGTTATCATTGGTATTGTGAATACCCGCACGGGGAAATTAAAGAAAAGTCCTGACATTATTTCACGCGGCTTTGTATACCTGCGTGAGTCCCAGGAGCTTCTTTCGCAGACACGCCTCATCATTAAGAAATCAGTTGAGGATTCGACAAAGGGGATGAACCCCATTAACTTCGACTTTGTGAAAAATACGGTGACCGACACGGTAGCGCGATTCCTCTTCGAGCGGACCAATAAACGCCCCATCGTTATCCCAGTTCTCCTCGGCGTATAGCACTATAAAGCGAGGTAGAATGTGTGCGTGACTGAACGCGCACGAAAGGTCCATCGATATAAGCCGGTACGTTGGCTCTACGCTGCTGGCTTTCTCGCCTACCTTCACTTAACCTTCGTTGCCTTTTTCAATTCAAGCTACATCGCGACTATTCTTGGTGAGCGCGGTGTTGGTCTCGTCTATATCTGCGGCTCACTTCTGGCTATCGCCGGTTTTTTCTCCATCTCCCACATCCTCTCGCGCATTGGGAATTATCGCGTCCTTATTATCGCCACAAGCCTCGAAGCGTTAGCGCTCCTTGGCCTCGCGATGATAAACAATCCGTTTATCTTAGCGCCACTTTTTGTCCTCCACATTGCGGTCTACCCGCTCATTTTCTTTACGCTCGACGTCTTTCTTGAAAACTACACCCATCCGGAGGGGAAAGAAGAAGACCGTACGGGGCACGTGCGTGGCCTCTATCTGGCCTTTGCGAACTTTGCCTTTATGGCAGCACCGCTTTTCATCGGCTACGTGCTGGGGAACAGCGAAAATTTCCACGTTATTTATGCGATGGCCTCCGGACTCCTCGTGCTCTTTCTTGCGATCACGGCGCTTAAGTTTCGCCGATTTATTGATCCGAAGTATCACTCGATCGGCATCGGCCGCGTCTTCCCAACGCTTCGACTCATTTCAGGGAATCCCAATCTTGCGGGAGTATACAGCGCACATTTTCTGCTGCGCCTTTTTTACGCATGGTCTATTGTCTATGCGCCGCTCTACCTTCACGAACACCTCGGCTACGACTGGCCAACCATTGGTCTTATTCTTGCCGTAACGCTTTCACCGTATGTCCTTTTTGAAATCCCCATTGGCCGGTGGGCTGACAAGTATTTGGGCGAGCAGGAGTTTATGATCCTTGGTTTTCTTGTCATGGGACTTGCTGTCGCATCCGTCCCCTTCCTTGGCGTCGGGAGTGTTTTTTTATGGATGGTCCTCATATTCCTCATGGAAACCGGTGCGGCATTTGTAGAAATTACGACCGAGTCGTACTTCTTTAAACAAGTGGCAAGTAATAACGTGAACCTTATCTCGCTTTTCCGGATGCTCCAGCCGGTCGCCTATGTGTTCGGCATCGCCTTTGCATCACTTATGCTTTTTGTCATTGACCTCAGTTATCTCTTTACGGTCTTTGGACTTATTTTGCTTTTGGGCGCGCTCTTCGCAATGCGCATCGACGACACGCGCTAGAAATGTAGGAATTAGGTTTTAGGTGAGGAGTTAGTAAAAAACTGAAGTTCTTACTTGTGCTCAACCCGGGTTGAGCACATCAGCGGCTGAGGCGATAGCGTAATTGAGCGCGTTCGATGAGGCCGTCGCGAAGAAGAGCCGCAAGCGCTTTACCTGTCTGCGTGCCGGCAATTTTTGAGAGTTCCTTAACCGTTTTGGGTGTATCTAATGCCCGTAAGATTTTGCCGCGCGCTTGACGGACAGAACCTTCAAACTTTGCTTGACGAACGTAGCTGCCACTTTGGCGATGCGCACGAACACCCTCCTCTTTTAGATATGCGCCATAGTCCATGAGAGCCGAGTACCAGTCTCTAACCTTTTTGCTGATGTTGTTGTTGTGCCAAGCCCGGGCTTGGCACACGAGGGCGAGTGCGGCTTCAATGAGCGGCAAGAGTTCTTTGTCGGATATTTTCTTCCTGTCATTAAAAAAATAGTGGATGAATGCCGTGCGGATGTTTGTTTCAAGAACTACACCGGGCAGGTTCCAAGCGAACGCGCGGATTGCGGCGGCAGAATAGGGGCCAATGCCGGGAAGTTTTTGAAGTTCGACAAGCTCTTTTGGCACTTTGCCGCCGTAGCTTTTGACGATTTCTACGGCTGCGTCACGTAAGAACTTTGCGCGACGATTGTAGCCCAAGCCTGCCCACGTCGCATACACATCGGAAAGTGATGCTCGCGCAAGAGCGCGCACGGTCGGAAACTTCTTGAGGAATCGATTATAAAAATCTACTACCCGCGACGCTTGTGTCTGCTGGAGCATAATTTCCGACACCATAATTTTGTAAGGGTCGGCCGTCTCTCGCCACGGGAAAGAACGTCCTTTTTTCTTGTAATGCGCAAGAACTAGTCGCTTAAATGACAGGAGCGCTCGACGATCTCTAGTTGCCATACAGAAACGGCTGCGGTGATTCCCGGAGGGCCTCCGTGAGTGCCTCAAACCAATAGCCATACCCCTCATCGCTTAAATGTTCCCTATCGGGCGCGTAGTAGCGGGCTACATCTTTTTCAAACGGCTCCTCGCCCTTCTCGCGGAAAAGATCTACGTACACCGTCCCTGATTCTTTCGCCGCATCCATAAACATCTCTCGAACAATGCGCGTACGATGAGTGTAAATGACAGAGAGTGGCCACGGAAAGATGGGCGCGAGGCCAATATTGCCTGCTGTTATAAGCGCTTGTGCATGCGCAATCCGATTCCCCTCTTTGAGAACCGCCGCAATATCGCGCCGAAGATTATCGTAAGAAGTGAAGCGGATCACGTCGTTCGCGCCAATTTGAAAAAGTACAAAATCAAATGACTTGGAAGGAATCTCTTCAAGGAGTGGCAGAAGTTCTGCGGTCCGTGCGCCACTTCTCGAGAGGTTTCGAACTGACGCATTCGGAAATTCGCTCCCCAAGCGCCCCGCAACTGAAAACCGAGGATCCGAGACCCCTACCCCTACTCCGGTTGAATCTCCTATAACGAGGAAGTGCAGGGTGGTGCCCACTTTTTCTCCTGCCTGCCCTGCCTGCGCAGGCAGGGCAGGCAGGCGTTCAAACGGAGTTGCCTGCGAGACGAGCGTCTTCCCCATGAATACACGGGCGACAAATTGCACAATAGTCGCTGCAAGAAAAAGGAGGGCGATAAATACCACGAGGATAAAAAACGTTTTCATCCGGTAGTGAAATTTCGGCTTGATAAATCGGGAAAGTGGTAGAAGTAGCGAGAGCAGAGACTGCTGCGTCTAATAATCATACCAATCAAGAATGCGCGAAGCGTGAGCCGAAATTCTACTACGGGATTCATTGAGCCTAGTATACCGAAGGAGAACGCAAACCGCCCCGCACGTACGTGCGGGGCGGTTTGCTGCTTACCCTTGAGAATTATTGCCTAAGCGAGTGAGAGAAAAGGAAGCTTGCTTACTTTTACCAACGAGTGACGGCAAAAAGGCGGCGTCTGCGCATTTGTGCGCAGAAACACAAAAGCCCCCTCGGGGGCTTTTGTGTTTAGGAGTGAGAACTCCTAAACGCGTCTTATTCCTTAAGCGCGGGGGCGAGCCTCGTTGACAGATACAACGCGGCCACCGAGCTCCTTTCCATTCCACATGGAAATAGCAGCACCGGCTGCGGAGTCATCCTCCATCTCGACGAAGCCGAAGCCTTTCGAGCGGCCGCTCATGCGATCAGTGATGATCGCGACTGATGCGACTGCACCAGCCTTGGCGAACGCTTCTCGAAGCTCGTCTTCAGTCATCCGGAAGGGAAGACCGCCGACAAACAGTTTCTTTGCCATTCTGTTGTCTAAACTTGTCTAATCTCTTCGTGGCAAGCGACCTGTCCGTACTGCCCGCACACAAAGGTGAGACTATAACGGAGCCTTATCACGAAACGCGATTATCGTACCAACAAACCCTGGAATGTCAATAAGTTGTTAGAAGGTGACTGGTTTTGCCACAACCACCAGGCGCTTGTCGTAGCTCTTCTTTTCGTGATCCCATGCGCCGTTGCAGGTAATGAGAACAAGCTGCGATGGCCCCTCCGTACTAAAAATGTTGGCTGCGGGAGCATCTTCAACATCGTAGACCGAGAGTGAAACAACACGGTACGGAAGCGAGCGGTCCTTTGCATCTTCAACATGGATCGTGTCTCCCACCGAAAGCGTATGGAGGCGTTCAAAAATGCCAGGCATCCCGAGGCTATTGTCGAGGTGCCCCGCAATGACCGCGTTTCCCGAAGCGCCAGCTTTACTTCCCGGTCGGTACCACGACACGGTGTGGTAGGTGGACGGCACCGTCATGTTGCCTTTGATGTTGAGACCGACCGGTTCCACCGTCGCATCGATGCCGAGTTTTGGAATAATGAGGCGCGCCGGCGTCAGAGGATCCGCAAGCGGCGTAAAGACTGGTGCCGCTCGCTCCGGCTCTTGTGCCGCAACCTGCGATACTCTGCCACGGGAAAGAGCGCCCGACGATGCGTCAGTGGCTCCAAAGCCCCCTATGAGATCGATGGCCCCGATTACGGCGAAGACCACCCAGAGCGTTACCGCTCCGCTGATGAGAAATGCT
>SBAW01000018.1 GCA_005239955.1 bacterium | reverse complement strand
CGGCATGCTACGGCGACTTCGCGTGGGGAGCCATTTTCGGCTCCCTTTACGCTAGAATCGTCCCCGATTTGGGTGTCATCTTGCGTTGGAGAAGACTCAGGCACACTAGGTAGACGATCCATCCCTTTCGGGACATGGGATTTCCTCCGCCCTCTCGGGCAATGGTGTTCAGTTTTCTTGGTTGGTGGAATCTTTATGTCCCACTCCAACCTCTAAGCACGCATCAAACAACTTTTATTACGACTCGTCAATCAATGTATCAACATGGACATTTGTCGGTATGATGAATCCGATGACAATCTTTTCCTGGAATGTGAACGGCATTCGCGCGGTCCATAAGAAGGGGCACTTTATGCCGTTTATCGAAACACACAAACCAGACATTTTATGCCTCCAAGAAACGAAGGCTGAGGTGCATGAATCCCCCCTTGACCTCCCCGATTACGAAGAGTTTTGGCATTCCGCAGAATCGAAAAAAGGCTATAGCGGCACGGCTATTTTTAGCCGTGAAAAACCACACGAGGTTATTTTTGGCCTCCCCGACGATCTTATTGAGAAGTACAAACTTGGTGACGATGGTTACGGCAATCCCAACAAAGAAGGCCGGTGTATAGCCGCAGAATTCGAAACGTTCTACGTCGTGTCGGTCTATACGCCCAACGCTAAAGATGATCTGTCGCGGCTCTCTCTTCGACACAAACAATGGGACCCCGCTTTTTTGTCATACATGAAACGGTTGGAGAAAAAGAAGCCTGTCATTTTCTGTGGCGACCTCAATGTGGCGCACACCGAGGATGATCTTGCGCGGCCAAAAGAAAATGTTGGCAATAAGGGTTTCACCAAAGAGGAACGTGAGGGGATAGAGCAGATGATTGATGCAGGATTTATTGATACGTTCCGACTTTTCACAAAAGGCAACGGCCACTACAGCTGGTGGACCCACTGGGCGAACGCGCGCGCGCGAAACGTTGGTTGGCGTATTGACTACATTATGGTTTCCGCGGCCCTTAAGAAAAAAATCAAAAAAGCGCTTATTCATAGGGATATTTTTGGTTCCGACCACTGCCCAGTTTCTATCGATCTGGCGCTCTAATTTCTCAAAGACACTTTTCCCCACCAATGTCCTTTACTTCTTTTAAAGGACATTTAATAATAAGGGCTGGCCCCAAGTTCGTATTTCCCCCTAAAACGAACCTGCGGCAAAATTGTTCGTTGAAGTATTGAAGTTCTTTTTGTTCGTAGCGTTCCGGAAACGCACGAAGGACCAGTTTGGAGTATTTCACAGACACGATACGGCAATTCCCCTGCTAAAATCAATTGCGCGACGTTTACTCGTCGAAAATGGACACATGGGTATGCCGGTGATTTGGGAGATAACTCGAGACGGCTCCTTCAACCGAGCCGCCCGATGTTGATCTCCACCAACTCCGGGTGGCTTTTTATTTGGAGTTCAAAAATCCTAAGAAACCCAGTATTTACTTCGTATTTTAGCGATTTCAGCCTCCTCCGCGCCCGTCTTTTTTTCCTTCCCGCTCTCCCCTATTTTTTTGAGTTCTTCGTCAGTGAGTTTACCAAGCTCACGCACGCGCGCTTCAAGAAGCTCTTTGTCATTTCGCTTGGGGTCGTCGAGCACTTCTTCAAGAAGCGCGTGGAGCATCCACCCCAATCGCGGCCCCGGCTTCTCGCCCGTTAATTTCATAATGTCACTCCCGTCGACGCTTAGCATGCCAACGGAAATCGGATCGCGGAGTGCCTCCTCAACCATCGACTGATATTTACGCAAACGGAACGGCTGCTCTTTCGGACGCCCAGTCCCAATGCGATCGCATATTCGCAGGTGCATGAGGTCCCAAATATGCTCTTTGCCGACGTTTGCGATAATGCGGCGAACCGCAGAAAGCGTTATTTTATCAGGGTCGGAGAAGAACATGTGCCAGCGTACCAGTTTCACTGTTTTCTCTATCACGTCGCGCGGAAACTTTAAGTCAGTCAGAACTTTCTTGGTAAGCTTTGCCCCCACCACATCGTGTCCGTAGAAGGTCCAGTCCTTTTTTTCATCGGACCATCGGCGTGTCTCCGGCTTACTAATGTCGTGGAAGAGGGACGCGAGTCGAATATCAAATGACCACCCCTTGTTTGCCGCATGCTGGAGGGTTCGCAGGTTGTGCTCCCACACGTCAAAGCGGTGTGCTTGGTTTTGAGTTACCCCAATCCCCCGCTCAAGATCTGGCGCGATGTGTGCAAGGACCCCAAGTTCATGCGCGAGTGAGATGCCTCCCATTGGCCGATCTCCGTTGAGGATGCGCGTGAACTCATCGCGGATGCGCTCTTTCGATATTTTACCAAGTTGTTCGGCCGTTTTTTGGATAGCCACCCTCGTCTCCCCCTCAATCGCAAAATCAAGTTCGGTCGCAATGCGGATGGCCCGCAGGATGCGCAGTGCGTCTTCGCCAAATCGATCTTCCGGTTTCCCTACGGCTCGCACAATCCGGTTTTTGAGATCTCCCTGTCCATCAAAAAGATCCACCAACTCGTCTTTTGAGGCGCTGTAGGCAAGTGCGTTAATCGTAAAATCGCGACGCTTGAGATCCTCTTTGAGGCTCTCACTAAAGGCAACCGAATCGGGCCGCCTTGCATCTGAATACTTCCCTTCTGTGCGATACGGGGTTACCTCAACGACCTTGAGCGTCTCATGCGAGGGGATTTCAAAGACCACCCCGACGGTTCCAAAGGTGTTGTTGTAATAGGTTTCAGGGAATAGTTCCTGGATTTTTTCAGGCGTTGCGTTGGTCGTCACATCCCAGTCTTTGGGAGTGATTCCCAGGAGCGAGTCGCGAATACACCCGCCGACCGCATACGCTTCAAAGCCCGCTTTCTCAAGGGCTTCTGTGACCGTACGCACTTCCGAAGGGATAATGAGGTTGCGGCTTTTCACCGCTTGATTCTATCAGAATTCTTACAACGTTTTGGAAAAACCCTTGATTTGTCGTAGTATTTTTGGACGCGCCCGTAGCTCAATGGATAGAGCACTTGGCTTCGGACCAAGGGGTTGTGGGTTCGAATCCTGCCGGGCGCGCAGCGGTCGGAAGAAGCCCATTTATGGGCTTCTGTCAGGATTCGAAGGCCGGAGCAGGTCGCGTTAGCGACAGCGAGGTGGGGTCGCGACCGCACGAAGTGCGAGTTGTGACCGAATCCTGCCGGTCGCGCAAGGCTGAAAAGGCAGAGCGTTTTCTGCACTTGCGCGAGCCGGAGCGATGTCCCGACGAACAGTCGGGACCGCGAGGTGGGGTCGCGAGTACTTAGTCGTAGCGAGGCAAAGCCGATGCGAGACTTAGTAACTTGTGACCGAGCCATGATAGGCAGCTTTAAGTGCAGGCAATTGTTTGTTATCCTGCCGTTGTTTGGGGTTAGAAGAACTATGCGGCCATAGTTTAGTGGTAGGACGCGACCTTGCCAAGGTTGAGGTGGGAGTTCGATTCTCCCTGGCCGCACAGGCGAATCAGTTAAGTTTTCTTCATCTACGGTTCATAAAGGTCACGGAAACACACAGGGCGGTTAGTTATAGAAATGGCTAGAAATAAGGATTTTTTATAAAAGACCTGTGGATAACTCTGTGAACATGTGTATATCAAGGACATGTCTTTTAAGTTTCACATGAAAACTTTGATTTCTTTCATATGAAAATACATGTGGCGGAGCGATGAACGGAGATCAAAGATTGGAGCCAATGGAGAGGAAGTTGCGACGAATTTCCTTATTGGGAAGGGGCACAGAATCTTGGCAAGGAACTATCGTCAAAAGTGGGGTGAGATAGATGTGATTACGAAAAAAGAAGGAACGATTCATTTCGTTGAAGTAAAGAGCATTTCACGTGAAATTCAAAAAAATGTTTCATCTGAAACAGATGATTGGCGCCCAGAAGACAATATTCATCTCTGGAAATTGAAAAGGATGGCGAGAACTATTGAAACGTATCTTTTGGAGAAAAACGTTTCTGATGAAACAGCTTGGCAGATAGACGTTATCGCTGTTAGGTTTGAGAATGATGGCAAACGGGCTTATGTCCGGCATATCCCGAATGTTGTCCTTTAAACCGCACTTCTAAAGGACATTTGAAATACGTGTTAGTATGGCCCTGTTTACGCAACGTTCAGTCTTCTGTCGAGGTGTATTACAACGGTAATATACCGCGTGCGTTCAGTCCTTGGTCGGGGTGTAATACAACGGTAGTATATCCGCTTTGGGAGCGGACGATCCGAGTTCGATTCTCGGCACCCCGACCAAGCACTGAACCAGTAACTCCAAGGGTTCATGAAGGTTCCATTGAAAGATGTCCACAATGTAGTCGTCTACACATTAGTGGGGCCACAGGGGCATAACAGTAGTACTGGTTCACATGAAACAAGAAGAAGCATTTCTGGCAGCGTTCAACAACTATTCTGACGCCCTTTTTCGGCACTGTTTTTTCAGGTTATCTGATCGTGAACGGGCACTTGAGCTCGTCCAAGATACATTCCTCAAAGCCTGGGATTACATCCGCGGGGGTGGGGAAGTCAGGCAGTTCCGATCATTCCTCTATCGAATCCTCAATAACCTCATCATTGATGAGTATCGTCGAAAATCATCTTCTTCGCTTGATGAGCTTCTGGAGCGCGAAGGCGCATCCGAGGGTGATTATGAGGAGCTCTATGAAGGAAGCGTCACCGACCTTGAATCGAAACTCGATGACGAGCGCTCATTAGTCCTTGTCCGCGAAGCGCTGAAGGAGTTGCCGCCGTCGTATCGTCAGGTCATTACGCTACGATTCGTTGACGGCTTTATGTCCAAAGAAATTTCGCGGATGATAGGCGAGAGTGAGAACGTCGTCTCCGTCAGAATCAACCGTGGGCTCAATCGGCTCCGCAAACAAATGGGGTATGCCTAACGAAAAAAACATGAAAAGACTTGAAGACATTTTCAAACGACTAGGGAGCGAGGTCTCTCTTTCTGCAAGCGAGAAAGCGCGCATGACTCATGTTCTCCGTGAATATATTGGCTACAAACCAGTACGCGCCGCGCGCCCTCTCGGCAATCGACTCATAAGCGAAATGAGCGTGATCGCATTTGTCATGCGCCGCCGGTTTGCTCCCGCGCTTCTCATTGCACTTTTGTTTGTCGGCGGCGGAGTATCCTATGCCGCTGAAGGAGCGCTCCCCGGCGACCTCCTCTATCCGGTCAAAGTTTCGGTCAACGAAGAGTTGCGCGGTGCTATCGCGCTCTCGCCAGAAGCGAAAGCCCTGTGGAACACACGTCGCGTGGAGCGTCGTCTCGAAGAGGCTGTTACGTTGGTGGCTTCGGGAGAGATTACCCCTGAAGAAGAAGCAACATTGGCAATGCGTCTTGAAACGCAGGCCACCGAAGCTTCTTCTGCAATTGACGAACTCGAACAGAATGATTCAAACGATGCGCTCTCCGTTTCCTCTGATTTTGACGCAACACTTGCCGCCCATGGCGACCTCCTCGAAGAGTTAGGGGACGCCATAGAAGAGGTGCGGGAAGAGGCCCGCCACATTGCCACGATTGCCCACAGCAAGGTTCGCGTATTCGCTATCGCTGAGGTGAAGGGAAAACGTGGGACAAAAGGTACCGACAGAAGTGATACAGACCATGCAGAAGAAAATGTTCGAATTGAAACATTCTCAGCAGTTCCTGCCGAGGAAGCGGCGTTGAGGACTGACGTTTCACTCTCTGTCTCAGCAGGCCCCACCCTTTCACTTGAAGCACTGAGTCGTCTCGCAACTTCTGCCAAAAAATCTCTCGCAGCCGCGGAAGATCTCCTCGGTCGCGCGAAAGATGGCCGCAGTCGCGGACAGCTTTCTGCCGATGTTGCGGCAACGTTTGCGACCGAGCTTGGCGCCATCCGTGCCGACTATGACGGGGCCGTAACGCTCATCGCGTCGGGGGATCTTGAGGGGGCATATAAGACCCTCAAGCGCGTTATTGGCCACGTTCACCGTCTGATAGTGGCGCTTAAGACCAGCACGCGTATTGGTGTTGATATTTCACTCCGCATCAACGACACAAGCGGATCAAGCGATGATGATGATCGGGAAGAAGTGACAGAAGGTGAGGCGCAAGAGCTTGGCGCGCGCTCATCGAGCGTTCTGACTGCCGCACAAGCGAAATTATTTGAAAAAATTCTTCGCAACCCCGACATTGTGGCGCGCGCCAAGAGCCACATTGAGCTTGCGCTTGAATATCAGCGCCAAGGAGACAAGCTTATGTCGATGAAGCTGTATACCGATGCAGCCGCTTCCTTTAAACAAGCCCACAGGCTTGGCCAGGGAGCCATTGTCCTTCTTTCTGCGAGCGTTGAGGGAGCACGGGTGGTTCCTGTTCCTGGTGGAACGGTACAGATTGAAGTGGATGACAATGGTGGAGTGCGGGTTGAGTCGAATGTGAAAGTAGAGTCGCGTGGTGGGACGGACGGCTCCGGAGGAAGCGCGTCAGCAGAGTCGCGATCTGTCATACAAGGGAGCTCAAACGTTAAAATTGATTTCAAAATTAGGTAGGGGTTGATCCGATAGTGAATTTTGGCGAAGGGCCTTCCGGCCCGCGCTTAACGCATCGCCAAAATCTACTACGGGATTGACAGTTTTTATTGCGGCGCTACGCTAGGGTTAATGGTCGCTTTAATGAAACAGAACAGCCTTCTCGGCATCCTTCTCCTTACCCAAACGGGTAGGGGTTCTGTTCGTTAGGAGCAACCAAACTCCAGAACGAAAAGGAACCCCCACCCGGGGGCTTTTTGTTGTGGAGATGAGGATCTTTTCGGTTTCAATCAAGGAGGGAAGCGCAGATGCCGCTTAAGAAACTATCGTTCATTCGCGTCTCACAAGACCGCGCGTGGACTACCGTCTCCTTTACGATCCACGGGTGCACCTCGGTTGAGAAGTGTGTAGGAGAGCGTCGTGCCCTCAGCGTTGCGATACCGCTCGGGTTCGGAGGCTTCGAAGGTTTCGTCGTCGTACCAACCGCTCGCGGCGCCTACGTCACGTTCCCGACGAAAGCTGCCGACTGGGGCCTTATCGGCCAGAAGGTCGAGGTGTGTCGTCGTGGCTACGTTGAGGCGTGCGCAGCGCTGCAAGAGTCGGGGTCGCCGAAGATCATTGTGGCGCCGGCACCCCCCGCAACCTCGGCCGCCGCCTCGCCGTTGGCATAAGTCCCGTACGTCTCCACTAGGGAACGCGGCCGTCGTAAAGACGGCCGCGTTTGCTTTTTCTTGATCCGGTAGTGAATTTTGGCGACGGCCTCTGGCCGCTCGCTTCCGCGAGCATCGCCAAAATCTACTACGGGATTGACACCTTAGTCGGCCTTCCGTTACAGTATTTTTTATGGAACAGCGTTCCACAAGCACAGTGATCAAGACGATCATTATTACCGAGACCTCTCGGGAGCTTGTGTAGCGTTGTTCGACTCTGAAACGACACGAAGCTCCCCGAGGGGAGCTGTTTTGTTTTGGGGATATATAGGTCTTTGATGGAGGGCGCAGATGATAGGGAAGGGATACAAGATCTTCCCGGCTCTACAAGTCGGGCTAGCCAACCTCGATAGGGGAGCGGCGATCGCGAAACAATACCTTCGCCTCCCGCTTCTTCCACTCGATGCGGCGATCAAGGAATGCAGGGCGCTTCCGGATCGTCTCGTCGACACTGGTGCCGCGCATTTCGCCATGTTCCGCGGGTGGTCAGCCATGGTGGGGCGGGCCATCACCATCTACGATCTCGCGGCGGGCGTACAAGGCGAGAGTAAGCCTCTCCTCTCGATGGTCGAGATTTGTCTGGTCGGTCGTGATTCGCTGGACATAGCGACTGCAGCCCAGGATGTGTTCACGAGTGCGTGTGGAAGCATCGGGGTTGCCGTCGTCGATGGTAAAGCGACTATCGCAATCCCCGGGCTCTTTTCGGAGGAGAAAGTTCCCGAGCTTCTTCGAGAGCTTCACCGGCGCATCGAGACGGTGGCAGGTAGCGCCTAGTTCGGGCGCTCGAGAGGCGTAAACGGGCCGCGTTTCGACGCGGCCCGTTTTGTTTTTCTCATTCTGAAAATCAAATCGGCGCACCTTGCGATGCGCCGATCCCATTTTCGAGTTCGCTTTCTAGAGTGGCGTGTAACGCCATCGCTGCTCCCGTTCCATTTCGCGGAGCGTAAGGTGGAGCTGCGCCGCGCAGGCCTCAATAATGGCCATATATTGTTCCACTTGCTCTGGTGGTGCGATGAGTGTCAGTTTGTCATCGGCTTCTACGAAGACGGCGGCAGAGAGCAAGGCTTTGAGGTCTACCATGCCGTTTTTCGAACCATTGATCGGTTCGATCTCGTAGAAGATTGAAACCTGGATGAGCTCGTAGTCCCCCGGCTCGTCGTCACCTGGCTGGCGCCAGGCCGGACTGACGTGTCTGATGATGCGTTCCATTTTGTCCTCTCTGATGAAGGTTTGGTTCAAGGAGCAAACAAAAAACTCCTCGTCTCTATGCACAAAAAATTGTGCACAAGGACGAAGAGTTTTCTACCTACTTCGCGATACCACCTTGTTTTCTGCCAATCTACAACAGTTAGTATGGCAGACTCCTTCACCCGCTTTTTGTGACGACTGACCGCCACCAACACGAGCTCCCCTTATTACGGAGGGAACCGGATTCCCACACATGGTTCGATTACACTCACCACAAGCAGAAACCATCGTGTCCTGAGCGTTTTTCGCGTAGGACTATCTGAGGCCCAACCCCCAACACGTTTCATGTGGGGACCTCAACGACGTTATACCTTTGAATGAACTCCTACGTCCGAGAATATCAAAACCGTTTCACCTGTCAACGGTGAGTCTTCTCCAACGCAAGATGACACCCAAATCGGGGACGATTCTAGCGTAAAGGGAGCCGAAAATGGCTCCCCACGCGAAGTCGCCGTAGCATGCCG
>SBAW01000039.1 GCA_005239955.1 bacterium | reverse complement strand
TTCAGCACGCCGCAGCTCCATGATGGATAGCGTACCCCGTTCGGGGCACGCTATCCATCGCGGGGGCAAGCCCCCGCGGTTTCCGCTACGCGGCTAAACGGGCGCTGACGGACTACTTGTCAGCGCCCGCTTCGTTTTTTGACTTTTTTCTTGATAACAAAGCGATCGAATTAGAGAATAGACTGTGGATTATTTTAGCTCTTCCAGCGAGACAGCATCTTCGACGCGAAAGTTCCCTCCCTTGGTGCGATGGAGCCCCTCAAGAGTTGCGGGGTAGCCCAGACGCCGCCCCAGCTCTTCGGCAAGCGAGCGTACATACACGCCACTTCCTACATCAAACGTCACGGCAATATGTCCTCTGCCGTTTTCAACTGACACACCGGTAAGAGTGGCGCTACGCACCTGCATAAGGCGCATGGGCACAATGACCGATTCTCCGCGACGAACTTTTCTATAGAGAGGCTCCCCGCCCTGTTTTACCGCCGAGTAAATGGGCACCGGTAATTTTAGTGTTCCCACCATGTCTTTCAGAGCTTCCTCGACAGCTCCATTCCGTAGACTGTCAACTGTTTTCTGTTCAATAATTTCGCCTTCCTTATCGCCCGTTGATCTTCGTTCACCAATAAGAATTTCGGCTTCGTAGGTTTTCGGAAGCCCTACATACTTACTAATATTTTTAGTCTCCTCATCAAGGGCGATAAGTAAAAGGCCGGTTGCTAAGGGGTCGAGCGTTCCGGCATGCCCTGCTTTTTTCGCTTTAAGTTTTCTCTTTACCTCTGTAACCGCCCCAAATGAAGTAATGCCCTCGGGCTTATCGATAAGGACGATCTGGTCGCTCATGAATACAGTTCGTCACGAATAGATTGAAGCTTTTCAAGAATAGCCTTGTCTGTAATTCGACTAAAGCGTGTCACTTCTCTCCCATTTTTGACAACTGAACTCATGAAGACGGACAGTGGGCGCAGGTCCCAGAGCTTCCCCTCCCGGTAGACGTAGGCCTCTTTATAGAGCGGCCGATAGACAACCATGCGGCGAATCTCTTCCGGAATATCTTCTTCGACGTAGTGGCCGATATGGAGCACTTCGTAAGAATAATTGTTCACCGATACGACAGGGTCGTGCTTGTAGTGGTAGTAAAATCCCGGTTCCGGAACCATAGACTTCAGTGTATAACACGCCAGACTACTTCTAAATTACAGACATGCAACACGTAAACCTGATATGATATATCATATCAGGTTTACGTAGCAGTTAGGCATCGGCGCACTACTTCTTTGTGTGGAGCCCTACGGGCGCAGGATTTATGTGGCCCACAACTCTCGGCTCACCAGTCGCTCGTCTCGGTCGCCGGCCCCGCCTCGGCTGTTTCATCTGC
This sequence comes from bacterium, assembly GCA_005239955.1. Lineage (GTDB taxonomy): Bacteria > Patescibacteriota > Minisyncoccia > Phycocordibacterales > SBAW01 > SBAW01. Next base: position 15,381 of record SBAW01000039.1, on the reverse strand, counting down.
TGACGAAACATGCCTCCGGCCGTCACATGTATACGAAGAAGGCGGAGCAGTCCGCTTTCTTCGATCATGTGACCCCACGGGGATTAGGTCACGAATCACTAAGTAAAGTGCTCCGGAACTCGCACTTTACCAAGTGTTCTCGACCCCGACTCGCCGACAAGCATTCGCTTTGCTCATCTTGTATACCGGCTCCGTCTTTCAACTCCCCGTGGATACATAAAATATACTCGGCTGACGCGATGCGTCATCCTCGTTATTTTTGTGACCCCACGGGGAGTCGAACCCCGATTACCGCCTTGAGAAGGCGATGTCCTAACCATTAGACGATGGGGCCAATTTTCTGAGTATAGCTTCTTTTTCAGTCCGTTTCCTTTTTATCTGTTTTTCTCTTGCTCGTGCCGCATCTATCGAATCGAAACTCTCAGAATAGACGATTCTGTACGGCCGCCGATGTTTTGTCGACCTCACATCACCCCGATTATGTTCTGCAAGTCTTTTCTCCAGATTTTCGGTGCTACCAACATATACCCAATCCGCTACTTCGCTTTTTATTAGATATATGTAGAACATAAGTCGTCCTAACCATTACCTGCCTGCGCAGGCAGGGACGATGGGGCCTTAACGGGAAGATTTTAAGCTTAAATATATAAAAACGAAAGCGGGGGACCTCCAGTCCCCCGCCATCGAACAGTTCGTTTCTTGCCGGGCAACTAGCGCGTCGGGATCTGCGTCATGAGATCCCAACTGATCCATTCCTCGTCGCCCAGCTTAACGGGTCGCCTATCGGCGAGGTGGAGCTTCGAGCAGCGGTTCTTGCGATCGTTGTGATTGACGATCGCCCTGATGTCGCCGATGCCGACCTTGACCCAGCTCCCGATCTTCGGCATCACGACGCCGATCCGGTAGCACATGAAGGGCGAGGCCGGGTTTTTGAGCCCAGCAACAAGCACGAGGCCGTGCTCGTTGAAGCCGCTGACCCTCCCCGCTCCCATGGGTAAGGCTTTTTCCTGGAGGCGCACTTCCACCGTGCACCCCTTGCGGACGCCGCGCCGCTCAACCTCGACGAAGTTCTCGACCGGCGTGTGAACGCCGTTGAACGGCGACCTTTCCGACATCGTCGAAACGCTCCCGTGCGGAACAGTCCTCAGGCCGTGCCGGAAGCTACGGTAGTGGCCGTCGACCCGACGAATCGGACGCGACTGCGAATACGGCATTTCTTTTTCCCCATTCGTGTGAGTTTGGAGGCACTTGGGGGCATGTAAAGATCCGTTCGCTTGCCAATGTATACCAATCTGTGGTGTAGCGCCAGCAGACTTTCCCCTACGCCTTTCGGAGCCATTCGGGGTCTTGGCGGACGAGGAGATCTTCAGCTTTTTCTGGTTCGGCCATAAGCTCCTCGACGGTACGTTCCATGCGGATTGATTGGGAGCCTTTGATGAGAACAATGTCGCCTTCTTTGATCAAGCCTTCAAATTCCTTCCCTGCTTTTCGTGAATCTTCGTACTGAAGTACGTCATTATCTTTCATACCGTTTGAAAGTGCGCCGTCGGCAATGTCGCGTGCTCGAAATCCAACCGTTCCCAAAAGGTGCGCGATACCCGCAACCTTTTTTCCTACCGCGCGATGCTCTTCAGCGCTAAATTTCCCGAGTTCCAGCATGTCACCAAGAATCGCAATCTTTCTTCCCTTCCCCGTCGGGATATGTGAGAGGGCACCGAGCGCCTCATCCACCGCTGCGGGCGAAGAATTGTATGAATCGTCAATAAGAGTCGTTCCCTTAATTCCCGGAAGAAGCCGCATGCGGCCAGGCGGCGTCTCATGCGACTGGAGTGCCTCAATCGCGCCAGCCATATTGACCCCCACAGCTTGCGAAACGGCGAGCGCCGCAAGGGCTGCGTACATATGCTGGCGACCAACCGTGCCGTAGATCAGAACCGGGTATTCTTTTCCTTCAACGTGCGCGGTAAACCGCATACCGGTTGGCCGGCCGCCAATGCGATCAACCATCATCTCTAGCTCCGAACCCCGCACGGTATTGTGTTCGTCAGTGCCATATGAAAGAACATTTTTGCCCGCCTCTTTCGCTTCTCTCCCCATCGCCTCGGTTTTCTTATCATCGCCATATACCACAAGAGTTCCTTGCGGCAGCAGCGCATCGGCGAGGTGCTTTTTTTCCCGCAGAACCGCTTCCCCAGAATCAAAAAATTCTACGTGGACCGGCATATCGGGTATGCGGCCTATGACCGCAATGTCCGGCCTTACCCATGAGGCAAGATGCTTAATGTCGCCGGGGTGATCGGCGCCCATTTCAAGAACGAGCCACTCGGGGTAAGAACTGGGAAGGATGATGAGGAGAAGGCCATCGAACATATTTTTAATCCAGCCCCAGAGGTTCCACCACGCGTTCTCGCACCCCAGTATCGTGAGCGGGACACCAATATCTGTATTAAGTGTTTTGGCGCTTTTCCGAACGAAATGGGTGCGCTTGAGGACCGAAAAAATAGCATCTTTGGTTGAAGTCTTTCCCACGCTCCCGGTGACCGCAATGATGGTCGGCTCATATTTGCGGAGCACCAGCTTCGCTTCAAACGTGAGGATTGCAACGATGACTGATTTTAGAAGGGATTTGAGCCACATATGCTACCTGTCAGGGGGAATGTTGTAGTAATTAATCAGAAAGCTGGTAAGTGCCATGAAGGGCTCCGTCAACGTCTGCGAAGAATATTTTACCCCGCGCGGCTCATTGAGGTACAGGAACACCAAGAAGCGTGCGTTGTAGGAGGGGAAATACCCAAAGAAAGAGTGGAGGTAGCGGTCGTCATAGTATCCCCCGTCGGGACTCGCAATTTGGGCAGTGCCCGTTTTTGCCGCAACGCTGTAGTGGTCTTTTTTATGAATACCATCAAGAAGTGCTACGTCAACGACTTCGGTCAGCATGCGCGAAATTTCCTCAGCACTTTCCGGTTTGAGAATTCGCTCCCCTTCTCCAAATGCCAGTTTCCGGTTAAGGCCACCGGTGTGACGAATTTCTCGACCAATATGCGGGGTTACCAGAAATCCTCCATTGGCGAGTGAGGCGAGCGCCCGAACCGTGGCAATAGGGGTCATGGCGATACCTTGTCCAAACGATGCCGTCGCGTGCTCAATGTCGCGGGGGCTATTGAGATTCTCGACAAGCCCCCCTACTTCCCCCGGAAGGTCGATACCGGTTTCTTCCCCCAGTCCGTACCGAAGAAAATAATCACGAAATGTTTTATTCCCCATCCGCTTTGCGATGTGCGCGACACCGGTATTAAGCGATTGATTGAGGACCTCTTGCATATCAACCGTTCCGCGCCCCTCCCCGTCGAAGTTACAGAACGTTTTTTTATCGAGCGTCACACACCCCGGATCGTAATACGTTGTCGTTGCGCGAATCGCGCCACTATCAAGACCTGCGGCAACGGTGAGCGGTTTTATGATGGAGCCCATTTCATACACCCGCTCAACAAGAGGGTTTGCGAAGGTGGTGGGATCCGAGAGAGAAAGCTGGTTGGGATCAAAGGTAGGGAACGCTCCAAAAGCGAGAATTTCGCCCGTTTTTGGGTCCATAATGATGCCTCCGCCTCCTTTCGCATCCCAGGCATCAATCGCGCCTCGAATAACCCGCTCAAGTGTAAGTTCAATAGTTGGTTCAATAGAAGTCACCACATCCCCCGCTGTTGCCTTGGTACGCGCGGTCACCAGGTCACCCACTTCCGCAAAAAGTTCCGCAAAGAAATTTCCATAGAGACTACTGCCCTCTCGCCTCAGGGTGTCGGCGTAGTAACGTTCAAGCCCATAACGCCCTTCAAGCTCCGTACCTTGATAACCGAGAAGCCCCATGGTGTGCGCGGCAAGCGCGCCGCCCGGGTAACTTCGCCAGCGCTCTTTATAGAGCACCACGCCGGGGAGCGCTTTCGATTCAATTTCTTTCGCCTGCGCTTCGTTCAAATGATGCGCAATATCTTCGTGAGGATCATTTTCTTTCCCTGCTCTTTCAAGAAACTCTTCGCGCGGAAGGTCGGTGTAGCTCGCAAGAGCTTCATAGAGGGCCGCGGCATCCGTGATCTTTGTGGGGTTTATGGCCAAGCCAAAGCCTGAGGCAAGCCCTGCTGCCGTCACGAGGTTCCCTGCCTTGTCGGAAAAATAAATAGAACCACGATCAAAAATTCCTGCCGCAGGAGCTACATACTGCCGATCAGCCTTTTCGCTGTAGGCGCTCGCGCGCACGACTTGAAGGACGTAGAGCCTCCCTGCTATCACGAGTGCCGCGAGAAGAAAGAAGAAGGTGACGATTCGCAGTCGCAAAGTAAACGCTGCTCTCATCCGGTAGTGAAATTTCGGCTTACTGCGTGCGCAGTAGTCCACGAATAAAACGACCTTTGATACGACAGCAGACTATTATCAACGTCACTCTGTTCAACAGAAAAAGCGAGCCGAAATTCTACTACGGGACGCATGCATCAAAGAGTATACCCCGAGGAGGGCTACAGATCGGTCCGGAGCGCGCTTGCGACACCCAAGGGTTTCCTCGTAACAAAATGTGTTTCCTGCGGGGAGATAAGTCCATATTTTTTCATAAGTGCGGGCGTAATATTCTCCGTTGCTGCAAGATACTGGCTTTCAAGGGTGCCGACGTTCACTTGTATATCACTGCTTTTTGTAAGGAGTGACTGGCGGTTCGCCATATGGGCAAGCGAGAGACCAGTGAGAAATAGGTAAAACCCAGCTGCTGCGATAACAAGGAAAAGCAGTGCGTGGACAAGATGGCGGCGCCGGTCGAATGTGAGTCGGTGCTGCATATTAGTTCTTTTCAATCGCCCGCAATTTCGCGCTACGAGCTCGTGGATTGGCCGTAACTTCTTCCTCGCTTGGCGTTATAGGCTTTTTTGTAAGGGCCTTCGCTTCTTCCTCCCTCACTTTTCCGGCGAAAAACCCCTTCACTTCCCGATCCTCCAAGCTATGGAAACTAATGACTGCCATGCGGCCCTCGGGGGTCATGACATCAAACACGTACGCAAGGCCTTGCCTCAGGCTCCGGAGCTCATCGTTGACCGCCATGCGAAGCGCCTGAAAAGTTTTCGTCGCTGGGTGCGTGCGATGACTTTGAAAGCGTTTGGGAATGGCGCGCTCTACCACCTCAACGAGTTCTCCGGTTCGCTCAAACGGTTTTGTAGTTCTTGCTTCAACAATTTTTTTCGCAATCCGCCTGGCAAAGCGTTCTTCGCCATATCCAAAAATGGCATTTGCGAGCGCCTGTTCACTCCACGAGTTGAGGAGCTCTCTCGCTGTAAGGTCCGACTCCGCTTCCATAGTCATAAGGAGCGGCTCATCTTTTTGAAACGAAAAGCCGCGACCAGAGCTTTCAAGTTGATCCGAACTTAATCCGAGATCAAAGAGTGCCTTATTGATTGTTTTAATACCTTGCGCTGCAAGAAGTTTCGGTACGTCTTTAAAATTTCCGCGAATGAGGGTGGCGCGCTTTCCAAATCGTGCAAGGCGTACACGCGCCGCTTCAATGGCCTGCGCGTCCCGATCAAGCCCAATGAGTGTAATATCGGCAATTTCAAGAAGCGCCTCAGCGTGACCGCCAGCGCCAAGCGTTGCATCAAGCACAATGTCGCCGTCTTTTGGCTCGAGAATGGCAACCGATTCTTTGAGGAGTACGGTGGTGTGCGCTCCGTATGAAGCCCGCGGTCCACGTGCGCTTTGAAAAGTAGCCTCGGGCTTCATACGAAGAACAATTACGCTCGATGAAAATCGCAATCTGCATTGTTGCGGAGCCCTCTTGGCTCGTCGCGATACATGCTCGTATCGCTCCCTCGCCAATCTTCCCGCGTCGCGCAGCTCATCGATTTTCATAGAGCTATTTGATAAAACTGACCTACAACACTCCCCCTAATTTCTCTGCCATCGCATCAGCCTGCTTCTCAATGCGGCGCTTGTAGTCATCCCAGGCTGTCTCGTCCCAAATTTCGACCCGCTCGCCTACTCCGGCAAGCACTACTTTGGTTCCGAGCCCTGCAAAACGTTTGAGAAAGTCAGGGATGAGGATTCTTCCTGCCCCGTCGACATCAACTTCTACTGCACCAGAGAGCATAAAGCGGTTAAATCCGCGCGTGTCGGCTTGAGCAATAGAAAGTTGTTGGAGTTTCTCAGCAATCTTCGCCCATGCTTTTGCTCCATACATAAAAAGACAACTGTCGAGGCCGCGTGTCATGACAACTTCCCGTCCGAGTTCTTTACGAAACTTCATAGGGAGTGAAAGTCGTTTCTTAGGATCCAGAGAGTGTGTATATTCGCCGATCAACATGCGTGCGTAGAGGAATTGGTGGGGTTTTCACCGTTTCCCACTTTGTCCCACTAATATGAAATTGTATACCACTTTCTCCCACTTCCCATGCCTTTATCCACACCAGCAAAAGATTCGATGAAAAACCATCTTGATGTAGGCTGAGAGCGGCCATAGTTGGCCCAGGGAGGCATGAATGGAACAGGAAATAGCCGCTTTCGGAGCGGCTATCGGACAAAAGCTTGCCGAGGGCTGGAGTGAAGTGAAGGAGATAGTCTTGCCCAGCTCCGAATTCCGCGTTGCCGTTTACGCCATAATCGGCATCGTCCTCGTGGGGATGGTGACACCGTGGGCAATTGAGCGAGGAATTCGCCTCGTGCGGTTCCTGTGGATGCTTCGCCATCACTTCGCCTTTCGTCGGCACGAAGACTAACCAGTGCGCGATAGGGATCGCGCACTGGTTAGGGGGACTCTATCTCAGGAGTCAGGATTGAAAAACGCGAGAGCACAAACTCCCGCGTTGTTCGTTTTAATTGATTACTGCACCCCGTCTTTAAAGGTCTGCCGATTCCGCTCGATGACTTGGTTGTGGAGCTCAAGGATACGCTGCTTCACGGACTCAGGCGCGCGTGCCGTGCGGATGATGATGTCGGGATCGTCCCCCGCCGTGAGGATTTTTACATCACCAAACCCAATGAGTGTGGCGAAGATGCCTTCAACATCAATCGAAATATTTTGAATACGATCAAGCCGTGCCGTGAGGACGCTCCGGTGGAAAAGCCACTTTTGCTGAACGTCAACAAGTCGCCTGTCAGTTACCACCCACACATCGAGAAAATAGACGGTCCAGCGGACGAAGAGAATGATCCAGAGAATAGTGAGCCAGAGCATGTAGAGAAACCCCAGAATATTTGCCGTGCGTTCACTTACCGAAACAGTATCGGCAACACTTTGCGGAATGAGGGCGATAAAAATAAGCGGAAGCGTCGCAAGAGCGGCGATAACAATCGCCTCCACAAGAAAGACAAACCAGTGACGTCTCACTACTAATACCGCCCGTTCCCCTGCTTCGAGAAATTTCATATCGAAAGAAGAAACCCAAGTGCGGTAGTCATAAGAAAAAATAGTCCAACCCCATAAATACCAATGACGATGATCGCGCGAAAGACGCCTAAGTTGTAGCGAAGCCAGTGGTAAAGAAAGATGACCGTCATGAGAAGCGCCACGAACAAAACAAGATAAAAAAGGATAGAGAGAACTCCCGAGAGCGAGAGCCCGAGCGGAAACGCAGAGAGACTTGAGGTAGACATCGAGAATTATTTTACCACCTCTCGGAGACGTTCAAGAAGAAAGGTTCGATCAAGGACGGAAAGGAACCAGCCGGCTTTGGGTCCGCTCTCTTTTCCAAGAAATGATAGGTAGAGTGCCTTGAATAACTCTGCTGGCTCAATTGGCACCGAACTCTTCAGCTCATGGAGCTTCGCATGGATTTCTTCCCCATTCGCATCCGGCTTCTCTTCAAGAAATGCGAGAAGGCGACCTAGTGCCTGCTTTTGCGCCCTGCTCAAGGAAAGGTTTGCGGGGATTGTCTTCTGAAGCTCAAAGCGGTACTTCTCCGGCGCATGACCTTTAAGCCACCTCCCTGCATAATCGACTCGCTCTTTTAGTTCTTCGGTATCGTCCTTCGTGAGCTTGTTCCCCTTCATTTTTGCCACCTCCTCCTCAAGCGAGAGATGTGGCATTTGGACGAGATAGGCAAGGGTTGAAAAGCGCGGTAGATAACGCTTTTTCATGCCCTTTCGCACTTGCGAAGTATGAATAAACTCAAAAAGATGGCCGTAATCGTCGTCTTTCGTACCGCCAAAGTACCCCTCCGCGAGCTTGTCGTAGAGATCGTAGAGCGTCGGAATGGTTTCTCCTTCCGGATCGAAGTTAAAAGCTTGCTTTATGTCTTTTGACGCAAGGGCGAGACGCAGAATGTGAGGCGGAACAAGATCGGCGATTTCTTTTGCCGACGATCCCTTTCCTTTTGATGAGGACATCTTCCCTCCCCCAACCAAGAAAAATTCATACGAAAACTCATACGGCACCAGCACTCGAAAAACTTCTTTTGCAACAGCCTTCGCGACATCGTGCGCGCCGCCCTTGGTCATGTGGTCTTTGCCAGCGCCTTCGATATCGACGCCGACGACTTTCCACTTTGCAGACCACTCAACTTTGAACGGAAATTTTGCATTGCCGCCAAACGGCACAATCGTCCCTTCATGGGAGCACCCACGTGCCCACTCGACGTATTCGGGCTCGCAACGGTACGAAACTTTCTCTCCATCCCACGCATAGACACGTGTCGTGCCAACCTTCCCACATTTCTCACAGACGACGGAGAGTGGGAACCAATCACTTCCCTTTTTTGATCCTGAGACTTCTTGGTAGATCCGTCTAATATTCTCGGCACGATCGAGTGCCTCTTTGATCGGCACGTCCATCTTACCCCTGAGATAGAGTTCGCTTACGTTATAAAAGCGCGGAGAGAATCCAGCGTTTTTAATTACCTCTTTGAATTCGTCAGCAAAATATTCGGCATAATTTTTTGCTTTGCTATCGGGAGATGGAATAGCACGAAGCGGCATTCCCATGTAGGGACGAAACTTTTCTTGGTCGAGATAGACCGGGAGTCCGTCCATGGGATCCATGTCGTTGAATTCGTAGAGAAATTCATTTTGTATTCCCTGTTGCGTCAAGACCTCAGAAATAAGTCCGTGGATAGCAACGCCGCGCATACTCCCCACGTGAACGCGCCCCGACGGCGTTTTTTCATCGCGAATGACAAGAGGCTTGCCGCTCTGTATTTTTTTCTGATGCAGCTTCGCTGCCTCTTCTGCTAATCGCTCCGCCCAAAACATGAATGTCAGTCTACAGCAAACAGTCGACAGATTACAGCTTGCACAAGCTGCATTTGAGACTCCTCTCAGCCACTGTCAACTGTTAACGGTAAACTGTAAGCAGCCTATTTCACCTCGAGGATTTTGTAGTGTTGTTTGCCTTTGGGAGTTGAAACCATCACGGTATCCCCTTTTTTCTTCCCCATGATGGCGGCACCAAGGGGTGCGTGATAAGAAATCTTGCCTGCGTCCATGTCTGATTCTTCGCTCCCCACCAGCTGATAGCGGCGAGAATCTTTCTCTCCTTCTTTTAAAACAACAACAGTTGATCCCACCACAACGTTATCAGTATGGCTTTCGGCCACAATCTTGGCGGTTTTGAGCATTGATTCGAGTTTCCCGATACGCTCTTCAAGCGCCGCCTGCATCTCGCGCGCCTCCTGATATTCAGCGTTTTCCGAGAGGTCGCCAAGACTTCGTGCGTACTCGAGACTCTCCGCCACCTCTTTGCGGCGGGATGTTTTTAAAAATTGAAGCTCCTTTTCGAGCTCGTTAAATTTCTCTTGCGAAAGGAATTCTTGAGTATCAGTCATAGAGGAAGGCGTGAGCTATTAGCTGATAGGCGATAGCGTAAAATCGAGGCAGCAGAAGGAAGTATCAGGTATTCTCTAATTTTGTCAAACGATACCCATTGATTTTTAATAGGCTGTCTTCCTTTGGGCCTAGCGCCTCCCGCCTATTTTGTATACTCTGACGCCGTCGTGACCAAGCCACGCAAGAATTCGCCCATCACAAATGATGCGCCAACAAGGTTCGTTGAGGGCCCTCGTTCCATAATGACCGCAAAAGCGTACCGCGGTTTATCGTACGGGAAAAATCCCACAATCCATGAATTCACAAATTTTTTACTCGCCCCCAACTCTGCCGTTCCCGTCTTTGCTGCCACTTTGAGTTCAGATATTGCCACACCACCGGCGGTACCTTGCGTCACCGCACGCCGCATGCCCTCTTTAATAATCTCGAGGTTAGCCCGTGAGAATCGGAGGTTCACGCCCGGCGCAGTATCGCTCTCTTCGCGCCGGAGAATGGTAGGGGTGCGGAGTATCCCACCATTGGCAACTGCTGCCGTTGCGCGCACTGCCTGAAGCGCGGTCACTTGGAATCCATACTGACCAATTGCCGTGTTGTAGGTATCGCCAATACGCCATGGATCCCCCGGGAAGTGCTCCTCCTTCCACCGAGGTGTCGGGACCGTTCCCGCTCCTTCGCCCGTAAAGATCGAGCCAGTTGTCGTCCCGAATCCGAATCGTGCCATATAGGCATCGATTCGCTCTATGCCAAGTCCCTTTTGGCCTTCAAATCCACCGCCCACTTCGTAGAAATAGACGTCAGAAGACACGGCAAGTGCGTCGCGCATATCTACCCACCCGTGTGCTCGCCAGTCGCGAAAGATGGACGGTTTGTCCGGGAAAAAGGGATTGGGGATTGAGATAGAACCGGTTGAGAGAATTTTGGTCAGAGGATCAATGACGCCTTCTTCAAGTGCAGCCGTTGCAACAAAGGGTTTGACGATGGATCCGGGCGTATAGAGTCCCTGCGTTGCCCGATTGAGAAACGGCTCGTCGGCGCTTTGAAGATAGGATGCAATTTTTTCCTTTTCTTCTCCAGCGGTCATAACCGCGCTATCAAACTCAGGGTAACTCGTAAGCGCGAGAAGCTCTCCCGAGTGAATATCCATGAGGACCCCGGCACCACCCTCAAATCCGACACGCCTCGCGAGCACGGCAATCTCATTGTGGAGGCGCTCCGTTAAGGCAGCGTCAATAGAGAGAAAGATTTCTTCGCCATGTTCTGGCTGCGCAATAGTACTTTGAGACACGACTTCTCCCCGTGCGTTTTCTTCGACAATCTGCTTGCCGTTTATTCCTTGTAGCCGCTCATCAAAGAATTTCTCCACTCCCTCACGTCCGACGTACGATTCTTGGTAGTAAAAGCCGCGCTTATCTTTCGCTGGCGCCTTAGCATACCCAACGACATGGGACACCCCGGCGTAGGGCGCGTAGGCACGAACGGCATACGGCACTCCTTCTTTATATTCGCTCCACGCGAGTTTGCGTCCCGTGCGATCTAAGAGAATGCCTCGATCAGCAAAAATGGTGTCATGGGACAGGCGATTTTCTTTCGCCTGGAGCGCGTAGGCTTCCCCGTTATAAATTTGGAGATCCCCTGCCGCGCCAAGTAGAGTCAGTGTCGCAAGGAGAAAAATGGCACCAAGGTAGAGAAACGAACGTTTGCGGATCGGCGTTTCAATACGTCCTTCAAACTGGCTCGTATCAAATGCCGGGAGGTTGCTCGCATCCAGAAGCACTTCGTCAGGATCAATCTCAAAACGTGACAGTGGTCGAGTAAGTGTACGAAAACGGTCACGAATGCGCCTAAACTTCATAGAAGCATAGTACATCGATTTCTTTCCACGCGCTGGAGAATCATTCAGATGCGAGGCGCGGAGAAAATACTGCTTGAGGTGTATGTGGCTATACGACGAGAGCCGTGTTGAGGCTCCGCAACCTGCCTGCGCAGGCAGGCAATGCAGATGAAGATTCTACAGCGCGTGGCGGATGAATCCCGTAGTGAATTTTGGCGATGCTGCCAAAAGCAGCGGGCCAAAGGCCCTTCGCCAAAATCTACTACCGGATGAAATTCTTTTTGATGAAGTGCGCAGCAAAAAACAAGATCACTGCCGTTCCCGTTGCGAGAAACGGCACTTCAAGACCCCATATGCCGCGGTCGCCATAGAGAAGATCCACACAGAGACCTGCAATAAGTACTTCATACCCGCTGGTGCGGGCAACAATGATAAGCGCAATGAGGAGCGTCACGTACCAGGGGAAATAGAGAACGCTCGCAAAGAGCAGAATTCCGAGAGTAATTCGTATGGCGCGCGGATTCATACGCCACTACTCGGACTGTCGCAATACCGTCACAAACCGGAGTTCAAACGGATTGACCGGTGAGCGGAAGAAGACGCTCCGGGAAGAATCGGTAGGGTTAAAGCGTACATATTCCACCACCGCAAAAACATGCGGGACGATTGTTGGGAGAAGGACACTTTCCCCTGCGAGAACTTCAATTCCCACCGGCACCCGTGCTTCAAAATTACCTGCGCCCTGCCCCACTGCCTGAAGTACGGGGCCACTGTGCCCGAGCGTCACTTCGGTTACCACCCCTGGCGCCGAATAGAGGCGTGCAATGGATGTGGTCAAGGTGACATGCTCAATGGCACCAATAATGAGCGTTTCAGAAGCCGCAACGAAATCGCCAACTGAAACCCCGTCGCGCGACCCTGCATCAAGGAGAAGCGTGTCGTAGGGCGCGCGCGGAGGGCGCGCGACAACCGCCGCCAAGACCGCATTGACTGACGCGTCGCGCCCCAGGCGCTCTTTAAGCGCAAGATTTTCTTCATAGAGTTCATTGCGATCAAGAAGTCGAATCGAGAGTTCTGCGAATTCAGCTTTGAGGCGCTCATTTTCTAGAACGAGCGCGTTCTTTGAACGGAATAAATCAAACACACCCGCAATGGTGGAGCCCACGTACGCGCCCCCCTTCCACAAGGGTAATGCAACCGTATGGAGCGTTGATCGCAGAGATGAAGACAAACCAAAGAGCATAATGCCAATAACAATAAGAAGAAGGAGGCCGCGAAACGCGGTATTCCCAAAAAGTTTCCGTCTTGTTTTAACGCGTGGGCGCAAGCTCTTCATCGCTTTCAATGAGAATCTCATGATAGCGCGGAAGATCTTCAAGGATAACTCCCGTGCCGCGGGCAACCGCCGTCAGAGGATCATCGGCTACATATACCGGAACCTTGAGCCACTCCCCGAGAAGCTCCGCAAGACCCTTAATGAGCGCGCCGCCTCCGGTGACGTAAATGCCAACGCGCATAATATCGGCAAGGAGTTCGGGAGGTGTGGTCTCAAGGACTTCGCGCACCGACTCAACTAACGTATCAATTGACTGCGCCATCGCCTCGCGAATATCTGAATCGGTAATCACGACTTCACGTGGAAGGCCCGTTATAAGGTCGCGCCCGCGAACGGGGGATTCTTGCGGTGTGCCGCGGGTTAAAACCGAGCCAATGGCGATTTTAACGTTTTCGGCAGTCTTTTCACCGATGAGAATTTTAAATTCACTCCGAATGTAGGAAGAAATATCGCTGTTGAACTTATCGCCCGCAATGCGCAAATTTTTCGAGCGCACAATACCGCCTAGTGAAATGACCGCGATGTCGGTGGTTCCCCCACCAATATCAACAATCATGCTTCCGGAGGGCTCAAGCACAGGAAGCCCAATCCCAATGGCGGCGGCCATCGGTTCTTCCACAATATGAACTTCGCGTGCCCCCGCGTTGGTTGCCGCATCACGAACCGCACGCGTCTCAACGTTCGTGACGCCAGAGGGCACGCCAACAACCACCCGCGGCCCAAGAAGTTTTCCCGTACTCGCCTGCGCTTTATTAATGAGGTAAGAAAGCATCTCCTCGGTCACCTCGAAGTCCGAGATAACACCTTCAACAACCGGCCGCACGGCCGTAATATGCCCCGGCGTGCGCCCCAGCATTTGTTTTGCCTGCATCCCAACCGCAACGACGCGTCCCGTCTTTTGGTTGACCGCAACGACCGAGGGTTCGTTTATAACAATCCCCTTCCCCCGGAGATAGACGAGCGTGTTCGCGGTTCCGAGGTCAATGCCGATGTCGTTTGAGAGCGCCCGGTAGAATCGCGCCTTTGCGTCAGAGAACCACGACATACCTACAAGCTCAAAAGCTCCTTAGCGGTAACCTTACTTGTATGGCCTGTTTTCCGTTCAGTCAGCTCGATTTTGTCTTCAGCGATCGTCTTCGTGCTCACGACCGCCCGGTACGGAATGCCGAGAAGATCCGCGTCAGCAAATTTTTCTCCGGCGCGAAGGTCGCGGTCGTCATAAAGCACCTCTACCCCCGCTTTCGTGAGTGTTTTATAGAGACCATCGGCTGCCGAAATGACTTTCTTTTCCGTGCCGAGCGACAGAAGATGGATCTTATATGGCGCAATCGACTCCGGCCAGATGATGCCCTTTTCGTCGGAGAGTATTTCTACAACCGTCCCCATAAGGCGCCCCGGCCCAATACCATAGGAGCCCATGATGACCGGCATTTGTTTTCCATTCTCATCTTTATAGGTAAGCCCGAGTGCCTCTGAGAAACGAGTACCGAGCGGGAAAATATTTCCGACTTCAATCGCTTTCGCTTCACGCAGATCGTTCTTTTTGATACCCAAATCCTTGAGGACCTCGTCCTTATAGACTTCCTTATTGACCGCGATGCGCTTCTTGTCGTCAATGTAGATGTGATCCTCGCCAGCCTCGGATACCGTCTGGAACTCATCGCTAAATTTGCTAAAAGACCCACCAGAAGCAAAGGTGCGATACGTGATGCCGCCAAGTCCCACCCGCTTAAAAATATTCATGTAGGCCACGGCACACTCTTCATAAAACTGCCGAAATTCTTCCTCGGAGCGGCTGAAGGAATACATATCTTTCATCACAAACTCGCGCGTGCGCATAATGCCGCTTTTGGCACGGAGTTCATTCCGAAACTTTGTTTGGAACTGATAGACGTAGCGCGGCAAATCTTTGTAGGAGACAATGTGACTGCGCGCCAAGTTTGTAAGCGGCTCTTCGTGCGTAAAGCCAAGTCCGAGCTCTGCATCATTCTTCAATTTTGTCTTAAACCAATTGTCTACTGCTTCGTCGCTCCACCTCCCCGATTTTTTCCAGAGCTCGGGATCCTGGAGTGTGGAAAGGACGACTTCCTGGCCGCCAATCGCATTCATTTCTTCGCGAATGATGCCAACGATTTTGTTAAACACCCGAAGCCCCAGCGGCAAGTAGTCATACACCCCTGCCATTTCCTTATGAACAAAGCCGCCCCGGATGAGGAGTTTCGCATTCTTGGATGTTTCATCCGACGGGTCTTCCCTCCTCGTTTTCGTAAATAGCTGCGACTGATGCATTGCGCCATTGTAGGGGAAAAAACATAGGCATCAAAATCTAGTCTTCTCCAACGCAAGATGACACCCAAATCGGGGACGATTCTAGCGTAAAGGGAGCCGAAAATGGCTCCCCACGCGAAGTCGCCGTAGCATGCCG
>SBAW01000047.1 GCA_005239955.1 bacterium | reverse complement strand
GTCGGCGTTCCTTCAACCTGTTTCATAAGGCCGTCGCGTTTGCGCGACTTTCGAATGTAAAAGCCGTTGACCGGCTTACCCATCTCAACGCTCTTCATCACAATCGCGGCAACGAGCGGAATCCCCGCAGTTTCAAGCCCCGCAACTTGGAAGGGGTACTGATCTTTAAACTTCTCCCAAAATGTTTCGGCAAAAAAATCGAGCCAGCGCGGCTCGAGCATTATGGCGCGAAAATCAAAAATCCACTTGGCATCACCGCCCGCTCCGCGATTGACCATCACGACCCCCGAGTCTTTGGTGAGAAACGCGCGGGCTTTTATTTCTCTTTTGAAGTCTTCAAGCGTTGGCTTTTCCATCCCGTAGTGAAATTTCGGCTTAATAAATCGACCCCTTCGTTATTTTTCGCTATGAACATGATACTGGCAAAGAATTGAGGCTATTCTCTTATGGCGCTTCGCGCAAGCCGAAATTCTACTACCGGACCATGTCCGTCTATTATAAAGCAGGTCGCTCGTCGCATCTGCATAGGCAAGTTCGCGATGTATTGCGTGAGCGACACCCGGCTGCTTTTTTGGTTAGGGAGGCGGCCACCACCGCCTCATGTCTGTTAGCCTCTCATCCTCGCTTGCTGTGCCGCGAGGATGCTTAGGCTCCCAATAGAGCGAGTCGGCGTGCCCGCGTATACTACAAGCGTATGAAGCTTCCCGCTATCTTAGGGATCATCGTCACTGGCGTGGTTATTATGATCGCTCAAAATCCGGCAGCGAACGTTCGCTTGTGGCTCCTTGAGGACAGCCGGGAAGCCCTCGCGCTTGGCGATTATTGTTTCAATGCGGACAAGCAGGGGGCCTACGATCTTGATTGCGCTACCCGTGCTTATACATACGCCCTTTCTCTTGACTCCACCGCACTCTATGCGTGGCATCAGCTCGCGCGCATTGATTTTCTCGGGGGCAATTTTGATGCTGCGCTCATAAAAATTAATCGACAAATAGACCTCCATAGCGACGCGATCCCGGGTTCCTACTACGTTCGCGGTCTTATTAAAGGTTTTGACGGCGATCTCTCGGGTGCGCAGATCGATTTTGTAAAATACCTGACGCTTGAGCCTCAAAGTTGGGGAGGGCACAACGATCTTGCGTGGATTTATTTTCAGAAAGGAGAGTATGAGAAAGCGGCAAGCCAGGCGCGGACCGGCCTTACGTTTGCACCCCAAAACCCATGGCTTCTCACCAGCCTTGGCGCTTCGCTCATGAACCTCGGGGATAAACAGGGAGCGAAAGACGCACTCCTGCGTGCGCTCGCAGAAGCCAACAAGCTTCTTCCCGCAGACTGGAGCCGCAGCAACCCCGGGAACGACCCCCGAATTGGCGAAGCGGGACTCGTGGCCATGCGGGAGACTATTGCGCGCAACCTCGCCCTTGTTGATTGAAAAGATGCATCAAGCTCTGTGGGGGATATAATGGGGGATATGCGTACTATCTTGCGCGACTACAAGACGTCGCTTATTGCTCTCCTTCTCGCGGCTGTTGTCCTTCTCGCTGCAGCCTACTTCCTTCCAGAATCAACAAGCTCGCAATCACCTGAACTTGGTGTCGCTTCGCTTTCTCCCAAAGGAGCAGCAGGCGGCGCGGTTATTCCAGCTTCGTGCGGAAGTCCCCACTCCGGAGATATGTGTACGCCGCCCACGGTTTCGTGTCTCCCCACATCCGTTAATCAAGGTGGGAGTTCCACCTGCACCTGGAGTTGTCCATCGAGGCAGACGAGTGCCGGCATTGGATTCTCAACCGGTGGCGCAAACTCCGGTTCAACTGAATTCAATCCTCCCTCAAGCGGAGACTACGGCGCACAATGCTCGGGCGGCGGCCAAACAACCGTAACGATTACGGTGTACTCCCCAAATCTCACTCTTACCGCAACCCCCGGGCGTGTGCGAAGTGGAAATTCCGCGTCAATTACCTGGAGCGCGAGCGCCGTCACGGGCTGTGCGCTGAAGAATCCAAGCGGTGGGACGATCGGAACGGGCCTCTCCGGTACGGTTGCCCAAACCATCACGCAGGAATCAACCTATACGCTCACTTGCACGACGACGGCGGGTGATACGAGTAAATCAGTCACGATCGGCATTATTCCTTCGATAGAACCATTCTAGAGAACAGGTAATAGGTGACAGGAAATAGGCCACACCTATTTCCTGGCGCTTACAGGCCGAAAAATTCGGCAATGCGTTGGGCAATTGATTCGTGCTGCTCTTCTTCCGCGAGGTATTTAACCAGGAGATTGCGCACACGATCAGGTGCCACATCCCCCGCAATGGGGATTACTATTTGGGGCATCAAAAATTTATTGGAGGTTATGAGCAGCTGTTCTTTGCCAGAATCCTCCCCGTGATCAACCCAAAAACTTCGAAGCGTATCGTATTGGTAACGTTTGCTGTCAATGCGAATGCCGCGATCGGAAACCTCGATGCGAGAGAGTTTTGGTTCGCGACTTGAGTAGACGCCAATAGAAAGTGCCGCAAGGAGAATGACGACCGCAAACAGGTAATCACTAAAGAGTGCCGCAAGCGCTGCGGCAGCAACGGCAAAAATGCCCAGTGCCCAATACCAGTCGACGGTACGCGGTTTGTGTTCATGGGGAGGAGTCTCCCACGCGATCATTTCTCGCTCCATCCGGTAGTGAAATTTTGGCTTGATACCTGCGGTATCGCCCACTTGTAACACCGACCCTGCTCAATTATCTTTTTCGCCGCAGTAGTTCGACTGCGCGGAGGAAAAGCGAGCCGAAATTCTACTACGGGATCCATTGAGCGCCATTGTATCACGCGTGTATTAGAGCTGTGCGAGAAGAGCGTGGACTGCCGCAACAGCATTCCGTGCATACTTTTCAAGTCGCGGCGGAACTTGGGACAATTCAATCTCAGGCCCGAGTATCGCCGTGCCCAAGGGTTTTTGATGGCGAATTTCCATATCGAGGAGGCGGGTAATCACCGCGTCTCCCATAACGCGCCCATGCGCGGTCTCGCCTTTTTCGATAACACCTAAGACCACACCGCCGTCGATATCGCTTCGTTGAAGTAGCTTGTCCATAAGGAGAGGGATTTCCATGGAGCCGGGGACTGAGCGGACCTCTACAATCTCGAGTCCGCGTTTCTCGGCCTCGTCTTTGGCTGCATCGAGCATAATCGCAAGTTCTTTTTGATGAAAAACTGCTTGGACGATTGCAATACGTTTTTTTATTTCCGCCATAGTCGGCTCACTCTATCACGGCCATACCGTGCAAGCACATCAACTTCAATATTGACGACGTCACCCTTCTCGAGTTTCCCCAGTGTTGTATGCGCGGTGGTGTATGGAATGAGTGCAACGGAAAACGAGGGAGGAGAGACTGATGCAATGGTAAGCGAGACGCCGTTTATAGCGACCGAGCCACGCAAAACGACAAAACGTCGAAGTGGGCGCGGAAGGGCAATAGTGAGTATGGCATTCTTGCCACGAGTCACGCCGGTCACTGTTGCGCGCGCGTCGACATGCCCTAGCACAAAATGGCCGCTCATACGGTTCCCATAACGCAATGACCGCTCAAGATTTACTTTTACGCCTTTGTCAAAAAATGCCGCAGTTGTTTTTCGCAGCGTCGTCGGCGTGTAGCGAATCGAAAAAGTATCGCGTTCGTTTTTTATTACTGTCGAACAAATGCCGTCAACATTGATACTCTCGCCACGAGCAAGTTTCCATCCGCGCGGGGTCTTGATACGGACGTGGAGAGTGCCCTCTCTTGATACTAAAACAATGGGGGCAGTCGCTTCGATGATTCCCGTAAACATACAATTATGTCATTCTGTCATTTTGCAAAATGTTTGAATGAAAATGGTCCCGGACGGCACGCACATCCTCCGCAATCGCGGCCCGCAGCGCCTTATCGTCGATACATGTTCTACTCTCGCGGATTTTCTTAAGGAGCTCAATGGTTACTACTCCCTGAATATCATTTGAAAAGTTCAACACATGCGCTTCAAGAATATGACGTCGTTGATCGGCGTAGACGGCAGCAAGATAGGTTGCTGAACCTGCCGTCACTGTTGCCGCATAAATTCCCGACACATCCGTCTCTGTGAGTGGAATGTTGATGGTCGGAAATCCTAATGTGCGAGCGCGCGCAGCGCCTGGTCCCACAACCCCCTGATACTTCTTTTCTGTCATGGCGGAGGGGGTGAGATTCGAACTCACGGACCCCGTTAAGAGTCGCCGCATTTCAAGTGCGGTGCCTTCGACCACTCAGCCACCCCTCCCTCACGTTGTTCGGTCGCGGTGTGCTTCGCCCCCATTGGGCTTTCCTCCAGTCTGCTTCGCGTGCGCTCAGCATCGCCTGGTTCCGGACGATAGTCCGGAAGTGGATGAAATATGACGCAGGCCAGATTTCATAGCCACCCCTCCGTGGAGTCACTGTAAACTGTCACGATAACCCTGTAAACTTCAAAGGCATGGCATATCTTGGTGTCGATTACGGATCAAAAAAGGTTGGGCTTGCCTATTCGGACGAAACAAACTCGGTCGCTTTTCCTCTTACCGTAATACGTAACGACGCCTCATTGCTTGGTGCGTTGAGAGAGGCGGCAGAGAAGGTGCGTGCGGTCGCCATCATCATGGGGGAATCAAAAAACTTTGCTGGAGCAGACAATCCAGTTATGGAAAACGCCGCACGTTTTGCGAAACAAATCGAGACGGCACTGAAGCTCCCGGTATATTGGGAGCCAGAGTTTTTAACATCACGGGAGGCACAACGGAGCGGTGGGGAACCTGTTACACTTGATGCATCAGCGGCCGCATTAATTTTGCAAAGCTTTTTGGACCGACAAAAAACAAATGATTTCCATTGACGACTTTAAAAAAATAGAAATTCGCATTGGAGAAATTCTCACTGCCGAAAAAGTTGAAGGCGCAGACAAATTGCTGCGGCTTACCGTCAACCTTGGCGATGAGGCGCCACGGCAGATTATTTCAGGCATAGCACAGTATTATCCGGATCCCGCGGCACTTGTTGGCATTACCTGTGCGTTTGTCACCAACCTTGAGCCGCGCGTTATTTGCGGGCTCGAAAGCCAAGGCATGATTCTTGCGGCAGTGACCGACGACGGCGCATTTGCTCTCCTTACTCCCTCATCTGACATTCCGGCGGGCACCAAACTGCGCTAACCTACGGGTTGTATGGATGCACTCAAGGTACAAGGGGGGCGTTTGTGGGAATGGTTTAGAAAGCGCTCAGAAAGCCCGCACGCCAAAATGTGGCTCGTGGTGCTCTCCTTCTTTGAGCCTATTTTTTCTCCCATTATGCCGGAGACTCTCATGGTTCCCATGCTTTTGGCGAACGGGAAACACTGGAAACTCTATGCAACAGTCGTCGTGGTGTTTACGACACTTGGGTGTGCGATCGGCTATTTCATCGGCTCGTTCTTTTTTGAAATCATTGGGGCCAAGCTTCTCGCGTTTTACCATCTCACGGATGTTTTCGAAGATGCTAAAGCCATTATGGCCGCCCACGCATTCTTGACCATGTTTTGGATTTCATTCACGCCACTTCCCGACAAAGTGTTTGTACTTGCTGCGGGTTTTCTTGCTGTTCCCTTTATTCCTTATCTTCTTGGGTGTCTCATTGGGCGCGCACTACGGGTATTTCTCATTGCGTACCTTATCAATCGCTATGGGGAAGGAGTGCTCGGCGTTGTGCGTCGCTACTTTGCCATTCTTACGGTGGTGGCAATTGTCGTCCTTCTCGTGTTGTTCGTGGGAATTTTGCGTTAGGGGATTTCGCAAAAAGGCCGAGCGATCTCACGTTATACTGAAAAGAAATGAGTAGTACCCCGACACGCCAAGCGGGCGGGTGGCTCCTGCGGGCTTTCCCCGTACCACACGTCCTCTCCATGCCGGCAACCGGCCTTGAAATTTCTGATCACTCCTTAAAATATTTACGATTTTCCGAAGGACACTCTGGCCGCCTTGTCGATGTATTCGGCGAGATTCCGCTTAATGATGGTGCGGTGGTAGGAGGAGAGGTGAAAGACGTGGGAGGTCTTCGCCTTGCGCTTGATCGGTTTGCAAAAGAGACGGGGAGCCGACTGGTCAATGTGTCCCTTTCCGAGCGCAAAGGGTATCTCTTTCAAACGACCGTGCCAAAGAGCGCTCTCGGGAATCTCCGATCGGTCATTGAATTTGGCCTTGAAGAACACGTGCCCATTCCGGCAGCCGAAAGTATTTTTGATACCGAGATTGTTGGCGATAGAGGTTCGGAATTTCTGGTCAACGTAACCGTGTTCCCGCGCCGTGTTGCGGAGAGCATTGCCGAGGTTCTTGAAAGCGTCGGGCTCCTGCCACTCTCATTTGAGATGGAGCCACAAGCGGTTGGGCGTGCGCTCATACCCGAGGGTGACAGGGGGACCTACATGATTATTGATTTCGGCGAGACAAAAACAGGACTTTCAATTCAAAGCGCTGGTGCGATACGCTTCACCTCCTCTCTTGAAGTTGCAGGAAGCGTTCTGACCAATACCATTCTCAAACACTTCAAGGTTGATCGGGAGGAAGCGACGCGTATAAAAAACGACGTTGGGTTAACGCGCGGCAGTGAGAAGCGAGAATTCTATGACACCCTCCTCTCGGTGGCGGCGGCATTGCGCGATGAGATTAACCGTCACTATATCTATTGGCACACCCACGAAGTGCAGGATCCCTCTCTTGCTGGAGAAAGTATGCGCATTGAAAAAATATTTCTTGTTGGGGGTAACGCAAACATTCGGGGTCTTGCGGAGTACCTCGCCATTTCCATGCGTGCGGATGTGGAAGTCCCGTCGGTGTGGCGCTCCGCGTTTTCCCTTGATTCATATATTCCGCCACTTGATTCCCGCGACGCCCTTCGCTACGTTACCGCGGTTGGGCTGGCACTACGCCGCAATCAATAACGGCAATGATTAATCTTCTTCCACAAAGACAGTTGCGTCGTGCGAGGCGAGAATACCGTCTCCGTCTCGCAACACTTTCCTCTCTCGCGCTCGCCCTCATTCTTGGGTCAAGCGCTGCCTTTTTGGTGCCGTCCTTTCTCTTCGCTCGCATTGAACGGGGTACAGCGCTCGCTACCTACGAGAGGCTCAAAGTAACGCTTAATGGCGGAGCCCTAGAAGATTCTCGCACTCTTTCTCGCACCGCAGAGCTTCTTGAAATGGTAGAGCAAAAAAGTGCGAGTGTGCTGCCGCATGTGCGGCAACTGTTGCGTGCACGGCCTCAAGGCGTCAGCCTTTCTCGCGTTGCCTTTGAAGTTCGGGAGCATGCGCAATTCTCTATCACGGGGGTGGCGGAAACCCGTGACGCTCTGCTTATGTTTCGAGATCAGCTGCGAGACTATGATGGTTTTGAGACGGTGGAACTTCCCATTGGAAACCTTGCAAAAGCCACCGCTATTGAATTCTCACTCACGATTGTGGTTGCGCCCTCTACACCATGAAACACCTTTCACCCACCCATTTCTCTTTTCTTGGATCGCTACTCCTTCTTCTGGTTGCGGGAGGAGTACTGGCATTCTTCTATACGGAAAGTCGCGCGGCATGGCAGGAGGTGATGGCGGTTAGAAATGATATTGCGCTTGCGACAAGACGAGAGGCGCTTAGTCATTCGGTCGAGGCAGTCCTCGCTGACACGGTCGGCGAGCGGGCGGAACTTGAGCGCTACTTTGTGGGAAGCGATGACGCAGCCTCATTCATCGAAACGCTTGAGACTCTCGCGAGGGAGACGCGCGTGACGCTTGATATCGAATCTGTTGATGAGGCGCGCTCCGAAGATGCTACCCTCGGGGCCGTCCGGACCGTCCTCGTTGCGCGTGGAAGCTGGACAGCCGTTTCTCATTTTCTTGCGGTTATGGATGGCCTACCCACACTCCACAACATTGACGAGTTTTCACTCGATCACGCTGATGGTCCTATCCAATGGAGACTCACCGTAACCCTCACGGCATTTAAACTTGGGAACCAATGAATGTATCTTTTGACATCGTAAGGCGGACGCTCAAGGCAGTGTTGCCACACAAAAATGTGCATGCGCCGATGCGGAGTGTAGGACATCCCGATCGTGACTGGCGGTACCTTCTGGTAGCGACCGTGGTTGGTATGGTTGTCGGCCTCGGGGTTACCTCGATCACCTTTTTTAGAAGTGACATAACAACTCACACAACTCCCGGAACGGCGAGAGTCGATACACTCAATCGAGGTGCGCTTATAGAGTCGCTCGAAACGCTCAGAGAACGACAGGTAATCTTTGACACACTGCGGCGTCAACCGCCCACCCTCGTTGACCCGGTACGATAAAGGCGGCTAAATAAGAGAACTGCCCTCGTAGTTTAACGGATAAAACTGCGGACTTCTAAGCCGCTGATCGAGGTTCGACTCCTCGCGAGGGCACAAAAAATAGCTCTGTGTTAGTGTATTTTGACGCGCGGTTAGCTCAGTTGGTAGAGCGCTCGATTTACACTCGAGTGGTCGCAGGTTCGAGTCCTGCACCGCGCACAAGGTTGGTGCATGCAAACTGCTTTGCATGCGCCAACACTTGGGCGGGCCGGAGCCATGTTTCGTCAGCAGACGAAACAGGCGAGGCAGGGTCGTGGAATTTTGCGAGTGACGACGAGCAAAATATCTATGACCACAAACAACAAATTATGACTGAGCTTCAGTGCATCGTGCGCGGCCTTGTGCAAGGCGTGTGGTTTCGTGACTTTACGAAACGCAGCGCAGATAGTCTCAGGCTTCAGGGGGTGGTACAAAACATGAGTGACGGCACCGTACACGTTCGTGCACAGGGTACCGAAGAGGAACTCCACGAATTCTTGCGCCGTCTCTCAAAAGGTCCAGCTCATGCGCGCGTTGAGATCATATCAGTGAAGTGGCAAAAGCCGGAACAAACTTTTGAAGGATTTACGATTGCGTATGAATAAATTTCCCCCCATTCCTATTCTCTACGAAGATGACGATATGCTCGCTATCAACAAACCTGCGGGGGTTATGGTACATGCCGATGGGCGAAGCAAAGAAAAAACAATTGCTGACTGGGCAGTTGAGACCTACCCCAGCCTTAAGGGAGTAGGGGAGCCGCTCACTCTTGCGAGTGGTGAGGTTATCGAACGCCCCGGGATTGTCCACCGTCTTGATCGTGATACAACCGGCGTCCTTCTTATCGCGAAAACGCAACAAGCGTTTCTGCATCTGAAGCTCCAGTTTCAAGATCGACACATGGAGAAACGCTACATCGCTATTCTTTACGGCAATCTTCCCGATGATCACGGCGTCATTGATCGCCCGATTGGGAAAAGTCGCAAGGATTTTCGCCTGTGGTCGGCGCAGCGTGGTGCGAAAGGAGCGATGCGCGAAGCGTCAACGGTCTACGATGTGCTGGGGCGAAGTGGTGGTTACAGCGTGGTTGCGGCACAACCCAAAACGGGTCGCACGCATCAGATTCGGGTTCACTTTAAAGCAATCAATCATCCGGTGGTATGCGACCCCCTCTATGCGCCCAAACGTCCCTGCGTCTTTGGGTTTACGCGCACTGCGCTTCATGCACAAACACTCACCTTTACGCAGGGAGATGGCACGAAGCAGCAAGTTGAAGCACCGCTACCACCCGATTTTTTGGCGGCTCTCCAAGAGCTTGGCCTTCAAAATCTCCTGTGATACAGTAGCCCAACTCCGCAATCCGGATAAGAGATATGAAGACATTCACGATTCAAACATCCTCGGTTTCTAAAGAAGAGCGCCGCAAGCTCGCTCTTCGCGCTGGCGACACGGTCAAAGTGTGGCAGCGCATTGAAGAAATCAAAATAGGGAAGGCGGCTAATAAGAAAGAAGCCAAAACCAAAAGCTCGCGCCTCCAAGCGTTTGAGGGGTTGGTGCTTGCGCGCAAGCACGGAGAAGAAGCGGGCGCGACGTTTACGGTACGAAAAGTGGCGAGCGGTGTGGGAGTAGAAAAAGTCTTCCCACTCTATTCGCCAATGATTGAAAAAATTGAAATCATCAAACGTGGAGGTTCGCGACGCGCGAAGCTCTATCACATTCGCGAGAAGGTGGCGCGTGAAGTGAAGCGTCAAATGAGGAAGGCTCGATTTGTTGATGCGGTTGCTCCAGAAGCGCAAGCTCCTGAAGCTCCAGCTCAACCCGAGCCCGTAGAAAAGATCGCTGCGGTACAATAACAATTACCTGCGCAGGTGGCGAAATTGGTAGACGCACTACCTTGAGGTGGTAGCGCCCTCACGGGCGTGGAGGTTCAAATCCTCTCCTGCGCACTAAAATCAGCCAGCGTCGGAGCATGTCTCCGACGCTGTGCTGTTTTCAGCAGGAGAGGATTTGAAAGCCGGAACAAGCCGCGTGAGCGGCAGTGAGGCGGGGTCGCGAGTACTTATGAGCGAAGCGAATTAGTAACTCGTGACCAAATCCTCTCCTGCGCACCAAAAAAAGAAACGAGCGCCGACCTACGGTCGGCGCTCGGTGGCTGATTCCTGCTTAGCCGTCCACACCAGATGTGCGGCACCAAGGACGGCAATTGCGGCAACCGCATAGCCCGCCCATCGGTCTATCGCCGGTATCGCGAAGTACCAAAGTAAGAACCCGGCAATGGCAACGGTCACGCTCGTACCGAGATCAATTGCAACGTGCCACACCTCGCCTTTGCCCGTGATGCTGCGGCGCCACTCGGGGTGGACGATGCTAAAGCGCCACAAAGCGACCATGGTAGAGGCTGCGCCGAGCGCCATCATCTGAAGCGCCGATCGCGGCTCGTGCTCGTGGAGATACGTCTCCACGACAATGATCGCGGCAGCGACAACGAGCAATGTCGCTTGGACATATGCACCACGGCGTCGTATCACCGCCTCCTGATCGTGGTTTTGTTCCACATTGCTCGAGATTTTCCACGAAACAAGACTGACGAACCCATCTGCGATGAGGTGGGTAGCGTCGCCCACTCCAACCGCAGTCAGGATGAAAAGTGCGGCAAAGAGGAAGATAGTGCCGGCGAGGAACGCGATCCTCGCCGAAAGCGCATAGCGGCGCTTCTCGATCGAGTGATCATGTCCCATTGTCCGTCTCCTCCGGGTTAACTCCAGCCCCCGGTCTACCCCCTGGAGACGTCCAAGTCAATCGTTGTCTTTCTCTCTGCTTCGGGATAGTTTGTATTTGTTCATGGTGCCTATGGTGTAACGGTTAGCACTGCAGCTTGTGGAGCTGTAAGTCAGGGTTCAAATCCCTGTAGGCACCCCATGAAGAAAGGATTTGATTTTGTCGGTGTTGGCGTCTGTTTTTTCTGCCACGACGGTAACGGCAGGGTCCTGATGAACAAACGCAGTCAGAATTGTCGCGATGAGCAAGGCCGATGGGATTTTGGCGGCGGGGGAGTGGAATTTGGTGAATCGATTATTGATGCGGTGCATCGCGAACTTTCCGAAGAGTACAGCGCCACGGTTCTCGCCTCCGAATTCCTCGGCTATCGAGACGTATTTCGCGAGCAGGACGGAAAGAAAACCCACTGGGTGGCGTTTGATTTTAAGATGCATATCGATCCCACCACAGTGAAGAACGCCGAGCCTCACTATCATGACGCAATCGAACGGTTTCCGTTTAACGCCATGCCCCAGCCGGTTCACTCTCAAATCCCTCGTTGGCTGGATCTCTACAAACACAAACTTTTCTCATGAGCGGGGTCAACCTTGAAGGGGACATTCTTCCTATCGTCAAAAGCGTGCGCCCGATCCTGTTGCCCCATTTTGGCAACGCGAAGGCAATCAATCACAAAAGAGCCTATGATGCGTCTGCGGTTACGGAGCTTGATATTGCGGTTGAAGAACATTTAAAGCGCGAGCTTGCGCAGGTCTATCCCGACATTGGATACGTGGGAGAAGAAGGTGGGGGAGATAGGGGAGCACAGCGTTTTTGGCTCGTTGATCCCATTGATGGCACGGGGAATTTTATGCGTGGCATTCCGGTTTGTACTACCATGCTCGCGCTCATTGAAAATGGCGCACCAGTTTTTTCTGCTATTTATGATTTTGTCGCCGATCGCATGTACTGGGCGAGTAAAGGCAGGGGCGCCTTTCGTGATACGACCCGCCTCCAGGTGAGCGACCGCGATATAAGGACGGCGTGGGTGGGGTTTGAGGTCAACATGCTTGACCATGACGTTGTCGACATATTTCTCGAACTCTACCGCGCCTGCGACGGGCATATTTATAAGACTCTCACTGCCGGGTGGGAGCACGCCATGATCGCCGCGGGGAAACTTCAAGGACGCGTATGTTTCAAGCCGTTCGGCAACGATTACGACTTCGCGCCTGGTGCGCTTCTGGTCAGCGAAGCGGGCGGCGTCGTGACGAATATCGGGAGCGACGCATATGATTTCCGAGACACCAATCACATCGCCGCCTCACCAAAGGTTCACACAGCGCTTGTAAACATCATGGCACCCTATGTCGACCGTCTTAGGACTTAAGCGCGGCAGCGTTCGGGTTGTTCCGCACAATCCTTCGTGGCGCGGGCTCTTTGAAGCTGAGCGCACGCTTCTTCAGAAACTTGCGGGAGAGGATTTTGTTGCTCTCGAGCACATCGGCTCAACGGCAGTGGCAGGGATCCACGCGAAACCCATTATCGATATGCAGCTGGGGCTTACTTCTCTTGCCACACTCGACACATTTCGTAAAACGCTGGAGGAAGAAGGGTATGCGTTTCGTGAGAATGGCTCTGATTCAATGCGTCTTCTGTTTGTAAAGGGTCCTGAAGATAACCGCACGCACCATCTCCATATCACCACGTACGGGAGCGATGCATGGCGCGTCGCACTTCTTTTTCGAGATTGTTTACAGGCAAATCCAGACGTCGCACACGAATACAATCGCCTCAAGATGGATCTCGCATCACGTCATGCGGATGATCGAGAACTGTATACCGCGCACAAAAAAGGATTTATTGAAAACGTACTCACCAAACTGAAAGAAACAGTTACTCCAGGAGAAGGAGTGCGAACATGAGCGCAACACCAACAAGAACTGCGAAGAATTGGGCGAGTGATGGCCAACCTCGTTTTGTTTTGTGAAGCTCTGGCACGATGTCGGTCCCCGCAATGTAGAGAAATGCTCCTGCCGTGAAGGCAAGGATGATTGGCGCGTATTCTTCAACGCCGGGGATGGAAAACATGACAATGGTGCCAACAATTGCTGAGAGCGCCGAAAGAAAATTGACGAATAACGCACGTGCACGGCTATAGCCGGCATGGAGGAGGAGCCCGAAGTCACCGACTTCTTGGGGAATTTCATGGAGAATGACGGCAATAGTGGTGGCGATGCCGATTTCAGTCGAAACCAGATAGCTGGCCCCAATGATAAGGCCGTCAACAAAATTATGGACCGCGTCAGAGACGAGCACGAGCCGCCCGAGGGGGTGGATGCTTCCTTGCACGTGCTCCACATGCGCTTCTTCAGCTTCTTCCTGCGGCGTACTGTGGTGATGGTGCCAGTGGAGAAACTTCTCAAGTGCGAAAAATCCCAGAATACCACCAATCGCAGCCGCGCTTACAACAAGCGGGCTCGCAGTCCCTTCGAGCGCCTCGGGTAAGAGGTGAATGAGCGCGTCACCAAAGAGCGTTCCTGCGGCGAGTGCGACGATAAGATGAAGGAGATTTCGCAGGAGCGATTCACGAATTGATAAAATGACGAGGCCCGCAAGCGATATCACGCTTACGAGCGCCACGCTCCCGAGCGCCAAAAGTAGCGCACTTGTCATACGCCGCATCATATAGTCCTGTTCGGGAATCGGCAATTGATCGCGCGCGTTCATGGTAGGATGCGGCGATGGACACTATGACACCAAAGGAGCGCTACGATGCACAGAAACGCGAGAGAGAATTGTCGCGACCAAGCACTCCGCAGGGGGGAGGAAAACGAAGCGGTCGCAGGGCGTTGTGGTGGATAATTACCCTCCTTATCCTCGCGGCACTTGGCTACTGGCTCTGGAGCGTCGTCATGGCAAATTCGCCCAAAAGCGACGATCGCTCCACGAACTACCCGATTGTGAGTCAAGAGCACATCACCGAGGATAGCCCGCGGCCAACAACCTATAACAGCAATCCGCCGACATCAGGCCCTCATTATGCCACTCCCGCGCGTGTGGGGTTCTATGAAAAGCAATTCCCCGATGAGCGGCTGGTCCACAACCTCGAGCACGGCGATGTGTGGGTTTCCTATCGCCCCGATGTCTCCACCTCAACACGAAACGCACTGATGCCGCTTGCTGGCACCAAAGTGATCGTCACCCGTCGGCCCGAAAACGAATGGGACATTGCCGTTGCGGCATGGGGGAGGCTCGATACGTTTAACCTCGCGGGTGATGACATAAGTGAGGCAGAGATTCAGCGCATTAAAGATTTTATTTTGCGCTATCAGAATCGAGGTCCGGAGAAAGTCATCAATTCCGACGATCACTTGCCAAGTTAAGCCGTCAGCATGGAAGGCCAACAGATTCCTCGCGAGCGAACACTGACTCTCCCCGTCGCAATTGTTGTTGCGGGCGCGCTCATTGCAGGCGCGCTGCTCATCGTTAACACCGATCTCTCCGCTCGTCCATCAGTGCCCCCCGATATTTTTGAGGGCGGCGGGAGCCTTCAGGATGTGCTTCGCCCGGTGACGGAGGATGATTGGGTTGCGGGGAACAAAGAGGGGAGTGTCACCGTCATTGAATACTCCGACGCCGAATGTCCGTTTTGCGCAAGTTTCCATCCCACGATGGAGCGTATTGTTTCCGAATTTCCCGAGGTGCGTTGGGTGTACCGGCATTTTCCTCTCACCAGCATTCACTCCAATGCGTTCTCTGCGGCTGTCGCAGGCGAGTGCGTGGGAGCGCTTAAAGGTGACGCAGCCTTCTTTTCATTCATGAGGACAATCCTTATGAGTCAGAGAAATCTTGGAGACATTTTTTACGAAACCGAAGCGTCAAAGCTCGGTGTTGCGTCCGACGCCTTTCGCACCTGTGTGAAAGATCCGCTCCACACCGATGCGGTTGACGCTGATCTCGGTGAAGCCATTGCTGCGGGTGGTACCGGGACACCATTTTCCATTGTGATCAGTAAGTCGGGCCGTTACTTTCCGATAAACGGCGCACTCGGATATTCTCAAGTCAGCGCCATCATAAAAGCGGCTCGCCAATGAGTGCGATGGGAATCGCGGTCTGCATTGTTGTGCGCTCCGGTGCTCCCTTACAATACAGAAATGTATTGCGTAGTTCGCTCCTCGCGCACGCCTCGCATCCCATCGATTTCAATCGCACTCCATGATTGAGATACCGCTGGGGTTTTTCGTCGCTTCATTTGTTGCAGGATTTTTAACATTTCTGGCGCCCTGCACGCTTCCCTTGGTGCCTGCGTATCTCGCATTTGTCGGCGGTGTGTCAGCGGGGGCGGGGCGGGGGAAGGTTCTTCGCAATGCGCTGTTCTTTATTCTCGGCTTTAGCCTCGTATTTGTGGTGTTCGGTCTTCTCGCCGGTGGAGCGAGTTCGGCATTTGCGTCATACCGGCCACTTCTCTCACAAATTGGTGGCGTCATCGTCATCTTTTTCGGGCTCTACCTCCTTGGCGTATTTAATATCAATGTTCTTGCGCGCAGCCTTACGTTTAAGCTCCCATCCTTCCTCACCCCCGGAAGTAGCGCCGCGGCGCTCATGCTCGGACTCTCATTTGGGTTTGGGTGGAGTCCCTGTATCGGGCCTATTCTTGGGTCCATTCTTCTTCTTGCAGCCGCGAATTCGACTGCCCTTATTGGCGCACTCCTTCTCCTTATTTTTTCAGTGGGACTGGCGATACCATTTCTTATAACCGCCCTCTTTTACACCTGGGCAGAGCGCACGATTGCGCATATCGCCTCCCGACTCGGCATTCTCAAATTCATTGTTGGCCTTCTCCTGATAGGCATAGGCGTCTTGCTTCTCAGTAACAATTTTTCACTCATCACGGAGACCGCCTATCGGTTGTTGGAATTTATTGATTACGACCGCCTCCTTCAATACCTCTAAGTTTGCTGAAAATCACGATCTGCTTTGTTGCAGACTGCGATGCTCCCTCAACGTAGGACACCCTACGCCTCGGTTCGCTTCTCGCCTGCGCCGCGCATCTCATTGATGTTCAGCAATCTCAGCATGCCGTAAGATGTAAGAAGAATGCGTCGAAGCCGTCTGCGTTCGATGAAATTTGGGTGAATCCCGTAGTAGGATTTCGGCTAGCGCTCTGCGCGTCCGTAGGACAAGCCGAAATTTCACTACTGGATGAATCACATTAACAATTAATCCTTAATTTCCATGGATCAAAATTATCAAGTCAATCAAGACAGAATGGGCGGGTTTTGGACGCAGCCCTTGGCACGCAAAGCGGGGGTTGCCGTTCTCATTCTCCTTGCGATCTTTCTCGCGGTCATTACCGGTCGCGAACTGATGCAGTACCGCTATGTGGGTGCCGGTGTAATGCCCGCCAACACCATTGCGGTAACTGGTCAGGGTGAAGTGTTTGCCATTCCCGATATTGCGGAGTTCTCTTTCAGCGTGACAGAGCTTGGCGCAACAACCGCTGTTGCGCAAGAAAAGGCGGCGGTAAAAATTAATAAAGCCCTCGCGTATCTTGAAGATGAGGGTATTGAGGAAAAGGACATCAAGACCATTGGCTACAGCGCATACCCTAAGTATGAGTATAGCCAGGGAGTCTGTGGGCCAACTTACTGCCCCCCCGGGAAGCAGGTGCTTCAGGGCTATGAGGTGACACAAACGATTTCGGTTAAGGTGCGCAATACAAACAAGGCAGGAGATCTCCTCACAGGTGTCGGAGGGGCTGGTGTTCAACAGGTGAGCGGCATTAACTTCACGGTTGATGACATTGAGGCGGTGAAGGCTGAGGCGCGTGAAAAGGCTATTGCTGATGCAAAAGCAAAAGCTGAAGTGCTTCGCAAAGACTTGGGCGTTCGGCTGGTGCGCATTGTGTCTTTCAACGAATACGGCTCTGAACCACCGATGCCCTACTACTACGGCAAGGGCGGGGTTGCGATGGATGCGGTTGAGTCACGAGTGGCTCCCGATGTTCCTGCGGGGGAGAACAAAATTGTCTCAACGGTAAACATAGTTTACGAAATTCGCTAATACGATCACCAAAAGCTCCAAGCGCCCGCCTTCAACAGGCGGGCGCTTGCATTTATGGGAAGCGGGACTACAGTGGCTTGTAGGGCTAACAGAGGAGGAAGCGCCCATGCCCGACTCCACGAAGCCGAGCACCATTCGCATCGCGCAGGAGGAGAAGCCGTCGCGAGTCGACCTCAGCGGCCACGTCGATCGGCTGCTCGTCGACCCCGATTCGACGCCCGGCCGCATCCGGTTTGCCGCCGGCGCCTACAGTGGCGAGGTCCGGAAGGACCCCAAGCGTTAACCGCCGGCGCCATCGCGCCGCCGCTCGTCAAGGACGGGCGAACCACTCTGGTTCGCCCGTTTGACATTTGAAAGCGCGGTGCTATGATTGAAACAACAGCCCGGGAGGGCTTTTTTTAATCCACTAATTTCCGATTACCTATATGTCCCGACTCGTTAATTACATCAAAAACACGCGCGCGGAACTAAAGCACG
Organism: bacterium; assembly: GCA_005239955.1. GTDB lineage: Bacteria > Patescibacteriota > Minisyncoccia > Phycocordibacterales > SBAW01 > SBAW01. The sequence goes on along the minus strand of SBAW01000047.1, from coordinate 3,630 downwards.
TGTCCTGGCCCACGCGCCGACAGGCAATGACGTTTACCATTCTCGTCATTTGCATTTCGGTATTAACAGCGCTCTATCTCGGGCTCTTCGATTTTCTCCTCACGACTCTTCTTGAGCGTTTCTTCATTGCCTAACGAAGCGAGAGAAACAAAAAAGATATTTTTAATTTCCGAGCGAGTGACGGCAAAAAGATCCCATCTTATTAGCGCCTAACAAATCTTCCATGAGTAAACAAACAGGCGGAGCAGGACGGCACTGGTACGCCATCCACACGTACGCGGGCTATGAAAATGCGGTCGTGCGCAACTTAAAACAGCGCATCGACTCCCTTGGTATGAATGACAAAATTTTCCAGGTGTTGGTACCAACTGAGCGTAAAATAAAAATTAAAGGCGGGAAGCGTGTCGAGGAAGAGGAAAAAGTCTACCCCGGCTACGTGCTTGTCGACATGGTTGTTGATGATGAGTCATGGTACGTCGTTCGCAACACGCCGCGTGTTACGGGGTTCGTCGGTTCTGGCGTCACCCCGGTTCCCCTTGAGCAAAAAGAAATCGACGAGCTTATGAAGCGGATGTCAACGGAGACGGTCAAACACAAAATCGACCTCTCGATTGGGGATACGGTTTCGATTACCGATGGGCCGTTTAAGGACCTCGAAGGAAAGATCGGCGAAGTCGACGAAGAGCGCGGGAAAGTGCGCGTTTTGGTGCCTATGTTCGGGCGCGAAACGCCAGTTGAACTCGACTTTTTGCAAGTTCGTCGGATATAAGGTAGCGTATCTCCACCATGGCTAAGAAAATCATCAAAAAAGTCAAAGTGATCGCCCCCGCGGGGAAGGCCACACCGGCGCCGCCACTTGGGCCTACGCTCGGTCAGGCCGGTATTAACATTGGTGAATTTGTGACGAAGTTTAATGCCGCAACCAAGGACATGGGGAACGACCTCATTCCGGTTGATATCACCGTCTTTGAAGACCGCACCTACTCATTCGTTCTCAAAACCCCGCCGGCGTCGAGCTTGCTGTTTAAAGCAGCCGGCAAAGAAAAAGGTTCAGAGAAACCCAACACCTCCAAAGCTGGCACGATAACAAAAGCACAACTCCGAGAGATCGCCGAGAAAAAAATGAAAGACCTCAATGCCAATGATGTCGAGGCGGCGATGAAAATTATCGCTGGCTCCGCACGAAGTGCCGGTATCGAGATCAAAGAATAACCCCATGGAAATCATCCCCGTCACTACCGGGGTGATGATCCCACCCAAGGACGACCTCTTTGGAAAAATTAAGAAATCAAAACTCTCCCTTCGCGAGGGCGATATTGTCGTCGTTTCCTCAAAGGTGGTGAGCGTCCACGAAGGCAATACTGTTCGAAAGTCTTCGGTGAGAAATAAGGAAAAACTCATGCAGGAGGATGCCGACTGGTATCTTCCGCGTTCGACCGCCGGGAAGTGGCGGCGGCTTTTTACACTCCGTGGTGGTGTTTTTATTGGCGGTTCCGGCATCGATGAGAGTAATGGCGACGGCCACTTCATTCTCTGGCCGAAGCGACCAATGGAATCGGCGAAAAACCTCCTCACCTTTTTCAAGAAGACGTACAAAATCAAAAAACTCGGTGTCATTATCGCGGACTCACGCAGTCTTCTGCTCCGCCGCGGTGCCGTCGGGTTCGCGCTTGGCTGGGCCGGCGTGTCGCCGGTATACGATTATCGCGGCAAACCAGACCTTTTTGGTCGTCGAATGCACGTTCAGGTGGCAAATCTTATCGATCCACTCGCCTCGGCCGCAGTCTTTATGATGGGGGAGTGTGCCGAGCAGACACCGCTCGTTGTGATTCGGGGAGCACATCGCGTTTTTACGCCGCTCTCAAAACGCTCTCGTACGGAGCCTTTTATTGTGCCACTTACAGACGATGTGCATCAGGCGCTCTGGAAAAATCTCAAATGGAAAAAAGGCGGCAGCCGCTATAAAAAATAATCCCCACCGTCTTCGGTTTTCTGCCCTCCACTATCGCAACATACTGCCATAATCTATTCTCAAATTCTCAAGAATTTGAGAATAGATTATTCCCGCTCGAGATTGACCCAGCGATATTTGAGCCCCTGGTATTCGCGAGCTTCTTCAAAAGTTTTTTTAGTAAACAGGTGTTCGTACAGGGGGAAATACGAATCGCCTTCTTTGTCCTCATCAATAAGGGTTACGTAGAGCTTGTCCATCATGGGAAGGGCCTGTTCATAAATTTGCGTGCCGCCGCCAATAAAAATTTCCTTATCATTCATCTCCCGAGCTTTTTGGAGTCCTTCTTCAAGCGAATGGACAACCGTGACTAATGGATCGGGATAGCTCCAGTTTGTGTCCCGAGTAATAACAATGTTAGGCCGATTGGGAAGCGGCCCTTTGCGGTAGGCCACGATTGATTCAAACGTCTTTCGGCCCATGACGACCGGGTGTCCGGTCGTTAGATCGCGGAAGCGCTTGAGATCATCGGGGATTCTCCATAGAAGCTTGTTATCTTTTCCAATAGCCCGGTTCCTTGCACCGATTGCCACTACCGTACTGATTTTTGCCGCCATCTTTCGCAGTATAGCGCAAGGTTGCGGCCCGGTTGAGCTCATGTTTTCATTGGTACTCATATGGCTGGCAAGAAACAGAACAACGGATCAAAGACGGTCGTAAAGAATATTCTCTCGGCCGGCACCAACTACGCCGACCGCTTTATTCCCGACTACAAAGAATTGAAGCGTGTTGTGGAGGATCTTAAACGCATGGGCTACCGCATTGTGCTGACTCAGGGCGTCTATGATCTTATCCACGAAGGCCACGCGCTATATCTCGAGCAAGCATTAGAACATGGCGATATTCTCATTGTGGGTGTCGATACTGACGAACTTACCCGCGCGAGGAAAGGGCCGGGTCGCCCAATCGTTCCGCAAGATGAGCGACTGCGCATGCTCTCCCATCTTCGACATGTACATATTTTGACGCTCAAACATCTCAAAGACGGCCTTGCGAAACTTATTGAGGTGGTACGACCCGATGTTTTCATTACCTCTGAATCAACGAGCGATTTTGGAAAGAAGGAAATCCTTAAATACAAGAGTATTTGCGGGAAAATTGTAACGCTTCCACCCCAAGCAACGACCTCGACCACCGGCCGTGTACGCTTTCTCACAATTCAAGGTGCCGATAAATTGGCCCAGGAAGTCATGCGGGGTATTCCGAAACTAATCTCCGATGCCCTCGACAAACTCAAAGGCTAGCGGGAAAAGCGCACTCATCGCCTTCGTGCCGGTGCTCCACGCGGGCTACGTGAAGCTTTTTGAGAAATATCCCCACGATCTTTTTCTTATTGGTCCGCAGTTCGCGGAAGATTTTCCCCGCCTTGAGCGCGACATCCGTGCGCTTCAACCTTCCGCAATGAAACAAGCAATTGAAGCACTCGGTATCGTCAAAACTGTTACGGTCCTTACCCCACAAAATGTGGAGGAGCTTTCTTCCTACGAACAATATATTCTTCCTGACGAGGACACGTCCCACGTCTTTGCCGAGAAATATCTTATCGGCAAAGATATGGTATACGAATCTGTATTCCTTCGTTGGGACAAGATTATTACGCTTCGTGAACACGAAGTGCC
>SBAW01000007.1 GCA_005239955.1 bacterium | reverse complement strand
TTTAAGCAATCAGACGTATCGGAGCATACCGAACTTGCATGGATCCTCAACTGCGTTACACCGGTTGCCATGCTTGAACTCGCGCATGCCTACAAAGACACTGCAGGGAAGGGGAAGGAGGCTTCTGCCGGCCTTTTTATCTACCCGGTTCTTATGGCCGCTGACATACTTCTCTATGACACCGCAGTTGTTCCGGTCGGCGAAGATCAACGACAGCATGTGGAATATGCGCGGGACATTGCAACGAAGTTCAATACGGCGTTTGGCGAAGTGTTCGCGAAACCGGAGCCAAAGATTCTGAAATCAGTTGCTGTTGTTCCAGGAACCGATGGACGCAAGATGAGCAAGAGTTATAAAAACACCATTCCGCTTTTCGCATCGAAAGACGAGATTACAAAAGCAGTCATGGGCATCGTGACGGATTCCTCGGGCGAGCGACCCGAAAATGTTTTCGCTATCCATACGCTCTTCCGCGATGAGAAGGAGCTCGCAAAACCATATGGCGAAAGAGGCAATTACAAGGCACTGAAGGAAATGCTTATCGAAGATATTGACGGGACTCTCGCGCCTATGCGCAAACGCCGCGACTCCATTAGTGATGCAGATGTGAAACGAGTACTCGCTGAAGGCGGCGAACGGGCGCGGGATCGGGCATCAAAAAAGATGACCGTGGTTCGTCGGCTGGTTGGCGCAACGCTTGAATAGAAAATAGTACGTCATTTTGCAAAAAACTAGAATGATTATGGAACGAACACTCATTAAAGATCTAAAGAACCATGTCGGTAACACGGTATCTATAAGCGGGTGGGTTGATGTGCGTCGCGACCAGGGAAAGATGGTGTTTTTTGATTTTCGCGATCGAACTGGAAAGGTACAAGGTGTTGTACTTCCAAAATCAGAAGCGATGATTGTCGCAAAGGATGTTCGACCGGAGGATGCTGTCTCGATTGAGGGGATTGTTAACAAGCGACCTGACAAGAATGTCCAAGCGGATCGTGAAAATGGCGATATTGAACTTGAGATCAAAGGCATTACCGTATTAAACGGAAGCAAAACGCCTCCCTACGACATCATGGGCGATACGAGCGGTATTGATGAGGAGGTGCGCCTTAAGTACCGCTACCTAGATCTTCGTAATCCCCGTATGCAACGCAATATGCATATTCGTCATGATTTTATTCGACATATTCGAGATTTCCTTTTCAAGAATGATTTTATAGAAATGGAAACCCCACTTCTCACCGAATCCACCCCCGAAGGATCGCGTGACTTCGTCGTACCCTCACGCCTTCACCCGGGGCAGTTTTATGCGCTTCCACAATCGCCACAGCAATATAAGCAGCTCCTCATGACGGCAGGATTTGAACGTTACTTCCAAATTGCGCGCTGTCTGCGCGACGAAGACCTACGTGCAGACCGCGGATTTGAACATAGCCAAGTTGATATTGAGATGTCATTTATGAGCCGTGATGAGGTCATGAATCTGATTGAAGCGATGATTACGGAAGTGGTAGAAACAATGGGCTATAGCATTAAGCAAAAGCCATTTCCGCGCATTACCTATGCCGACGCCATGCGCACCTATGGCTCTGACAAGTTTGATATGCGCACCCCTGCAGAAAAGGATAAGGGTATTCTTGCCTATGCCTGGGTTATTGAGTTTCCCTTCTTTGAGAAAACTGACGGAGGAGGGTGGACCTTTAGTCACAACCCTTTTTCTATGCCTTTAACTCCTGAAGATACGAAAAAACTTATGGAGAAGCGCGATATCGAATCGATTCTCACGAGCCAGTACGACCTGGTGTGTAATGGATTTGAAACGGGAGGCGGGAGTATTCGTGCCCATCGACCAGAAATTCTTCGCGCAGTCTACGACGTCATGGGCTTTTCAAAAGAAGAGATTGAAGAACGTGTGGGTCATATGCTTGAGGCATTTGAATTTGGTACGCCACCTCACGGCGGCATTGCGCTTGGGATTGAACGAAACATTATGAATCTCGCCAATGAATCATATTTGCGGGAAGTTCAGGCCTTCCCCATGACGCGGGGAGGGAAGACAGCTGTCATGAGGGCGCCGAAGCCACTCGAAAAGAACCAGCTCACCGAACTTGGTCTTGATATAAAGAAAAAGAAATGAAAATCACTATTGGCAAAAATGCTCCGAAAACGACAACGGTTGTTGCGGCATCAAACGACACGACGACACGCCTCGTGAGGCGAGGGAGGGAAGAGGTGCTTGAAATTCCACTTCCCAAACCAGAACAACGCAACGTAAGGTCGCTTCGAATTTTTGCGCGGAAAGTCATTGCAAGCGCAAAGCAGAACAAACTGACGCACATTTCCGTCCCGATTGAACTTTTTTTGTGGAAAGAAGCCTCTCTTTCACCTGAGGAATTAGGCGAGCTTATTGCAAGTAACATGTTGATGGCCGCGTTTGAGCCATCGCACCACAAATCCACACCCCCGGAAGCGGTTGTCGAAGAGTGCACAATTTTTGGAAACCGATCGGCGGCGGCTACTGGTATTCGCCGTGGCGTGGTTATTGGAGAGGCAGTTAACGAATGTCGCATTCTTTCTAACACTCCCGGTGGCGACATGACCCCCAAAAAGCTTGCACAAGCCGCAAAGGACGCGCTTCGGGGCACTCAGGCCAAAGTAAAAGTCCTTGGTAAAAAGGAACTGGGGAAGCTTGGCGCAGGGGCGATCCTTGGTGTCGCGCGTGGGTCAGATGAAGATCCACAACTTATTGTTATTGAATACAAGGCAGGAGGAAGTAAAGCCCCTGTTGTCCTTGTCGGAAAGGGAGTCACGTTTGACACCGGCGGGCTTAACCTCAAGCCAGAATCCAGCATGTACGAAATGCACATGGACATGGCAGGGGGCGCGTCGGTTATTCACGCGATTGCGGCGGCCGCGAAACTTAAACTCAAGGTCAACGCTGTCGGTATTATTCCCGCGGTTGAAAATATGCCGTCGGGTTCTGCGTATCATCCCGGGGACATCCTCAAATCCCTTTCGGGAAAGACTATTGAGATACTTAATACCGATGCGGAAGGTCGCGTTATTCTTGCCGACGGCATCACATATGCCAAACGCTACAAGCCGCGCCTTCTCGTAACTGTCGCTACCCTTACCGGGGCGGTCCTCGTGGCCTTAGGTCAACAGGCAAGCGGCATACTTACGCGCGATCCGAAAATGGAAAAGCTTTTTCGTGAAGCGGGGGAGGAGAGCGGCGATTATGTATGGCCTCTGCCGTTATGGGATGAATACGAAGAAATGGTGAAGGGCACCTTTGGTGATGTCGCAAATATTTCCACCATGGGGAATAGCCGTTATGGCGGAGTCATTTCCGGCGGCATGTTTCTGTGGCAGTTTGCCAAAGAGATCGAAGCGCCGTTTGTTCACATCGATATGGCGTCACGGATGACGTCGGCCCCCAATGAGCACCTCGCAAAAGGTGCGGCGGGTGCGCCGGTTCGGTTACTCCTTAAAGTACTCGAACAGGCGCCTTGATGACGCAGACTAGCATCTACAGCATTAAAACCCCGGTATTTGAGGGCCCACTCGAGCTTCTTCTCGATCTCATTGAGTCCCGCAAACTCCTCATCAACGAGATTTCACTCGCGGCAGTTGCCGATGACTATGTAGCGTATATCAAACGTTTTGATCGTTTGCCGGTAGGCGATGTTGCGCACTTTATTCTTGTTGCTTCAACGCTTCTTCTCATCAAATCGAAATCTCTTCTGCCAACGCTCGACTTGACCCCTGACGAGGCAGGGAACATTAAAGAACTTGAGCGCCGCCTCATGCTCTACCAGGAAATTCGCTCGCTCTCAAGGCACGTTTCCGAACGCTACGGAGTCACCATACTATTTCCACCGGCGCATCGAGGGCTTTCTGAGACCCCCCTTTTTACTCCTGGAAGAATTACCACCGAGATAATACGTGATGCGGTACGGCGCGTTCTTGAGACCGTGCCCGAGGACCCTACGCTTCCACAAGTCATGGTTCGGGAGGTGGTATCGATTGAAGAGATGATTGATCGACTCTCCGAGCGCGTGAAGAAAGAACTTCAAACAAGTTTTCGTGAATTTTCAGGGATGGGGAAGTCGCAAAAAGTTGATATTATTGTCAGCTTCTTAGCCCTCCTTGAATTGGTAAAACAGGGAGCCATTGGTGTTCGCCAAGATCGTCATTTTGACGATATTGCTATGGAGCGTGAGCAGGTCGAAATCCCACACTACTAGCGCTTCGCGAAGATAAATCAAGTACAATAATGGACGCCATGGAACTAGAAACAAAAATTGAAGCGCTGCTGTTTGCCCGAGGCGAGCCCGTAGAACGTTCATTCTTAGGCTCGTTTCTAAAGGAGAATGGCCAGAATGTTGAAGCGGCGCTGCAGCGACTCAAAGGCACTCTTGCGATGCGGGGCGTTGCGCTCGTCGACAACGGCAATTCGGTTGCGCTGGCAACCTCACCTCACGTCTCGACGCTTATTGAGAAGCTTCGTAAGGCTGAACTGGAGCGCGAACTTTCAAAGGCAGCGCTTGAAACGCTCTCAATTGTTCTCTATGCAGGACCCGTTCCACGAGCCACGATTGACTTTATTCGCGGCGTTAACTCACAGTTTATCTTGCGTTCACTTCTTGTTCGAGGCCTTGTGGAGCGTGCTGTTGATGAAGCAGATGAACGTCGTATGCTCTACCGTCCGACCATTGAATTTCTCTCTCATCTAGGAATTCGGACCGCTTCAGAGCTCCCCGGATACGCTGAATTTCTTGCGAAACTGGAGGGGAGCGCTGCACGCATGAATGTGGGCGAAGAAACGATGGAGCCTGCTTCGTGATATATGACTGATCGTCAAACAAAGTTACTCTTTGCGGTACTTCTTCTCATCGCCATCTTCGCATGGGCTGCTTACTTCTATGTTCGCTCACTTCCACCAGAGCCGGAAGTGGGAAATAACACCTCAAGCGTTTCGTATACGTTTCCTGCTGTAGAGCTTCAAGCGAACAGTGCCATCGTGTACGACCTTGTAACCGGCAAAACACTCTTTGAAAAAAATGCCGAGGCTCAGCTACCTCTTGCCTCTGTGGCAAAGCTTCTCCTTGCTGCGGCCCTTCCTTCATCAGAAAACCGAACACTCACTATTACGGGGGATGATTTAAAGCCCGAAGGAGATAGCTCGCTTCGAACGGGTGAGCGATGGCGTCTTCCCGATCTCCTTGATTTTACCCTAGCCATGTCGGTCAATGATGGCGCGTATGCACTTGCAGGAGCGGCGGCTGCGCTCCAAAACTCCTCGGAACCCTTGCTTACCTCAAGCCTCAATGCGGTAGCACGAGATCTTGGTCTTGCGCAGACCTACGTTATTGACCCCACGGGGCTCGATATAAGCTCTTCAACCGCGGGAGCGTACGGCTCTGCCAAAGACACGGCAAAACTCATGGGGGCCGTTCTCAGGCGACATCCGGCAAGTCTCGAAGCGACAACGATTTCTGCCTTTGATGCCTATTCGCTCGATGGCAAAGAGCATGAGGTGATTAATACGAACCCACTGGTTGGTACAATTCCGGGACTTCTTGTGTCAAAAACAGGTTTTACCGATCTCGCACATGGAAACTTAGCACTTGCCATTGATGTAGGCTTCTTCCATCCCGTCGCGATCGTGATTCTTGATTCTGGTTACACCGGGCGTTTCGATGATGCAAAAATACTCATTGAGGCAACGCGAGCAGCATTTCGCAGCGCCACCTCAACATCATCGCAATGATTGTCGCCGATGTCATTAAAGTCTTTGTCCCGGCATCAGTTGCGTTTCTTATTGGTATTGCGCTTACGCCCATCCTCACGCACTACCTTTATAAATACCGCATGTGGAAGAAACGGGGAGGGAAGATGGCTTTGGGAGGCGCCGAAGCGTCGGTATTTAACAGCCTGCATAAGAATAAGGAAGTGGGCACACCGCGCCTTGGCGGAGTCGTTATTTGGGGAAGTACCTTACTTACGGCTGCAGGTCTTTTCCTCTTGGCAAAATTGTTCGATGCGCACTTCACCGAACTTGATCTCCTCTCTCGGAGCCAAACATGGCTTCCGCTCTTTGCGCTCCTCGCAGGGGCTGTCGTGGGGCTTATAGATGATTTTTTTGAAATTCGTGAAAGTGCACAAGGGCAGGGCGGTCTCGCACTCTGGAAGCGTCTCTTTGTTGTTGCGTTAGTATCAGGGTTTGCCGCGTGGTGGTTTTACAGCAAGCTTGATGTGGTTGCGCTCCACGTACCGTTTTGGGGCGATGTATTCATGGGTTGGCTCATCATTCCGTTCTTTATTTTTGTGGCACTCTGTATTTACGCAGGCGGCATCATCGACGGCATTGATGGATTGGCGGGCGGCGTCTTTGCATCGATTTTTTCTTCATACGCGATCATTGCGTTTTATCAAAATCAAATTGACCTTGCGGCACTCTCGGCAACCCTTGCCGGTGGGACGCTCGCCTTTTTGTGGTTTAACATTCCGCCTGCGCGCTTTTACATGTCAGAAACGGGGACCATGGGCCTTACCTTAGCGCTCACGGTGATTGCCTTTATGACTGACACCTTGGGTGAGGGGAGTGGCGTACTTGTTCTTCCCCTTATTGCGTTTCCGCTTACCTTAACCGTTGTCTCGGTAACGCTCCAAATACTTTCCAAACGACTGCGAGGAAAGAAACTTTTTCATATCGCGCCACTTCACCATCATTTTGAAGCAATTGGGTGGCCCAACTACAAGGTCGCGATGCGCTACTGGGTTATCTCCGCTATCTGTGCCATCCTCGGAGCCACTGTCGCACTTATTGGATAAATGAAAAAAGGTGTTGACTATCCGTTTCTACTCGCAACAGGCGCACTTCTTCTTTTAGGATTTCTAGTTTTCCTCTCCGCGTCGCTCGGACTCCTTGCCCGCGAAGGGGGAGCCTCATTCTCCTCTGTTGCAACAAATCAATTTCTCTTTGGCATTGTGCTTGGAATCTTTGGCGCCTTTGTAGTATCGCGAATTGATTATCGGCGCCTACGCCCGCTCGCACTTATCTTTTTTGGTCTTGCAGTGCTCTTAACACTTCTGACCTTTGTACCGGGAATTGGCGTTGAACTCAAAGGTGCAAACCGATGGCTCGATGTTCTGGGATTCTCGTTTCAGCCTTCTGAGGTACTAAAATTTGCCAGCATTTTTTATCTCGCGGCACTTATAGCAAATCTGCGAAAAGAAATTGTGACGCTGCGCGGTCTCATGCCACTGGCCTCTATTCTTGGTATATCTTCCATTATTCTCCTTCTCCAGCCTGATACCGATACGGTACTTGTACTTACGCTTGCCGGAGTATCGATGTATTTTCTTGCCGGAGGAAAAATTCGCTACATTCTTGGTCTTTCTATCCTCGCGGTAGGCGCCCTCGCGCTACTCGCCTTTATGCGCCCCTATGTCATGGACCGCATCGTGACCTTCGTCGACCCTGCGCGTGACCCACAAGGAAGCGGATATCAAATTCAGCAGTCCCTTATTGCGATTGGCTCCGGCGGAATCTTAGGAAAAGGGTTTGGCGAAAGCACTCAAAAGTTTTCTTTTCTTCCTGAGCCCATTGGTGACTCCATTTTTGCGGTAGCGGCTGAAGAGTTTGGCCTCTGGGGGAGCCTTCTCCTTCTCCTCCTCTTTTTTGCATTTCTTGCGACAGGGCTCCGCATTGCAGCTCGCGCACCAGACCTCTTTGGGGGTCTTTTATCTGCCGGCCTCGTTATTCTTATTGCGGGACAGTCATTTATCAATATTGCTTCGCTGGTCGGGATTTTTCCGCTCACCGGCATGCCACTTCTTTTTGTGAGCCATGGTGGCACCGCGCTTCTTATTACGCTGCTTGAAGTTGGCGTCATTTTAAGCATCTCCCGCCAGATGCGGAAAAGTTGACAGTGAACAGTTTACTGTTTACAGAAGTAGCAAAAATGAGTTTTCACCTGAGCGGCTGTAAACTGTCATCTGTTAGCGGTAAACTATCATCATGAAGATTCTTTTTACGGGAGGAGGCACCCAGGGGCATTTTTACCCCATCATTGCCGTCATTGAGGAGATTGAGAAGATTGCTGCGGAGCGTCGTCTTATCCCGCCTCGACTCTATTTTGCCGGTCCTGACCCCATGGATCGCCAAGCGCTCTTTGATCACGGCGTTACGTTTGTACCGACCGCCGCAGGAAAGATGCGCAGTTACAGATCACTGCGTAATTTTTTTGATTCCTTTAAGACCGGGTGGGGAGTTTTTACTTCAGTCATCCGTATTTTTTTCATGTACCCCGATGTCATTTTTGGAAAGGGAGGCTATGCCAGTTTTCCCGTACTTCTTGCAGGGAAGCTCTTTCGGATTCCTGTGGTTATTCACGAATCTGACATGGTCCCGGGGCGCGTGAGCAATTGGGCGGGGAAATTTGCCGAGCGTATTGCGGTTTCATGGAATGAAGCGGCAGCGTACTTTCCCAAAGAGAGAGTTGCCCACACCGGAAACCCCATTCGCCACAACATCATGACGCCAGTTCGGGAAGGTGCGCGCGAGTATCTGAAGCTCGAAGAGGGAGTCCCCACCATTCTCATTCTTGGTGGCTCGCAAGGCGCGCAGGCTCTCAACGACAAAATTCTTGAAGCGCTCCCGCAGCTTCTTTCTCGCTACCAACTTATCCATCAGGTCGGGGAGCGGGGTAGTGCCGAAGTCGCAGCTGTTGCTGGTGTTGTGCTCCGTGATAATCCAAACCAAAGTAGATACCATCCCTTTCCGTTTCTCAATGAAATCGCACTTCGCATGAGCGTAGGTGCCGCTGATCTCATTATTTCGCGTGCCGGCTCTACCATCTTTGAAATCGCCACGTGGGGTAAGCCCTCGATCCTCGTGCCTCTTCCCGCCGATGTAGCCCATGAAGATCATCAAACAAAAAATGCCTTCGGCTATGCGCGCGCAGGAGCCTGTGTGGTGATTGAACAGCGAAACCTTACCGCAACCCTCCTCATCTCTGAAATCGAACGCATTCTTGGGGATTCTGGGCTTCGCACGAGCTTCTCGGAGGCCGCCAAGGCATTTGCGACTCCGAACGCTGCGAGAATTATCGCCGAGGAGCTCATTGCGATAGGATTGTCCCATGAATAAGGGAAAAGGGGTTGTGACGCGCTTCCCCCCGTCTCCGACGGGTTTTTTGCATATTGGCGGAGTGCGTACCGCACTTTTTAATTATCTCTTTGCAGCGCACCAAGGCGGCACGATGCGCTTTCGCTTTGAAGACACCGATCGGGTACGAAGCAAACCTGAGTTTGAAGAAGAAATTCTTGAAGGATTGCGGTGGGTTAGTATTCCGTTCACGATACCTCTAGTCCCGCGGCAGTCGGAGCGTACCGAAGTTTATAAAACGCATCTCAGTCGACTCATACAGGAAGGCAAAGCATATGAGGCAGAGGAGGCGGAGACGGGGGGAGGGAAGGTTGTTCGCTTTCGTAACCCCAATACCTCTATCACCTTTACCGACCTCATTCGTGGGCCGTTAACGTTTGACACGACTGAACTTGAAGATTTTGTGATCGCGAGGAATCTCAATAATCCGCTCTACCACCTGGCAGTTGTCGTCGATGATGAAGAGAGCGGCGTGACGCATGTCATACGCGGCGAAGATCACATTTCAAATACCCCGCGGCAAATTCTTCTTTTGGAAGCACTCGGTTTTACCCGCCCAGAGTATGCTCACATGCCGCTTATCTTAGCCCCCGACCGATCCAAGCTTTCAAAACGTCACGGGGCTGTTTCCGTGAATGAATATCGTCGTATGGGGTACCTTCCGGAAGCCCTCATCAACTATTTAGCACTTCTTGGGTGGAATCCGGGGGACGACCGCGAAATCTTTACACTCCCAGAGCTCGTCGAGTTTTTTTCGCTCGATAAAGTTCAAAAAAGTGGGGCGATCTTTAATCTTGAGAAACTTACCTGGCTCAA
>SBAW01000010.1 GCA_005239955.1 bacterium | reverse complement strand
TTCAGCACGCCGCAGCTCCATGATGGATAGCGTACCCCGTTCGGGGCACGCTATCCATCGCGGGGGCAAGCCCCCGCGGTTTCCGCTACGCGGCTAAACTTGACTCTCGGATCAGTTTCGTCAATAGTTTTGACGTTGCGAACACATGGGAGGGAGAATCCCAATGGAAAAATCCTTAAAAGTTCACGGATCTGGCATCGGAGTATTTGAATGGCAACTGCCAGATAATGCCATTGAGGCGATGGCGCGCCTCTCTCCTCATGGACAGGAAAATATGAGGATCTACCTAACGGCGACCTTAACGCCATTTCTTCGAGGGCTTGCCATCGGTTGCCAGACGAAGGAGTGGCCCGAAACCTTCGCTGACATAAGCAAAATGGCGGAGGAGATTCTGGCTAAGATCAAGGAGAGGCTTAACTAGAAGCGTTCCTGGCGGCCGGGGAATCCCGGCCGCTTACGTTTGTTGGTCAGCCTCTTCCCTTCAGGGCACTTTTGATCGTTTCGGGGTCGGCATATTCAAGCTCCGATCCAGTCGAGAGACCGCGTCCAAGAACCGACAACTTGCTGCTCTGTTTCTCAGCGAGAGGGTGTAGGAGCTCGCGCAGTTGATCGCTTGTGTGTTCGCCATCAGTGGTGAGGGAAAGCGCGAGGATAATTTCCTTAGGTTTTCTTGCGTCGACTGCTCGAAGCAACTCCTTTGTCCTTGCTAAGCCCTTCTTTGATTCAAGGACAGGAATGATGCCGCCTAATACAAAATAAAGTCCTTTATAGCTTCCACTTCGTTCTATCGCATCGATGTCAACATCTTTTTCAACGACCATAAGGGATTCCGTTTCCCGCGCCTCATTTGCACAAATTGCACATCGCTTCGAATTGCTGCTCTCTGTGGTGTAGAAGCGATAGCACAGCTCACACTGCCGCACTTCTTTTGAGAGCCCTTCGATAAGTTCTGCCATTTCTTTTCGCATGGCAGGAGGGCTTTGGAGGAGGTAATACACGAATCGTTTTGCTTGCCGAGGACCAATACCTGGGAGTTTCCCAAACAATTCAGCAAGCCGATTGAGCGCATTCATATATCAGATAACAGTTTACAGCTTACAGTTAACAGTGAGAACGAATAACACGAATACCCTAAAACCCCTTCTGGCTATCAACGGTAAACTGTCCACTGTCAACTAAAGCGGTGCGGCTTCAGGGATGTCCTCAAACGCACTTTTCTCCAGCGACAAAAAGGTCGTCTTTTCTTGATCAAAGTAGAGTTCGATCGAACCGGTGGGACCATTGCGGTGCTTCTCAATAAGGATTTCAGCAATGTTGGGACGATCGGAGTTCTCGTTCATCTTGTCATCGCGGTGAATAAACATCACCACATCAGCATCTTGTTCAATGGAGCCTGAATCGCGAAGGTCAGAGAGGCGGGGCTTCCCACGACGGGTTTCAATGGCCCGAGAAAGCTGGGAGAGCGCAATCACCGGGACTTCAAGCTCACGCGCCAACGTCTTCAAGGAGCGAGAAATTTCGGTCACCTGCTGGACGGTTGAGTCGGAGGAGCGCGAGAGTGTCGGAGTCATGAGTTGGAGGTAGTCAACAATAAGGAGATCAAGACCTTGCTCACTCTTGAGACGCCTCGCAACCGAGCGCATCTTCAGGATGTTGTTTGCCGGCTGGTCATCAATGAAAATAGGCGCGCTCGAGAGTATATCCATGGAATTACGGATGCGCGCGAAGTCCTCATCACTTTTTACCCGTCCGGTACGAAGGTTCCACGAATTGACCGAGGCTTCCGCCGCGAGCATGCGGTCGACAAGCTGCTGAGCGCTCATTTCAAGCGAAAAAATACCAACTTTGCTCCCATGTTTTATGGAAGATTTGCGCGCCATATCCAAGGCAAGGGTCGTTTTTCCCATCGAGGGTCGCGCGGCAAGAATAATGAGGTCAGATTTTTGAAATCCGGCGAGCATTTGATCTAGTTCGCGAAAGCCTGTCGGTACACCGCGCAGTTCCTGCCCCCCGCCGTGGAGCTTCTCAAGACGCTCCCACGCCTCGCCAAGGGAATCGCGTAGTGTCACAAACTTATGAAGGGGTGGGGTTGCGGTAACCGAATAAATGCGCTTCTCTGCCTCATCGAGTACCTGGTCAATGTCGGCCGCTTCGTCGTACCCCATTCCCGTTATGTCTTCGCCAGCCTCAATGAGTGAACGCATCAGGAACTTCCGTTGAACGATGTGGGCGTAGTGCTTGATATTTGCGGCTGACGGAACGGTATTGACGAGCTCGGTAAGATACGAACCGGCACCAATAGCATCAAGTTGGTTTTTTTCCTTCAGACGCGACGAGAGAGAAAGGAGATCGATGGGTTCATTCTTTCCAAAAAGCTCAATCATCGAGTCAAAGATGATTTTGTGCTTCTCAACGTAAAATGCGTCGCGTCCGACGATATCAAGTACCTCGTGAAGAGATTCGGGCCGGAGCATCACCGAACCAAGAAGTGCTTTCTCGGACTCAATGTTTTGTGGCGGGATGCGCAGCTTGTCGGCCATATTCGCATTCTAGCAGGGAGGAGTGCTCTCGGTCTTTGGCTACAAAATCGAAAACTGCAAGAAAAGGGGATAACCATGGATAAGAAAAGGCTGTATTTCGTGTTTTTTAAGGCGGCGCTTCATTTTTTATTTACACTTCATACATTCGAGGCAGGAGAACCGAGGCGACCAGTTTCCGGGTCCGCCTCGACAGGACGCCAGACCGGCACCTGGTCAAGAAACCCCGCGAAATAATCGCGGAACAGAGGGATCTGCACTTTCTCGCAGATCGCTATTAACGAAGTCCCGCGCGTGCCTGCGACGCGGGGCTCTTCGTTTTTAAGAAACTTTTGTTAAGATCGGACCCTCCTCAGTATCTTGCACGCTATAGCCAAGAGCGAGGAGCTCATCACGCAAGCGATCGGCGTCAGCGAATCGCTTATCTCTGCGAGCTTTCTCTCGGGCATCGACTGCTTCTTTAACGTGCGAAGGCAAATCTTTTTCCTCAACAACAGAGACTTTTTTCATCGCCACAAGCCGCTGAGCGCTTTCTCGAAGCCCAAGACCAAGGATCTTATCGAATGAAAGAAGCGTCGCACGTTTTGAGCCGGCAGTGACGGCGGTATCTTTAATGAGTTCCCACATAACCGCAATTGCCCCTGGAGTATCAAGGTCATTATGGATATGCGCACGAAAGCGTTTGTAGTATTCCACGTTCACGCTCCCGCGCTTACTTGCATACTCTTCAACAAAATGTCGCCACAACCTGGTGAGCGTGGTATGTGCTCCCTCAAGCGCTTCCCACGTGAAGTTCATCGGTGAGCGGTAATGTCCCGTCATGAGCCAGTAGCGATAGGAGAGGGGGCTCATACCTCGCTCCACAATATGTCGCAGATAAATAACATTCCCAATAGATTTTCCAATCCTCCGTCCCTCAATCGTAATGAACTCATTGTGGAGCCAGTAGCGAGCAAACGTCCGACCTGTTGCCGCTTCCGACTGCGCAATCTCGTTGTTGTGGTGAGTGGGGATGAGGTCGATGCCACCGGTATGGATATCAAAATTTTTCCCCAAATATTCCATGGCCATTGCGGAGCATTCAATGTGCCAGCCAGGGAAACCGTGGCCCCAGGGGGCAGACCAACCAAGGGATGGATTGAATTTCCAAACAGCAAAGTCGGCAGGGTGACGCTTCTCGGTGCTTGCCTCAACCCGAGCGCCAGGTTTTTGTCCTTCGAGTCTGATGTTGCCAAGCTTCCCGTAACCGCGAAACTTGCCGGTATCAAAATAGACCCCGTCACTGGTTTTGTACGCATAGCCTTTTTCAAGGAGGGTGGCGACGAGTGCGACCTGACCCTTCACATGCTCGCTCGCGCGCGGGTAAGCCTGTGCGGGAAGGAGGTTCAGCATTTCCACATCGCTCATAAATGCGCGCAGATAGCGCCCCGCAACTTCATGCATGGCGTCCATGGTAAGGGGCAGTCCTTCGCGCTTAAGTGCCACGGTCATCTTGTCGTCCCCTTCGTCGGCATCCGAGACAAGATGGCCAAAGTCAGTAATGTTCATGACCTGCTTTACCCGAAACCCCGCCTCAAGAAGGGTGCGACGCACGAGATCGGAAAGGAGGAAGGAGCGCAAATTACCAATAGTCACGTAGTCGTAGACAGTCGGCCCACAGGAGTACATGCGTACACTGCTGCTTCGAAGCGGCTCGAAGCGCTCCTTTGTGCCGGTAAGGTTGTTATGGAAAACAATAGTTTCCTTTTTTCTAAATAATCGTAAAGACATGAGTATAAAAAAGCATACAATGCGCTCAGATGCGAGGCGTGGGGAATGTGGAAGGGAGGCGTAGCGGCAATGCTACGACAACTGATCCACAGGGGCCCCACAACAAAGCAGATGAGTGCAGAGGATGCTTTTCATATCCACTTTTTCCACTTAAAGAGCACAAAAAGCCCCAGTGCGAGGGTCACCATAAGTGCGGTAATGAGCCAGAAGTCGCCCGGCGTTCCAATGATTGGCCGAGAAACCGCATCAATTTGAAACAGCGACATCAAAATGGAGATGGGCAAAAAGATAAATGCGACAACGCTGATGCCCTGCATAATACGATTTTGCTTTGTCGAGAGTAGCGAATCGTTGGTGGTGCGAAGCTCGTGGAGAGAGTCTCGCAGTACCTCGAGCTCTTTTGCCACACGATAGTATTCACCAATAATCGCGCGCGCGTGATGGCTAAAATCATCGCCAAAAAAGCGCCGCCCCGAGATTTCAAAGGATTCAAGAATTTCCTTATGCGGCAGAAGTGCTTGCCGAAACGAGAGGAGTTCGCGTGCAATAAATGAAAGTTCACGCACGACTTGTTTCTCACGACCATCAAAGATACGATCTTCAAGATCTTTGAGAAAATTCGCGACGTATTCAAATTCGTGTTCAACCGCACGATAAAGCTTTCGGACCATGTAGAAAAAAAGGAAGCCGGCATGATTGCCAATATCGGAGCGATCAAGAATGGAATTGACTTCAAAAACTTTTGAGAATTTGTGGAGGGGATCAATGGTGTCGTAGCGCGTGGTGATGAGAAAATCGCGGCCAATAACAAAATCAACCTCTTGGTTCTTTTGGGGGCCGTGGGTGTGTTTAAAAGCAGGGAAGTGAAGAATAACGTACATAAAGTCGGGATACCGCTCTACTTTTGGCTTGAGGGTGGGTGAGAGGAGTTCTTCCGCAACAAGAGGATGTATACCGAATTCTTGCATGAGCGTACGAACTTCATCGCTTGTTGGCGACTGAAGGTCGATCCAAGTTAGGCCTTTATGCTGGTATCGAGAGAGCATGGTGAGTCTGCAAAAATCGCGACCTGCTTCGTTACGAGCTACGGTCCTCTCTCACCATAGGTTCACTACGGCTCGATTCGGTCCTCGTTCGCGCCTCGCAAGCAATCGATTTTCTGCAAACCCAGTATAACAGGTGCCGCCGAGGAAATGGCGCGGTTGCACACACTCAATGTGGTACTATAGGCGGCAATGTTTGCCTTTTTTGGACGGCACACTGTTCCCACACTTGTAGTTGTCATCGCACTTATTGGCGCAGCCTTTGTTGGCGGTTATGCCGTCGGGGAGAAAGAGGGAGGGGGACAGACGGTTAATGGCGGAGCGGTTTCTGCTTCGCAGGCGCCTCCTCTTGGCGTTGATCCCTCGCCACTGTGGGAAGCGTGGGAAATTCTCAATGAGAAGTTTGTTTCTGCCTCAACCACTGCTCCTGCGGTTTCAAAAGACGACATGCTCTGGGGGGCCATTTCAGGGCTCGCCGCATCGTTCGGTGATCCCTACACCGTCTTTCTTCCGCCGGAGGACAACGCGGCCTTTGAGGCTGACATCAGTGGATCATTTGAAGGGGTCGGCATGGAAGTTGGGCTCCGCAATAACGCGCTTGTTGTCGTCTCTCCAATCCCTGGTACTCCAGCGGCACGCGCCGGATTGCGACCGGGGGATCGCATACTCGAGATTGGTGGTACCGATACTTCTGGTATGACCGTTGAAC
This sequence comes from bacterium, assembly GCA_005239955.1. Lineage (GTDB taxonomy): Bacteria > Patescibacteriota > Minisyncoccia > Phycocordibacterales > SBAW01 > SBAW01. Next base: position 11,030 of record SBAW01000010.1, on the reverse strand, counting down.
GCGCGGTCAAAATGATTCGTGGCCCCAAAGGGACAACCGTTACGTTTACCATTGGGCGCGAAGGCGCAAAGGAGCTCCTTACCATTGCGGTCGTTCGCGAAGCAATTCAGGTTCCGGCAGTTACGACTGAAAAGCGTGACGATGGCATTTTTGTGATCAAGGTTTCCAGCTTCTCGGCGCTTGCGCCGTCGCAGTTCCGAACGGCACTGCGGGAGTTTGTTGAAGCAAACACTGACAAGATGATTATTGACCTCCGCAATAACCCGGGTGGCTTCCTTGAAGCATCTGTTGATATGGCGAGTTGGTTCTTGCGCATGGGTGCGCCCGTGGTGCGCGAAGATTCGGCAGGAAAGCGCGATGAAGTAGTACACCGAAGCAAAGGGTATGCCGTGTTCAACAGCAATCTCAAAATGGTGATTCTCATTAACCGCGGCTCAGCGTCGGCATCCGAAATTATGGCAGGAGCACTTTCCGAGTATCAGGTCGGGAAGCTTATTGGGGAGGCGACATTTGGCAAAGGATCGGTTCAAGAGCTCGTTGAGCTTACTCCCGAAACGGCACTCAAAGTAACCATTGCGCGCTGGCTCACGCCCAAAGGTAAGTCAATTTCCGATGGCGGCCTGAAGCCCGACATCGAGGTCAAAATGACCCCGGAGGACCTTGAAGCAGGGAAGGACCCGCAGATGGAAAAGGCGGTCGAGTATCTCAAATCGTTGCCGCAGATCCTCATCATTAACCAAACCAACCCCATCTAGTCGCGGGCTGCAGCGCCCATCTGCTTTGTTATGGAGCCTCAGCAGCTTCGTCGCTGTACTAAAAAGTACAGCTCCTCGCTGCTTTCTCCATGCCTCGCATCTGGGCCCTTCGCACCGCGCCAAGTCAATGTTGGAAAATTACTCCATCGTGGTTATACTCGCGGGATGAAAGTAATTCTTCTCCAAGACGTCCGTGGCATTGGCCGAAAATTTGATGTGAAAGAGGTTGCTGACGGCTTCGCGCAGAACATGCTCTTGCCGCGAAAACTTGCCGAGCGGGCAACTTCTGAGCGTGTTAAGCAAATAGAAGGGAAGCGGGCAACCGTGCTTAAGGAGCGCGAGATGGCAGCAACGAAGCTCAAAGAAGAGCTCAAAAAGTTATCCTCGGTCAGTGTTTCAGTAACCGCCCCAGCAAACGATCAGGGCCATTTATTTAAAGGAATTAAAGAGGACGATATCGCGGAAGCTCTGAAAGTACGCGCAAACATCGAATTACCATCAACCTCTATTGTGCTTGAGGCACCTATTAAAAATGTCGGCGCACACACCGTGCGCGTAAAGGTGGGAGAGCACAGCGGCTCATTTAGGCTCGAGGTAGTAAAAGGAGGGAAGTAGGAGACTAGCCAACGTGGACGATCGGTTTGCGGTTGTTGCGCCCGTTGAAGTTCACCATTCGCTTGGAACCAAACGTCACCTTACCTTCCTTCACGGCATAGATCGTGTGGTCCTTACCCATTTTGACGTTTCGCCCGGGAAGGACGCGTGTGCCGCGCTGACGGACAATAATGTCGCCCGAGCGGGCAACTTCTCCCGCATAGAGCTTAACCCCAAGGTACTTTGGGTTAGAGTCTCGTAGGTTTTTCGCTGTACCGCCAGCTTTTTTACTTGCCATACATGTGAGCGTTTATCGAAAATCGCGATCTGCTTTGTTGCAGGCTCCGGTGCTCCCTCACAATAGGTTACCTATTGCTCGGTTCGTTCCTCGCCTGCGTCGCGCATCTCATCGATTTACGCCAAACGCAGTGTTAGGATACGTAATATCGATGCTCAAAAACGTACCACAAAGAGGCTTCTATGGCAAATTTCTCTCCTGGAGCGCCAGCGAGGGCGGGAAAACCGTTCTTATGTGCGCCATCATTGTACTCGTTGGCCTTTCAGGGTTTGGGCTCGGGCGATTGTCAGTGGAGGAAAGTACAAATCCAGGACTTCGCATAACGGAGACAGAAAAACTGACCGAAACGCCAGCCGTTTCCCAAGCCGCTACAGCAGTCATAGCCAGTGAGCCTTCGAAGACAGGTGGCCCGCCTGCGCCTGACCGCGCAGGCGGGCAGGCAGGGGAAGTGGTGGCATCAAAAAATGGCTCAAAGTATCACTTTCCATGGTGTTCGGGAGCAAAAGCGATAAGCGCCGCAAACAAGATCAGCTTTGCGTCGACCGAAGAAGCCCGTAAGGCGGGGTATACTCCTGCGTCAAACTGTAAGGGACTGCGCTAGCCTCTTCACGAAATCGTAATGCAGATCCTGTCATACTTTTCTATACTATGCGTACTATTCGCCGCATCACCATTGATATTGTTGGATGGTCACTTCTCGCAATCGGTCTTGCCGGTATGGCACTCCCGATCATGCCAGGGCTTCCCTTCGCGCTCATTGGACTCTATCTGCTCTCGCTCCACTCGCCATGGTTTCATCGGCAGCTTCATCGGCACAAACATCGTCATCCCGCACTCGTTTCTTTTGTAAACCGAGTTGACGAAAAGGTTAAGCGTTTCCTCAATCTCTCGTAGGCGCGGCCTTGATAGATGGGTCAAAGAGAAGTTTAATGTGACAAGCTAGCGGCTGCTAGCTTGTCACATGATCGCTGTAGACGTAGAAGCAACCGGAACCGAGCCCCATAAGCACTCCATCGTAAGTGTGGGTGCTGTTGATATTGAGAACCCACAAAATCGTTTCTACGGCGAATGCCGCATCTGGGATGGCGCGCACGTCATGGATGAAGCACTTGCAGTCAACGGCTATACGAAGGAACAAATAATTGACCCAAAGAAACAGAGTGAGGCGGAACTTGCACGCGCCTTTATTGACTGGGGGAAGGGGATTGCCGACCATACGTTTGGCGGTCAAAACGTCTCGTTTGACCGCGATTTTCTCCGTACTGCCGCAGAGCGGGCCGGCCATACCGATTGGCCCTTCGCGCATCGGACCATCGATTCCCACACACTTTGCTGGATGCATATGGTGAAGCGGGGGCTACAGCCTCCGATTGAACACAACCGCTCTGCACTTGATCTTGATGCTGTCCTTATCTATTGCGGGATTCCCATGGAACCGACGCCTCACAACGCTCTCACTGGCGCCCTTTCTCACGCGGAAGTCATTTCGAGGCTTCTCTATGACAAGCCCCTATTACCAGAGTTCGCTCAATTTTCTATTCCATGGAAGTAATTCTCGCGTTTTTGCGTTCGCATACCAAGGCGGTTGTTGCCGTACTTGAAGGAGAGAAGCCGAAAGCGTCACTGATGCTCTATGCAGTGGGGGATGACGGAGCTTTTTACTTTGGCACCAAAAAGTCTTCGCCAAAGTACCAGGGCCTTTTGAAAAATCCTTCGGTTTCAATTGTTGTTGTCGATGGCACGCCTGATCCACTTCGGACCGTTGAAGTGCAAGGGAGCGTTGAATTTGTTCCCGATACCGATACGCAATCGACCCGAGCAATGCTCGAATCAAAGAACAAAGCGAAGTTCTATGTGAAAGACGCCGCTGATTTCGCGATGTTTAAAGTAAAACCATCAAGTGTAAAGTGGCTTGACGCCTCGAGCGGGGAACTTAAGATTCAAGAACTCATCAAATAGTTTTACTGGTCGGGCTGCCGGGAGTTGAACCCGGGTCATACGCACCCCATGCGTATATACTACCGTTGTACTACAGCCCGTTGATTTTGACTTAGACACAGAACATAGCATATCTCAATTCGTAAGCTCTTGGAAAACAGAGGCTTTCGTTTCTCCTTCCATAAAAAGATAAAAAGTGACGCCGCCCGGTTTGTCGCCGGGCGGCGCGCCTGCTCCTTTACAGCAGGGGAATGAGCGGAAGGTAGCTGAAGAGGGCGAATAGGAGGAGCCCAATAGCGAACTTCCACTTCACCTCGCCTCCTTCAAGGACGTAGAGGCCGTGCGCTACCTGTACACAGCCAAGCGTGGTGCTCGCCGCAAGGATCCACGAGCCAGAGGCGAAGCTGTGCGTGCTCCACAGGACCACGGAGAGAAGGAATCCGAAAAAGAAAGTATTGAACCCTCTCCGGATCATGGTCAACGCATAGGCCATGTCGTTCCTCGACACTTCGGCGGGAGGCTTGTCGGGGGCGAACCCCCAGACGGGAATTTTTTCCATAGACGTTTCTCCAAAGGGGCAGGGTGCCCGAACTAGTTTCAGAGCAATAAAGCCACGAGGTCATTTAAAGAGCAAGAAAACAATCAGGGAATGGAAAAAATGTGGCTCAACAGCAAAGTTTTGTGAAAACTTGACATGAAGTGGGAAGGATTGGGTGGTATTGACAAAGGAGTCGCTTCATGCTACTATCATAGCAATCCGGTATGTGGCCGGATTTTTGCATCCCCGGGCTTCAATGCTTATGAATTGGCCCACCAGGGCGGCAGCAATGTACACCGTCCAGATTTCGGTCTGGACGACGCACGTTAATATCTAAATAGAAACTTATTCTTCCGCTTGCTATTGGCATCATGATGATGCTTGCGGATAATCTCGATGGCGACAATTCGTCGCCGTCCCAGGAAGTGTTTGTTGTCGAAGCTCAAACCCTCAGGGATTACGTTGAAGAGTACTTCAACGACATCCCCGTCATGGCGAAAATCGCCGGGTGTGAGTCAAAATTCAGACACTTCAGTAAGCAGGGTAAGGTCATCCGTGGCGAAATCGTCAAGGAGGACGTCGGGGTCATGCAGATCAATGAGACGTATCACCTCGAAACTGCGCAGAAGCTTGGATATAACATCCACAGCGTAAACGGGAATCTCACGTATGCCCGTTATTTGTTCCAAAAAGAAGGAACAACGCCGTGGCTCTCATCGAGCAAGTGCTGGGGTAAAGAGAATCATATCGCTCGCAAGTAAGGGCTACGCCCATATAACCTGCGACGCTCGGAAATGAAAACAAGTTTTCGTTTCCTCGCTATCCTCGGTTATAAGTCTGATCCAAATCCAAAAACCCGTCTGGTTAACTCCGGCGGGTTTTTGGTATTAAAGAACACCTCTTTTGCGATCGCGCGCTTCAAGTAGGCTCAAAGTGTTACCTCGGCGCTCCTTCGCGAGATAGTCCAGAAACTCAATTAAATCTGGTCCAGCAGCAAAGGAATAGGCCAGAACGGCGCCATTTTCAGGTGGGTAGGGAACCTGAAGACATTCATCGATTCCGCCTTGCTTGAAATAAAGAAGTATCTTTTCCGGATTCTGAGTGTCGCCACACTCAATCACAAGCTTCCTATCGTCATTGATGACATCGGGGTAATGGCTACAAAATGGCTGCTCAAAAAGAGGCTTTCCGTTACGATGCTCCCGCAAATAGTTCGCGGCAAGAAGCTTAGGTGCCACATGAGTAGGGCTACCTCCTTGCGCTGCATAGGATTCATCGCTTTTGGAAACTATCGCATCATCAAGATACTTGGCGAATGTGTTGTGGGAGGCCAGCTCAATGGAGTTCATTATGAGGTAGCCGTTATCAATCATGAATGCGATATCATTGATAATTTCCAGTTCGCCACGGAAAGCGTGGCTTCCCGAATAAAAAATATCCCGCACTCGCTTAAATGTCTCTGTCATTTCTTTATGTCCCGGCCGCCATGGAAGCGCTCATGAATGTCGCGAAGGCGCTTATTGGTGACGTGGGTATAGACTTGCGTGGTCGAGACATTTTTATGCCCAAGAAGCTCTTGAACGCTTCGAAGGTCGGCACCACGGGCTAAGAGATCTGTGGCGTAGGAGTGCCGAAGGGTATGCGGGGTAACTTTCATTGAGAGTCCGGCAAGACGTGCCGAGCGGGCAATCATTGTCTGAATTGAACGGGGGGTGAGTCGCCGTTGTTCGGGCGTTCGGGAACGAACATTAAGAAAAAGCGGATCATACACATCGCCGCGGCTTTTTAGGTATTTGCGGAGCCAATCTGCCGCTCGAGGTGAAATAAAGATCGTTCGTACACGCTTTCCTTTACCGACAATTGAAAGTTCAAAGGTACGCTCTGGATTCTTATCCGAAAGAAAAGAAACATGATCTTGATTCAGCGCGGTGAGCTCCGAGATACGCATGCCACTTGAGAAAAAGAGCTCCAAGATAGCTCGGTCGCGCAATCCTATCGGCGCCTTGATATCCGGCACTGCAAGCAGCCGCTCAACATCCCGGACATCAAGAAATGAAATATGCTCTTCGTCTTTCTGTTTCGCTAGTTTTATTTTTGCCGAGGATAACGATGAGATATCGCGTTCAGCAAAATAGTTCAACAATGCACGAAGAGCGATCAGATAATAATTTTGCGACTTTTTTGTCAAAGTTCCGCCAAGCGAGGTTTTGTATTCGCGGGCGAGGTAGAGGCGGTAGTCCCAGATATGCTTGGCAGTGAGACTAGAGGGCGAAATCTCTTCATTGTCGGTTTTCTTAAGCCAGTTTAAAAAAATTGAAAGGTACTGTTTGTAATTACGCTGCGTATTGTCGGAAAGTCCTTTCTCAACCTCGCAATAATCGAGAAAGGGAACTAGATGTTCCGCCATTGGTTTTCGTGCCTCCGTAGCGCTAGGGGACATATGCTTTATTTAACTAAGCTCATTCGCACAATATATGTAAAGCGAATAAGCAGCAAGTAACTTATCCCCAACAATGAAGAAGTCCCGCGCGATGGCTTCGAGCATGTCGTCGCCAACGGTCTGGAGATCGTGGACGATGTAGGAGCGGTTCTTGATGCCGCCCCAGTCCTTGCTCATCAGCACCGCCAGAATGACAGCTCGCTCATATTCGTTGGCGAGCATTACGTCGCTTGAATTGAGGAGGGCGTTCAGGCGGTACAGCCCCGTCATACCGCTCTCATTGAACCGGATTGTCAGCGCCTGAGGCGCCGCCAACCGGCGGACCTTGGTAAGGAACTCTTTCGCGTCCATCGTCTTCCTCCATGAGAGAGATCTCGATTGAACAGTAAAATTATACTGTCATTATTCAAAAATGTCAAATTACATTACTTAAACTTAAACATGGCAGGCGGAGCTGCCGCCTTTGAGAATATATTTTTGGTGGTAGTCCTCGGCGGGGTAAAACTCTGTCGCCTGTGTTATTTCAGTGACAATGGGGTTTTTATGCTCTCCCCTCTTCCCTACCTTCGATATCTCGGCTAGTTTTTTCTGATCTTCATGTTGGTAAAAAATAGCCGAGCGGTATTGGCTGCCGACATCCGGTCCTTGGCGGTTAAGAGTCGTTGGGTCATGGATTTCCCAAAACTTCTCAAGAAGCTTCTCATAGCTCGTTTTTGAAGGGTCAAAGGTTACTTCAACGGCTTCCGCATGGCCAGTCGTGTCAGTACAAACTTCCTTGTAAGTCGGATTCTTGCTGTGACCGCCAGTATAGCCTACCCGCGTCTCTACAACGCCTGGGAGCGCTCTGAAAGCCTCTTCAACGCCCCAAAAGCACCCGGCAGCAAATGTTGCTTTTTCAGTCTTCATCGCGTGCGCATTATAGCAAGCCAATGCGCATCTAGTCGTTGTAATTTTTTCTTCATGATGACGACATCACTAGTATCGCTCAATAGATGGTAAGAAAATGGGCTTTGCATGAATCGAATCATTGAAAAAGTACGATACTTTTCCCAAACAACGCTTCTTTTTAGTGTCCGCTCCGGGAAAAGGATCTACCGCCAGATTCGGCGAATTCCACTTACCCCACGTCGTTCACTCATTCTTGGGAGTGCGATAGGGTTTCTCACCGTTTCAACCATTGTGCTTACCAATGTTGCCTGGGCGGTTGCACTCCCCATACCAGCGTTTGGAGAGCTCAGAAACCGCCAAGTAGAAGTTTCAACAAAACTCTACGACCGAAGTGGCAAAGTACTTCTCTATGACACGTCCGGCTCCATGCGGCACAGTAGTGTCCCCCTCAGTGATATTTCCCCGCATCTCCTTCTCGCGACCATTGCGATTGAAGACTACACGTTTTTTGAGCATGACGGCATTCGACCGACTGCCATTATTCGAGCATTGCTGACCAACTTAATGGATGGGTCACTCAGCCAAGGAGGTTCAACCATCACCCAGCAAGTCATCAAAAACACGCTTCTCACGAAGGATAAAAGTCTTATTAGGAAACTCAAAGAATGGGTGTTGGCGCTTCGCATTGAAAATCACTACTCAAAAGATCAAATCCTCGAGACCTATCTCAACGAAACGCCCTACGGCGGCACGATTTACGGCGTCGAAGAAGCGAGTCAAGCGTACTTTGCGAAGCCCGCGAAAGATCTCGGCCTTTCCGAGGCCGCCTATATTGCGGCACTCCCCAAGGCGCCGAGCTACTTTTCTCCATGGGGGTCTCACCCCGAGGCTCTCAAAAAACGGCAGAAGCTAGTTCTCGCAAAGATGCATGAGTACGACTTTATATCGGAGTCCGAATACCACACAGCCCTTGTGGAGGAAACAGCGTTCGCCGAACGCAATACCGAGAACATCAAAGCACCACACTTTGTGTTCTATGTTCTCTCCGAACTTGAAAAGCAATTTGGTGAGGAAGCAGTATATAAAGGCGGGCTTCAAGTCTTAACGACGCTCGACTGGGGTTTACAGCGAGAAAGCGAGGCTATTATTCGCGAGGGCGCACTCCAGAATGAAAAGAATTTCAACGCAAAAAATGCCGGCATGGTGGCGATTGATCCCAAAACCGGCCAAGTGTTAGCCATGGTTGGCTCCCGCAACTACTTTGACGATTCGGTTGATGGGCAGGTCAATGTGGCGCTCGCAGAGAGACAGCCCGGATCCGCATTTAAGCCGTTTGTATACGCAATGGCATTTAAAAAGGGATATACCCCCGATACCGTTCTTTTTGACCTCAAGACACAGTTCTCGACCGCCTGTGATCCATCAAACTTCTCCAATGAATACCCCTGCTACTCCCCCGACAATTATGACAGCGAGTTTCGCGGGCCGATGACCATGCGAGATGCTCTTGCCCAGTCGGTGAACGTGGTCGCCGTAAAGACACTCTACTTAAGTGGCATGAATGATGCGATTGATATGGCACGAAGCCTAGGGATCACGACGCTGACAGACGCCAAGCGCTACGGACTATCACTCGTGCTCGGTGGAGGCGAAGTAAAGTTGCTCGATATGACTTCTGCCTATGGCGTGTTTGCCAACGACGGTGAGCGGTATCCGGCAACTCCCATACTTTCGGTACGAGAGGCCGATGGAGAGACATTGTTTACCTACGAGGGGAAGTCAGAGCAGGTGCTTGATCCGGAAATTGCTCGCACAATTAACGACCTTCTCTCCGACAACGAGGCGCGCGCGCCTGCCTTTGGAGAATATTCCCCACTGTATTTTAAAGAGGCGACGGTTGCCGACAAAACCGGTACGACCAATGACTATCGCGATGCGTGGGTCATTGGCTACACGTCCTCGATTGTGGTTGGGGCATGGGCGGGGAATAACGACAATACTCCGATGGCAAAGAAGGTGTCTTCCTACATTCTTGCGCCCATGTGGCATGAGGTAATGAAAAAAGCGATTGCGCGCTTCCCTGCCGAGCCGTTTCGGCGTCCTACGGAGGAGTTTGCTGCTCTCCCACCCCCACTGTCGGGGTCTGGCCCCTGGGAAACAAACCCCACAGGTGGTGTGCATGAGATTCTCTACTATGTAAATAAAAATAATCCCCGCGATACTGCTCCCTTCAATCCTTTTGCTGATCCGCAAATTGCCCGCTGGGAATACCCAGTCGCGTTGTGGGCTGGTCAGCAAGCGTCTTCCACGGTCGCTTCCGGCACGCCACAATTTGACGATATTGCGTTTGGGATAGGTGGTCGCGACGATGTCCCGCTTGAAATGTCGATCGCTTCTCCGGGAAACGGTGGGATTGTGGCAGTGAACCAGCCGTTTATGGCAGGAATTCGTCATAGCGAAATAGAGAATGTGCTCCGCGTTTCCTATTACCTCAATGGCGCTTTGGTCGGAAGTTCCAATACAGCGCCGTTTTCTCTCTTCGTTATGCCCATTAGCGAAGGGCCGGCAACGCTCCGCGCGGTTGCCGAAAGCCCCCTTGGCGAGGCGGAGGCATCAATTGCGTTCACGGTTGGACCAGGAAGAGGAGAATAGAAGGGTGGTCATTCCGTAAACCTGATATGATATATCATATCAGGTTTACGGAAGAGGTTGTTAAAAAGCTGTCAAAAAAGTCCACGCTATTTAAATAAGAAAGATATTTTAAAAAGACAAAGGCCGCACGGGAGGCGACCTTCGCCCGTTCCTCGTGCGGCCTATTTTTTCTTGTCGATTTTTGGAGGCCCACTGAGAAGCTTAACCCGCCTCTCAATGACCATCTCCCGCACTACATCTGGCGGGATTTCGAAAAACATTGGTCCTGCACCACTGGGATGTCGTGGAGGCGGCAACATGCGCTCAAGCTTCTCAAGCTCGATGAATACGCGCGGCAGCAAATCTTGGATCCGCTGCAAGATATACGCGAGTTCGGCATTCTCCGTCTTTCGCCGAGCATCTTCGAGAGACCTGACCAGACGTTCAGCGCCGTAGTCTGGATGATCGTCGCGGAATGCCATGCTCCGCACGACCACGGCGCGCCAGGCCAGACGGTTGTAGGGGTCACTGAGGAAGGCGGTATATGCGGCCATGAGCCGCCGCAGATCTGCTCTGCGCAAGGCTCGTCTTTCGGCAGCGGTCCTGCCGAACTTTGTCGGCTTCTTCGGCATGGTCGCCTCCTTTCGCAAAAAGCATGTGAACGCGTTAGATGAAGAATGACATAGGAATTTAAGATAGTCAATAGTTTGAAGCGAAACAATTTCTTCATTCATCCGACATTACCTATATAGCTTCATTAAGAGTGGAGAGGGTATGAATCGGCGCTTTCAAAAATATCTGACTAAAGCTCGTCTGTATGGCTTTTCTCTATGGCGCTTCTCTCGAGGGGCTATGAACTACGCGGGGGCAAGCCCCCGCGTTTCTAGTCGAGGAGCTTGAGCTGTCGGAGCACGCGCTCGTGGTGTTCTTCTTCCTTCAGTTGGTTCC
>SBAW01000025.1 GCA_005239955.1 bacterium | reverse complement strand
GGCATGCTACGGCGACTTCGCGTGGGGAGCCATTTTCGGCTCCCTTTACGCTAGAATCGTCCCCGATTTGGGTGTCATCTTGCGTTGGAGAAGACTGTCCCTCACTTGCACGCAAGTGAGGGACGAGCAGTGAGCGTTCCAGGCGCCGGAGCAGAGTGCTGGTGCGCAGTACGCATCACAACACAAAGCCAGCGTACGCTGGCTTTGTGTTGTCCGCTTCCACGCAGACCCCTTTTCGCTTAAGGCCGCGTGCGGAAATTCTTGATGTCACTCCTCACCGTCCCGTAAGAGTTTCGGCCAACGAGGCGGAAGTAGTAGCGCGTGTTTGGCTGTAGTTCATCGATCGCTGCCGAAACCGCTACCGGTTCCGTACCCATTCCCGCAAGGGCCGTTTGGGTCGTGCTCTTGAGGATGTTGCCGAGGAGAGAATCCACACCATATTCGAACCAGTAGGTCGTCGCATCACCGTTCGGGTTTACGGTTCCATGGAGTCTCGCCGAGGACGTTGCGATATCACTTGCCGACGTTGCATTAATTTTTGCCGCACCAGGGGACGGCGGTCCCTGCGTCGTAAAGGAACGGGTGGTGCCCGTTACCGTACCGAAGGGATTTTGTGCATTGATCCGGAAATAGTACTTCGTCTGAGGCTTCAGTCCTCCGATTGATGTTGATTCCTCCAGTTCTGCCCTACCACTCCCCGCTCCCTGAAGTGCGGTTGCAAGCCCCAAGTCTGACGTTCCCCGTACTCTGCCAGCCCGCCAAACAGTTGGTAAAACTTGGCGATGGCCCGAAGTGAACAAAGATATTTCCATCAGATGCATCCACAATGCCGTTGCTGTTCTCGTCGATCCTGATTTGGAAACGCGGTGAACCGCCCCCGCAGTCATCATCGGTTACGTTGTATGACGCACTGAGTGTGGCAAGGGACGCGAAGGTTGTCCCGTTAGCGTCGTCGAAGCGGATGACACTGAAATCGTTGGTGGGATCCGGATCGCTGTTTGACGTGAGCGTCACCTCTCCACCCGCCATACTTGCGCCGCCGATAAGCTCCGATGCCGCGGAAACAACTGAAATACTTGAAAGAGCGAGCCAGAATAAGCCGATCACCAGTGCTGCCGTTCCAGCCCAAAGCGAGAATGTCCTCGTCATATCAATTTATTTTATTAGGAACTTTTCTAATAACTTAAATAACAGTGTCAAAGCCGGCTGATAAAAGAGACGCCCCGAGACGCCCCCACTTACTAAGGAGGAGGCGAGCTTGTTATTTTAAGCGAATGCGGTGAGTTCTTAGTGAATTGCTGCAAGGCAGGTCAGAACATTACCTCGACGGTGGAGTGGAATTTGACAAAAATTGTAGGGTATGCTACCATTTCACTTATCAACGCAGTGCTGATCCAGGTGAGCAAGGATCGAATCTCAACTCTCGGCATTTGATTTGATACTTTATTCATTCCTCTCAAGTAGCAATCAATGCAAGAAGGAACAATCGCTCGTCTCACCGATAAGGGATTCGGGTTCATCAAGCGCGATGGTCAGGAAAAGGATCTCTTTTTCCACTCCAACGAGCTCGTGGGCGTAAGCTTCGAGCAACTTCGCGAAGGTGACAAAGTGACCTTTGAAGTCGCCGAGAGCCCCAAGGGCCCGAACGCGGTCAAGGTCAGCAAGGTCTAAGCTTCGCTTAGGTCTTCACACAAAACGCCCCGGCAACGGGGCGTTTTGTGTTGTTATGGGATAGTCGAAGCGGTTCATTGGCCGTACCAGACTTTAAGCCATCCTCGCATCATTTCAATCTCTCGCGATTGCGAGGTGATGATGTTTTCGGCAAGCTGTTTCATTTCTCCACGGTCCGTTGAGGATTGGAGCATTCGGGCCATCATGATTGCCATCTCGTGGTGCGGGATCATCTGCTCGATGAACTCGCGATCGAAATCGGCTTGGGGAATCGATGTCAGCACACTGACATCGCCCTCCATTCCTCCCATATGCATCCCCATCCCGCCGTCTTCCGGGACTTCTTCATCAAACCACTCACGATACCAATCGTGCATCGCATCAATCTCTTTTTGCTGGGCCTCGATGATTGCATTGGCAAGCGAAAGCATCTCGGGGCGTTTCGAGCGCTCGAGTGCAATTTTTGCCATCGCGATAGCTCCCTCGTGATGCGGAATCATTTCTGCAATGAAGTGTTGATCGATATTTTGGTTCATCATCGATCCGTTTTGCATCATGTGACCCCCGCGCAGTGGCTGATACGAACCACCGCCGAGCGCGTAGCCAAGGCCAAGTCCGATAATGAGAATGACCATTCCTACTCCAAGTGTTTTGCCGTTAGTCATAGTGCAGTTCAATTATATCATTATCTCTCATAATGTGTCGCTCGAATTCCGTGTTTGGGGCGCCGTTCACTGTCATACGCATGTTTTCGCCGAAGGAACGCATGTCCTTGCCCCAAATGCGGAAGAAATTTCCGAATGTGAGGTCACCTTCGCGTACACGACCAGGAAACTCAAGGTGAATAGCTGGCGTGTCGTCGTGCGTGTGTATCGCTGTCATACGCATGCCTGAGTCGAATGTCGGAAGTCCTACATATTGGAGTCCAACACCTATATTGGCCGGAATGTCCACCTTTTCACCATCGACGAATATTTCAAGCTGCGGATGCCAGTGGATTCCGTCGCGGGAGATCATACCGGGGTCGTCCGACTGCCACGACGACGACCACAGAGAGACACCAACAAGCAGCACGACGACAACTCCACCGAAAAGTAATAGATTTTTCATGATTTCTAGAGTGGCTGCTAATGCACACTAAGAGTGGTGGGGCTCTTTACGATTAAGTATTCCGGATGAAAAAAGTTCCTGAAAAAGGTGCGGCCGGATCGCTGTGCCGTGTGTAACTCGATGTATTTTATGTCGTTCGACATCGGGGTCGAAAAAGATATACCGCGAAAATAAAACCGCTGCGAGCGCACACAGCGCCAGCACCTCGATAAGCACGGCCGTGAATGCCGTTTGCCAATGTGCCAGGTGCGTGAGCGGCACACCACACAGCGCCGTCCCGCCGGGAACGAACGGGCAGGGCGCCTCATGTCCCGCGTGACCCATCATCGGTAGGTACAGGCCGAAGCCTGCCATCACAATAAAGGTAACGAGGACTATCGATGCGTGAAGGGGTTTGCTCATAGAGTTTGGCGACGAAGTAGCGCGGCATTGAAGGCGACAATGACCGTCGAGAGCGACATAAATACTGCCGCAACCGCGGGCTCGAGCATTATGCCATAGGAAACCAGCGCGCCTGCCGCGATGGGGAGCGCGACAAGATTGTAGCCGGAGGCCCAAAAAAGGTTTTGGAGCATTTTTGAGTACGTGAGGCGCGACAGTTTCATGATCTTCACGATGTCGCGCGGGTCGTTCTTGACGAGGATGATGCCTGCGGATTCGATCGCGACGTTGGTGCCCGCCCCGATCGCCACCCCTACATCCGCTTGGGTTAGCGCCGGAGCGTCGTTGACGCCATCGCCGACCATTGCCACTTTCTTCCCCTGCGACTGGAGCAGTCGGACCTTTTGTGATTTCTCGCTGGGCGCGACACGGGCAAAGTACTGGTCGATCTGGAGTTCCGAAGCAACCTGTCGCGCAACTTCTGTGGAATCACCGGTGATCATCGCCACCTCTATCCCCATACCCTTAAGCGCCGCTACCGCCTCTTTTGCCTCGGGCCTGATTTCATCGGCAACCGCGATCGTGCCCAACTGCTTTCCATCTGCCTCCACCACAATATCGCTGCCACCGCGATGCCCGACAAACACGCGACTCCCCGCCACGACTGCCTCTGCTCCCGTGCCGGGGACGCGCGTGAAGTTTGTGGCTAGGGGCACGTCGAGATTGCGCTTCCCTGCTTCCTCAACGATCGCTTTGCCGATCGGATGCTCGGAGTGCGCCTCAATTGCGGCCGCAAGTTGTAACACCTCGTCGGAGGCAGACGCAACCGCGAATGCGCCCTTGGTGAGTGTTCCCGTCTTATCAAAAAGCACGACGGTAATATCTTTTGCGGCTTCAAGCGCGAGCCGGCGGCGGATAAGAAAGCCGTTTTGTGCCGCCATGGTTGTGGAGATTGCCGCAACGAGAGGAATGGCGAGACCAAGCGCATGGGGACAGGTAATAACGAGTACCGCGACGAGCCGCTCAACGGCAAACATTCCCTCCGCCCCGAGCGTAAGCCAGACAATGAGTGTTATTGCCCCTGCGCCCACAGCAATGTAGGTGAGATACGCGGCCGCGCGGTCAGAGAGAAGTTGTAAACGGGATTTCGACGCCTCTGCTTCGGAAACAAGACGCATAACGCCGGCGAGAAACGTTTTCTCGCCAATATGCGTGACTCGAATCTGGAGGCTCCCGTCGCCATTGATAGAACCCGCAATGACCGCGTCGCCAACGTTTTTGGCGACAGGTTTTGATTCGCCGGTTATCACCGCCTCGTTTACGTCTGACTGGCCTTCAATGATTGATCCGTCAGCGGGAATCTTGCCGCCGGGCTTCACAAGAACGATGTTGTTCTCCTTCAGTTCGCTAAGCGGAACTAAAACGGTTTGAGTACCTCGTAGCACTTGTGCCATGTCAGGAAGAAGTTTTGCCAACTCTTTGAGAGCGCCGGAGGCACTCTTAACTGCCTTCATTTCTATCCAGTGACCAATGAGCATGACCGCGATCAGTGTCGCGAGTTCCCAGAAAAGATTCATGCCGGTTCCCGCGAGAGTCGCAAAGACGCTGTAGCCATAGGCCGTCGTGATCGCGAGCGCAATAAGCGTCATCATCCCCGGCAGGCGTGCCCGTAGTTCATGCAGAGCGCCTTTGAAAAAGACCAAGCCGCCATAAAAGAACACGATGCTCCCAAGGACAAGTGATAGATACTCCGAGCCGGGGAATGCGGGCGCAGTCACGCCAAGGAAAAGTTCCGGCAGATCTGAATACGCAAGAATCGGGATCGTGAGGACGAGCGTTACCCAGAATTTCTTCAAAAAATCAGACGTTACGTGCCCCTCGTGCTTGTCGTGCTGATGCCCTGCGTGATGATGACCGTGCTCCATTCTCTCCAGTATACGCGCACAGACCTTGATTGGCGCGATTTGATTCAGCGTATACTGAACGTATTAGTAGCTTATTTTGATACATAAACTATGTCTCATTTATCGACCATGAGATCGGGGATCGCGCTTGCGGGCACGTTAGTCGTTGCGTTCGTGTTGTGTGCCATTGCGCAAATGGTTCTGCCAGGTGCGCAGTTCTCGCACATGTGGCTCGCGCTCTTTACGGCGGCACCTATGGGAACGACCGCACTGTGGGTTGAAGGCATCATCGCAAGCGCAGTTGTCGGCTTCATTGCCGGCTGGTGCTTTGCTCACTGCTACAATTGGAGCGGCAAACACGGCATCACATAGCCTGAGCCCGCACTTCCTATTTCCTTAATCCACGTCGTCTAAGCACAAAAGAAAGAATCACTAAATGAGGTGGGTTTTATTTACGGGAACGTGGCGCCTAACGAATAGGAATGTCGAAGACGACGTTCGCGCATCGGTAGGTGAAGTGCTGGCCCGTGGGGATGGGGTTTTGACCGGCGGAGCAACAGGCGTTGATTACTTCGCGACGGAGGAAGCGATGCGGCTTGATCCGAGCGCAAAACGCCTCTTAGTCATTATTCCTGCACGTTTAGAGAGTTACGCGCGTGATTACCATACCAACTGGTGCCGTGCGCCTATCACGGCGAAGGAAATCGATCTCCTTATTGCCCTCCTCCGGAAAATAAAAGAAAAGAATCCGGAAGCGCTGATAGAAATGCCGTACGATACCATTACACGAGAGCATTATCTGATGCGTAACAGCGAAGAGGTGGCGCGAGGAAGTGCCCTGCGCGCCTTCCAGGTGAATGGAAGCCGTGGGACGGAAGATACGGTAGAGAAAGCGAAGGAGGCGGGAGTGCCGATCGAGCTACATAAAAAATACACGATAAAAGAAACGGCCATATGATGGGAAAAAAGAGCACCTCATGGGGAGGCGTTGCAAAGTGGTACGACGACTACCTGGGGCAAGAAGGCACCTATCAAAAGGAAGTCATTCTCCCCAACCTTCTTCGCGTTTTGGACGTGAAGAAAGGTGAGCGGGTTCTTGATCTTGCGTGCGGGCAGGGATTTTTTACGCGCGAAATCGCCGCTCTCGGTGTGCAGGCTGTTGGCACGGATATTTCTCCCGAACTTATCGCGAAGGCAAAAATACATGCACCAAAGGCTACTTTCCATGTTGCTTCCGCCGCTTCCCTCCCCTTCGCGAAGGACCGCGAATTTGATGCGGTAACGTGCGTCCTCGCGCTTCAAAATATGGAGGATATCTCTACGGTCTTTAAAGAAGTCGGGCGCGTACTGAAAAAAGACGGCCGTTTCTTGTTCGTTATTAACCATCCCGCATTCCGCGTTCTCAAACGCTCACATTGGGGATGGGATGAGGAGAAGAAAATCCAGTATCGTCGAATTGACGGGTATCTCTCCGCCGCTAAGATTCCTGTGGATATGCACCCTGGCTCAAAAAGCAAAACACAAACGATTTCCTACCACCGCTCTTTACAGGATTTTTTCAAGGCGCTGACTAATACTGGCTTTGCCGTCACGCGACTTGAAGAGTGGATCTCCCATAAAGAAAGCCAGAAAGGTCCGCGCCAAAAGGCTGAAGATACTGCGCGCAAGGAAATTCCCCTTTTTCTTATGATCGAAGTACGCTCTCAAAAATAGACTTGCACCACGAATGACGTCGTGGTACTGTCGGAAGGTTCTCACTTTATACATAGCAAGAAAAAATATGTCGGCATTTAAGATGACCTGTGTGTGCGGAGATACCATGACGGTTGATGCGGCAGACCGAGCCGGTGCAGTCGCCCAGTTTAAAGGAATGATGGATGAGAAAGGTATTGCGGCACACATGAAAGAAAAGCACCCGGGAAAACCGGTTATTTCTGTTGCTGACTGTCACGCAATGATCGAGAAACAGGTCGTTGCGGCATAACATTTTTTACTTGGTGCCATCGAAACGCAAGGCGAAAAGGCCGCCAATAACTGACCGGAAGTGACTTTCAAGGGGGCCGCAGCGATGCGGCCTTCTCTTTTTAAAAGGGGCGTACCAACGATAACAAATTCGTAAACCTGATATGATATATCATATCAGGTTTACAGAAATAAAATAAAAATGGGAAACAGGTTTTGCTGTTAGTTTTCTATGGAGGATCAGGGGTTAGGACTTGGGCTGGGGGCCGGAGAAGGATTATTTGGAAGATTTATTTCGATATTTGCGCCAGGATTTTGAGTTTGCGCAGGAGCGCGGTAATAGCGCCATACAAAGTATCCTCCGACACCAATAACAATAAGAAGCACGATAACGGCGACGGCCCACCCGCCGCTGCCATCCGGTTGACGCTCAATAACGGTATGCTTCTCCGGTTCGCGATTGTTAATAACGGTAACCATAAGTGTTGTATTAGCGGTTAAACCTCACCCTTACCTTGTGATGACGCATGTCATAGCTCGCTTATTACAGCGCGCTCCGCATGAATAATGCATGATTGAGGTCAGATTGACTGAAGCTATTTTCTGTTTCATTATAGGTAAAGCCGCGGGTCTCATAGCCCGCTTTGTTCAACCCAAGAAGAGGAGGCGGCCATGCCTCGCGTGGAAATTGCTCGAAAGGGCAGCGTCGCCGTGGTGGTCGCCCACCCCGACGACGAATCGATCGGGTTCGGGGCACTCATTTCCCGCTTCCCGAAGTGCCTCATGATCCATGTGACCGACGGGGCACCACGTAATCCGCACTACTGGCGGAACCTAGGATTTACCTCGAAGGAGCAGTACGCCGCAACGCGGACGCGCGAACTTGACCAAGCACTTCGTATCGTCGGACATACCGGTCCCCGCTCCTGTCTCGGAGTTGAAGACCTGCGCGCCGTGCACGAGTTCGTGCCAATAGTCCGCCGACTCACGCAGCTCTTCACCGCCCACCGCGTGGAAACAGTCTACACGCACGCGTTTGAGGGTGGACACCCGGACCACGACGCAACCGCGTTCGCAGTCCACGCAGCGGCACGCCTGAGCAAGCGCGCGCATCCGATCAAGATTGTCGAGGCGCCGTTCTACTGCCCGGGCGGCGACGGACAGCTCATCTGGCAGCATCTCTTTCCCGTCTGGGGATGCGGCGAAGTGGTTGCTGTACTCCATGGGAGGGAGGAAGAAATAAAGCGGCGCATGTACGCCGCTCACCAGAGCCAGGCCGAGGTGCTCAAGTACGCCTCGCTGAACGTGGAGCGCTTCCGGCACGCGCCCGCCTATGACTTCGGGAAGCCGCCGAACAAGGGGCTTCTCTCGAATATCTACCTTGAGGCGGGTATTAGCGCCGAAAGGTGGACGACGCTCGTGAAGCGCGCGAACAAAGCGCTTCGCATCTAACGAAACCCACGGACGGCCCTTGAGGAAGGGCCGCCCGTTTCGTTTTTCAATGCAACGTAGCAATCAAATTTATTTGACAGACACTGCCCTCCAATACTCCTGCATATGCTTCTGGTTTCGTCGATAGTTAATGACGTAGCGGCACAGTGTCGCGAGAATAAGGACGAAAAACATACTCGTGAGGACAAGAAACGCGATGCCGAGCCAGAAGTTTCCGGTAGTGACAAGGAGATACCCCGCATAAACGCCAAGGGGCGTAATGGCTCCTCCTACTCCTGCAGTTCCACCGTGAAAGTTAAACATAGTATTAGTCGTGGGCGGTCCTTCGCTCCCAGCCGTCGCTGTAGCCTATTTGCTTAAAGACATAGTCACACCCTCGAAGGACACTACGCACGAGGGAGCTTGGTATGCGTCCCAGTTTACGCGCGAGGGATCGATAGACATAGAACATATATGAACCAAGAAGTGCCGCGGTAAGAAAGTAACTGTAGATAAATTCGGGGAGAATGGTGATGCGCAAGAGCCAGTCAAGTGCATCTTTTTTGTCGTAAAAGCGCATGAGCCACAACTGAAAACTGTACCAGGCGATAAGTTGGGTCAGCGAAAGGAGGACGATGACGCGGGCAACAATGGGCGGCACCAGAGCGTCTCCGCCGGTTAAGAGAAGTGCCACCACCAGGGCCGCGGTGAGAAAAAACAAGGTGTGTCCAATAACATCTTGGATGACGGCAGTAAACGAAGATGCACGGGCAAGTACATGAAGGCCCCCATAGGTCCAACGCGTTCTCTGTCGCCACAAGGACCCAAGCCCTTCGGGCACCACCGTCCATGCGAGCGCATGCGGCACGAGTTTAACGCTCCACCCCTGCGCTTTTATGCGGGTAGTGATTTCGTAATCCTCAATGAGATGCCGTGCTTTAAACAGTGGCGCACCCTGCAGAGCCTCACGGCGAAACGCCGCCAACATGCCATGCATAACCAGGGGCCCTTGTAACAATCCTTCGTCAGCAAGCCTTGTCGCATTAAAGCCGACATACTCAAGACCTTGGAGGCGCGTCAAGAGATTACTGTTTTTATTAAGCACATGACACTGCGAACACACCGCGCCGAGAGTTGGATGAATGACAAGATCTTCGACCATACGATCGATGGTCGTCTTGGTTATGACCACATCATCATCGAGCGTCATGATGATATCGGGGATATGCGCCTCGGCAAACAGTCGGCCAAGTGCAAAGTTTAAGGCTCCTGCTTTCAGTTTATTGGCGGGTGTGCGGAGAACTTTGACGCGGCTATCCATGCTGCGAAGCTCTGTGAGAATAGCCATACTCGTGACATTGGTGTGTGGCGTCGAGTCATCAACGACCCACACCAAAAGTGTTGGATTATACGAAAGGAGGTCTTTGACGAGCTCCCTGGTGATCGTTCCCGGCCCGTAGGTAGGGATAATAGCAACGACCCGCTTGGCCTTTTTACGGCTCACAGTTACCGGAGTGCGAGCGGGCACAACGAACGTGCGTGCATTTGAAAAAAAATCTTGGAGTGGTGACGCAAAGGTAGACACAGTATGCTCTTTTATTGCAAAGAGGATCCTGATTTCCCACCCAAACACTCTTCACGTCTGGCACCTCAATTATACCCCTTGCCCCATGGCCCTTCAATGAAGAGGTGTTGATAGCAAAAGCCGCCGCGCCCAAGTCAAGGGCGCGGCGGCTTTTCGTGTAGCGTACGAACCCTATTTCATGTGCGGAGAGACGAGCTTCGTCATCTCAAACATCGTCACTTCGCCTTTACCACCGAAGAGGACTTTGAGTTTGTCATCCGCAAGGATGTTGCGCTTGTTTTGCGGACTCTGAAGATTATGTTTCTTGATATATTCCCAAAGCTTTTTGACGACCTGGGAACGCGGCATGGGACCCTTGCCGACCACGGCCTCAAGCTCGGCCGAGAGATTCATGTCCTTGAGTAATGCGGGATTGAGCTGCCTGGCCATTATGAAAATTCGTTAGCTTATATGCTCCTTATTGTACTACCTGAAGAAAAACTGCGCGACAGTCGGGAACTGCGTGAAATATCCCTTCTATAGAGCCGT
>SBAW01000056.1 GCA_005239955.1 bacterium | reverse complement strand
GAAAGGGGGTGGGGGATGGAGGGGTGGCTGTTGCGACATCCACCCCCCTCTCATCGCGCATCATTACATCGACGCCTCCTCCTGGCAGCTCGTCGTCGCGCGAGATAGTAATGAAAAGCGGAGAAATCGCATAGTACGCGAACGCGAAAATAGGAATGAGCGCTATGATCCCCACAACGAGAAGTCTGTTCATAGCGGACAGTATACATCGTGCACGTCTACTCGTTCGCGTGAATTTTTTCATGATCAAAGTACCTCGTTCCATGTCTGAGGGAGGTAGAAATCAGCACAAAACAGTTAAGGACATACAAAAATACACCATTTTTAATAAAATATGTCTCATATGGCGCAATTAAATCCACTGGGTTGAAGGGGCAAATATGTCTTTAATAATACCCCCCAAATAGCTTTATTTATAAGCTTATTTTATGTCCTTTAGAACAGAACCAATAATAATCTTGGCAGTTGGTTTTGCGTCATTGTGTACGGATAGTCCTTAAAACCGCATGTCTTATAAGTTGAGAACAATATTTTTGAAAAGTAAAGGGATCGTAAATGTATGCGATTCTTTTTCTGTAAGGCAGGCGAGTGGGCGAGTGATGAGCACGAAGCGAGAAAACAAAAAATATTTCTCACAAAAATAATTTTTTAATCATCGGTTCGATCAATCGAAGACCGTGATTCTACGAATAATAAAATTTTTTTCATCTGAATATTTTTTTGAATGTGTTTTTTTTGACACGCACAAATTTTTTACATGAAGTTGCGAAATCTTCTGATTTTTCTACACAACGATAATTTTTGAACCGCAAGGCCCCGATTTGCCTATTTTTGTTGTTTGGAAATTTTTGTTTGCCTCCCGTCAAATTGTATGGTCGAGCATAGTTTCTTTTGACTGCCCATGGAAGGGGAGAGTAGGCCTCAACGGAGGCGCAATAGTTCGCTCGGAGCCTCTTCTCTGTGCTTTGACACTATTTTTCCACACGAAAACAGACAATGGCAACGTTGACACGCTCGTCTCTCTTTGTAAGGTTGCGGTATACTCGCTTAACTGATATCCCACACACGATGCGATGGTTGAATGACAGAGGGTTGCTGATTTCTGATAGCGTTCACAACGCAGTCCTTGGACTTCTGTTTGGCATTCTTGTAGGCGTAAGTTTTATGTGGTCCTCGATGGCGCAAGCCGTAGGGCCGAACACGGATCAAATTTTTTGCAATATCGATCGAGCGTTTGAGGAAATCGATGGCGTGCTCCATCCGATTTTCTTCCCGGATACAACCTGCACGCCGGCACCCGCGCAGTGCGCTGACGGGATTGATAACGACGGCGATGGAAAAATAGATTTAGCGGACCCCGGTTGCGCAAGTGCCTCTGACACGGATGAAAGTAATCCTCCACCCGCCGCCTGTGCAGACGGTCTCGACAACGACGGAGATGGCAAGATTGACCTTGCTGACCCCGGCTGTGCAAACGCCTCTGACAACGACGAGACAAACACGGCAGCACCCCCTGCATGCGCTGACGGCATCGATAACGACGGCGATGGCAAAATTGACCTTCAAGACCCCGGCTGCGCAAATGCGGGGGATACCGATGAAACAGATGGCGGCGGCAGTACACCTCCTCCATCCCCTTCGCCCCCGCCTTCACCAACGCCCTCGCCTTCACCGGCTCCCGGGGGTGGCGGCACCGGGACGGACTGTGCGGACGGCCGTGATAACGACGGGGACGGCAAAGTTGATCTTCAGGACCCTGGCTGCACCGATTCGACCGACACGAGTGAGCAAGACCCCACCAGCTCTACCGGGGGTGGCGGGCCTATTTCAGGGAGTCTCGCATTCGGCAGTGGAGGAGGAGCAACACCACCGCCGGCGGTTCTTGGTACTGCCACCGCAGACTGCTCGACCTATATTTCAGGATTTATTAAGCCGGGCGCACAAAACGATGCTTCACAAGTAATGCGCCTTCAGCAATTCCTCAACCAGTTTGAGGGAAATTCCCTTGCCGCCACTGGCGTCTACGATTTGCCCACCATAACGGCGGTCAATGTGTTTCAACTTAAATACGCTTCCGAGGTGCTTCATCCATGGGGTATTACAAACGCAACGAACTACGTCTACATCACGACCAGAAAGAAAATAAACGAACTCTATTGCAAGGGATTGAAGTCCTTCCCGTTCACGCCGGCCGAGGCGGAGGAAATCAGGATGTTTAAAGAAAGTCTCATTGCGTCTTCCGCAATCGTTCCGGGACCGGTTCCCGAAGCTGTCGCCTCTCTCGCGAGCCTCGCTCCAAGATCTTCTTCGGCAGCCCCTCAGGTTTCCGGAGGAGCAAGCGGAGGGCAAGAAGCACTCCCTTCGGTTGCCGGAGGGGAGACACAGGTTGCCACTCCCATAACTGCCGCGACCAGTACTGCCGGGGAAGCGGATGAGGGGCCGAGTTTCCTCGAACGCCTCTGGAGAGGCATTCGCGGGTGGTTCTAAGAGAATGGTGAACTCAAAAAAGGTGTGTTTGTTGAAAAGAGCGGAAAAAACTAGGACACGAGAATAAATTTCTCATAGCTTGTCACCTCCTTAGGCTCGGAGTATGGTCGCGAAAGCGCAAGCGGCGCCGCAGGGCGGCCTCCATACCGCATTCCTGATTCCTGAAAATCTGAAAAAGAGAAGCCCGAGGTGGGCCCGCAACGTCAGTCTCATTAAAGAGGCCTGATTTCCCAGAGTTGAGGGCCCATCCCGGGCTTTTCTTACGAAGGCTTACCTTAAGTATAGACGATTCACGGGGTCGAGGCTTTCACGAAAAGTACAGAAATGCCAATTAAGCCCCGAGATCAGTCATTTTTGTGAAAAAAAAGTTTTCCACAGCCTTCTTTTGCACCTGTCAATTGACGCAACCTACACGACGTTTTAGCATAGTCATCACTGGGAAATCGCCTCGCACAACTATGTGCAGCGCTATTTCTTCTTCTAAGTAATTTTTGGAAAGCCGCAACCGCCTCAGCGCGGAGCGGCGTTTTTTGGATCTTTGTCAATGCCGGAACTCTGGGAAGCACGCGCATAGAGCTGTCGCTGACGGACATATGCGCGTGGACCTCAAAAAGGTCCGCGGTTAAAAAGGTCGATTTACCCGACGCGAAAGCGTCTTCGGGTAACACAACCCTTTGACCCTTTCGGGTCGGGGAACTAATTACAAAAAAATTAAATAACAATTGTTATGACAAAAAGTGTAACAGTGAACTACGCGGTTGCAGCAGCTGCTGTCGTCGCTATGGTTCTTGGATCGTTCGCGTTTGCTATGCCGGCATTTGCGGCAATCAACTCGAGCGCGTTCTTCATCTCCACCACGAACCGCGGCACAATCACCAACGTGACCCAAGCTGACTCGCACACCGGAACTAACGTTGCCCTCGGCAGCGTCGGTGGTTCTGGTGCTCGAGGCGGCGATGTAACGTCTGCCGGAGACAACAACAACGGCGGCGCAGCTTCCGGCAACG
>SBAW01000001.1 GCA_005239955.1 bacterium | reverse complement strand
GCCGCACAAGAAATGCAAAAGGCAAAGCACGAATTATTCGCCACCATTAAAAAAGGTATGCTATGATTTCGGTGTCATTTTGCTATTGGAAAATACTCGCCGCCCACGAAGGCGGCGCGCCGATGTACGGCAAGCAGTCAGACGTCAACGAACGTCAGAACCTGAGCATTGGATCCTCATCCGTGCCGCCCTCAATTAATTGGAAGGCGTTTTTCTTGGGCCGTTGAAGGACGGTGAGAACCCGCTTCGCGGCCCGCTCGACGAACATCGGGAGTGGCACCCCCTTCTTGTATCCGGGATGAAGCTCCCGCAGAACTTCGAGGATTTCGCTCCGGTACGCCCTTCTCGCCTTGAACCGGCACCGAAGCTTCTTGAGGAAGGTCTCGATGCGTCTCGGATCCTCATTGAAGCCTGCGTAGCACGTTGCCCGCATTTCCCGCATGTTGGTCTTCCGCGGAGTCAGCACGGAAGGAGGCAGTTCATGCGGTTTAGTGATTCGAACGAGTCCTCGCTTCCCCGGCTTACCCTTAGAAAGGGCGAAGCCCGTTATGGCGAGGATTTCGCTGATCGACATGGCCTTCCTTTCCTCGTCCATTACAGCCCCCTGTGGTGACGGAACGGGCGTACAACACGCCCCTACGTAAGCCTATTCGGTAATGCCGTTGTGTCAAGGTTTATGGAAGCCTTTTTTGACAAGATATAGCTTTAAAGTCTCCCGGAAACCACCGCAATACTTATCGTGGTCGGTCGCCTGCCGCATGTCGTTCCACACACGCCGAGGATCAGCCCAGAAAACGCTGAGCACCCGCTCCGGATTAAGCCCCCCGGGTTCTGCCCGACACTCAAAGACTTTGAAGTAGTGGCGGACGTTCACATACTCACCAATATTTTCGTTTGAAATGCACACCCCCACCTCATGCAACTCGTTTGCTTCAATACCTAACTCTTCTCGAAGTGCGCGCCGCGCGCCGTCCTCGTAGCTTTCGGCGAGTGTGAGATGCTCGGCGGCTGAATGGTCAAGTGGATCCCCGTACGCGCGAACTTGCACTAAAATTTTTCCGCTTTCGTTGGTCACATAGACAGCGGCCGCGCGATGCGGCAGGCCGCGCGCATGCGCTTCGGAGTGGATCATCTCCCCTTTTACTTTGTCGTCCTCATCGGTTATGACTACGACTCGCTGCATGTGAAGGTGCTTAAACGATACTGCATATAAGTCAATGCGCAACCGGCATAATAAGAAAGGGGTGGGAGAGGCCTAAAACTGGCGCCTTAAAACTGACGATAGTACGTCTCCCCCACCGAGAGACACACCGATGTGAGCTCGCTATTGTCAAACGAATTACAGAAAACCTTTGCTTGTTTGTCGGAATGAAAATAGGAGATAAAATCTTTCACCGCACCAATCGCGCAATTTGATTGCTCCTCAAAATTTTCACCTAAGAGGCAGGTTGCTTTCGTGCGTAGGACATCGCTCGCACTGCGGCCGGAGGCGTCACGACCAAGACTTTGCCAACAGATGTTCTCATAGCCATCGGCGTCACGGCACCACTCAAAGGTCTTTTTAAAGTCGCCGCTGTTAATCTTCAGCATGTAGGAGGTCTGCATGAGGTAGCATGTCTGTTTGTATTTCTCGGGACTTTCATTACAGGGGTAAAGCGGGCGCGCTGGGTCAAGGTACTTCGTCTTGTGGTTAAGTCCATCGACAATCACGTTTTCCATATAGGCACCCGAAGCGCAGCTCGACTCTTCCCACAAGCCGGTGAGGTTATCACAAAGCGCGAGCGACTGAAAAAGTTCCGTTTGCGTAGCCGCCATAACTCCGTGCCCCAAGCCATGGACACAGTTGTAGTAATTGAAGCTGTAGCGCTCCTCTCCTTCTATGTTTGCACAGACCTTGTCCATTTCAGTGGGCAGATTGCGGAGGCCTATTTCATCAATAAAGGTTTCGAGAACGCCGTGGTAATAGCCCGACCAGCAATAACCGTCGCCGTATTCATACGCTTCCCCAACTGTCTCAAATTGCTTAGCGGCAGTGCGGCCAATGACGTGGGTAAGGGGGTGGCACTGCGCTTTTACATAGCCGTTCTCGGCATAGCGTGTTTTAAGGTCATCAAATGCAGCCGAAATGCCATTTGACGCAATGAGAGCAACATAGTGCTGCTCGTAACAGTCGAAGTCGGCCGAGAGTGAGCCTCCGCAAATCGGCTTCACGGCGGTGGAACCTGTCACACCATTCCCTGTCGATGTGGCGGCAACCTCTGTATGTGTTTCAGATGCTGGCACAAAACCTCCTGCCTGCGCAGGCAGGTCTGGCGAAGGTGGAACACCAATCGCGACACTGTCTTCTTCCATTGGAGTTACGGGATAGAGAAGCGACGTGGCAGCATAAATACTGCCACTTATCACCAATATACCTACGAGGATGGGAATAATAATTTTCATCGAATGCTTATTGAATGCTTATGGATACCTATGGATAGGAATGATAGTGGAAATGTTTCGGTGTAAAACTGATATGATATATCATATCAGTTTTACGGTCAGCGGTAGTCATGGATTTCATTTCTTTTTTCTTCCCGATCTTAGCGCCGGCTTTTTAAAGTGTCGCAACAGCGGCTCAAACATATCTCCTTTTTCGTCCATGATAAGCTCTCGCCTTGATGTGTGGTTGCTAAACTCTACCGGTGCTCCCGTAATGACGGCAAGGGGTTGACGTTCTTTCCCCTCACCCATGACAAGCGTCGCAGCAGTGGCGAGGCTATCAGCAAGATTGGTTTGAGTCATGCGAAGGGTGCGCCCAAAGAGATCCTTCTTTCCGCGGTAATCCCTGAGGCCCTTAAATCCGGCATAGCCAAGCGCAACTCCCGTGACCCCCGCCCGCAGGGGGTAAATACGACTGTCGGCAATGATGACTCCCACTTTTTTTATTCTAAAGTTCTTGAGAACTTTAGAATGAATATTGCGGGCGGATTGAAACGAGTCTTTGGGAAGGAGTGCCAGTTTGCCGTCTCCATTTGATTCATCAATACCGGCAGACGGCATAAGCACGCCATCTTTTTCCGTCAGCCATGTCTGTTGTGTCTTTACTGCCCGTGTACTTTCTTTTTTGATGAGTCGGTCACGGTCCTTCGCTGGTGCGACTCTCCCTTCGGCAAGGGCAACTATTTTTGAACTCACGACAAGAATGCTTCCATTAGGGAGCTCCTTCACATGTTGCGTGATAAATTCTTCGAGACTGCCGCCCTCGCGAAAGATGTTGGTTCTAACCGGCACGATGTTCATGCCGCGAGCTTACCACGCTTCCTTACGTCGTGGCGATCGGTCCTTTCTTTTTTAGATAAAGCGCGAGGGTTGTCTTAAAACCGCCCGTATATTTCTTCTCCCGGGCATCAAGTTGCATCTCTCTCCAAACCTTCCGCGGATCATTCCAGTAGACGCGAATTACTTCGCAAGGGTTTGTGACACCCGGTTCGGCCTGACATTCAAATACCGCAAAGGCATGACGGCGACGCGCAGGCTCTTTTGGAGATCCTACTTCGTTTGAAATACAACACCCAACCTCAGTAAGTTTCACCCCAGTGACTCCAAGTTCTTCCTCAAGCTCTCGATAGGCAGCCGTTTCGTAATCCTCTCCGGCATCCACATGACCTGCGGCAGAATGATCGAGTTTGCCGCCATCCCCTCGTACCTGTATGAGAATCTCGCCTTTGAAGTTCGTGAGATACACAGCCGAAACTCGATGGATGAGACTTTCGGCATGCGCTTTAACACGCGTTACTTCGCCGAGCACTTCATCATTCTCATTGACCCAAATAACTGGTTTTTCTGGTTCTTGACACATGCTGTGGACCGTACCGGAATTGCACCGGTGACCTCTCGAATGCGAATCGAGTGTTCTGCTAACTGAACTAACGGCCCCTTTGCTATCGCCTAAAGCCTAACGCCTACTTGCCCGCCGTAGCTTTATGCGAAGGCGGGGCGCCTAGGAATAGTTTTTTGACCTCGTCTATCTTGCCAGGCTCCGCGAGTGCTCGCAACAGATACAGGGCAATGCCGATCTCATGAAATTCAAGTTTTTTGGCTTCCGCGACAAACTCGTCAAAGGTGAGTTCTTTGAGGGTTATCCGCTCACCCGCATCAAGTTTAATATCGGAGACTTTGCGGCATCCGCGCGCGAGAAAACTGTAGACCGCCCAATCGAGCTTCATGACTGGCTGCCGTGCCCACAATAATTCCCAGTCGTCGCTCGCGTACCCGGTTTCCTCAAGAAGCTCTCGTACCATAGCTTCATGCGGCGTTTCTCCTTCATCGACGCGTCCGCCCGGAACCGTTGTAACTGTTCCACGGCTTGGCTGCTCATCTTCAATCATAAGAATCTTCCCTTCCTCCGTTACTGCAATAACGCTCACCGTATCGTCTTTCCGCTTCCCCTTTTCAAAAATGGCTGTGGAGCCATCAAAAAGTTCCTGCTCCTATTGATAAATATCGAAGATAACGCCGTCGAAAACTTTTTTCGCGTGTGGAGGGATCGGTTGCTTTGATTGTGGCCGCTCGACTTTCATAGTGTTCGCTGAAGTTCTTTGTCGGGGCGCCGAGAATCGAACTCGGGTCTCGCGCACCCGAAGCGCGTATACTACCGCTGTACTACGCCCCGGCAGAGAATTCCAGCTTGTGCGCTCTAGAGGACTCGGTCACGAGTCACTAAGTATTTTGCCATTTCATGCCAAAATCCCAAGCGCTCTCGACCCCGTCTCGCCTGCCCTGGAGGCATGGCTTCGACCTTCGAGTCCAGACGCGAGCAAAGCAGTTTGCTCGCTTAGACCGCTGTGCGCTCTACAGGACTCGAACCTGTGACCTCTCCCGTGTGAAGGGAATGCTCTACCAACTGAGCTAAGAGCGCCTCAACTCAAACTGGCTTGTGGACCCTAGCGGATTCGAACCGCTGACCTCCTCATTGTCTATTTTGACGGGCTTGGGTGGACCCTAGCGGATTCGAACCGCTGACCTCCTCATTGCAAATGAGGCGCTCTACCAACTAAGCTAAGGGCCCACCCAAGCCAACCACCGGAGGCGCTCTATTGCCTCAAGCGAGGAGCAAAGAGGATGCTAGCATATTCTTTCTCCGAGCGCCGAGGCAAAAAGCTTCGCTTACCAAACTAAGCTAAGGGCCCGTGAGTTCCTGTTTTACCCTTTTTTCTGGATTTCCTCAAGGAGGTGATTCGCTTTGCCGGCCATGATGAGGTCGTTGAGCGAAATCCCTTTTACGGAGTGTGTTTGAAATCGAAGTGGCACTACGGCCTTTCGCCCGCCTTCCTGAACTACACGAACACCTCCTTCAGGATCATGATTCTGCTTTGCAACGATCTTGCTATAGGCCTCATGAAATTCATCGGCCTCCCCAAACGTATCGAATTCAAACTGCCGTTCGATAAATATCTGACCTTCCGTACGGACAATATTCCACCCTGGTAGCGCACGTAAATATTGCTCAACCTTCCCCAATTCCATTTTTTGGGGATTCTGAATACAATCGTTTTTATAGAGATCTTTCCCTTGGGCCGGAGCCTTTCCCTCTGCCATATGCGACAACTATCTCCTTATTTTTTACCCCGCGCAAGACTGATAAGGTGATCGAGGAAGTCGGAGAATTTGGTCCCAATAGCTTGAAGCGCTTTTGGCACGAGTGAGTGCGAGGTTAACCCAGGAAGCGTGTTTACTTCAAGAAAATAGATCCCGCGTGGTGAAACGATAAAGTCGGAGCGCGAATAGTGGCGGAGGCTAAGTGTTTTGTGAACTTTTTTCGCAAGCTCTTGAATCGCAGTCTTTTCGCTACTCGTAAAATTGCCGGGGCACACGAGACGCGTATCCTCAGACTGATACTTTGCTTCATAGTTATAGAAGCCGCAACTCTCGGGCGGTAAAATTTCCGTTGCAAGAAGTGCGTAGTGCTCCTCACCGCGAAAATCATCAACCACCCCGCACGTAGCTTCCTTGCCCTTAATGAACTCCTCAATCATCACCGTCGGACTATAGGTGAACGCTTTCGAGATGCCGTCGGCGAAGTCGTGGTAATTGCGCGCAATCGTGACGCCAACCGATGAGCCGCGATCGGCTGGCTTTATGACCGATGGTTGGGGAAATGAACGGAAGAGCGAAACGATATCTTCTTCGAGTTTGGGAGAAACCGTGAGCGTCGTATGATGGGCCATTTTAATACCATGGGGCAGGAGGGTCCGTTTGGTGAGCACTTTGTTCATGGCGACCGCCGATGCGAGAGGTCCTGAGCCGGTATAGGGAACGCCCACCTGATCGAGAATCCGCTGAACCGTGCCGTCCTCGCCAAATTCGCCATGCATGGCATTGATAACCACATCCATGTTATGGAGCGCCTGCGCCGGCTCCTTTTGAAAACCGCTCGCATGCCACACCCCCTTGCGGTCGACAAAAAGGTCGACGGGCTGATAGCGGTCACGGTTGAGATGCTCAAGAATGGAGCCGCCGGTTTGAAGCGACACTTCGTATTCGCTTGAGGGGCCGCCACGGAGTACCCCCACCGTGAGCTTATGCATAGTCGAGCATGCTGAAAGCCTCATCTGCATTGTCGCAGGACCCATCTGACTTATCGCCGTACCAAACCGTACGGCTTTCGCGCCAGCTTTCCCGCGCCGCGCAGCTGAGAGCTTTCATCATGCTCTTTATAATAACGCGACTTCCGTAAAGTTACAGACGAGAACGCAGTTTTCGGTGGTAGGCAACCGCGTAACGATGGGCTTCGGCGTTTGCAAGGAGAATATCGGCTTCACGACCCTGCGTGTGCTCGCGCGCGCCGGCAAGGCGGCGCGCGCGATGGCGCTCATCTTTTACCACTCCCACAATTGGAATATCAACGCCGTACTGCAGAAGTACCGCTTTGGCCGCATTCATTTGAGCAGTTGATCCGTCAACCACAATGAGTCGCGGATAGGGCCATTCGTTGTGTCCTAGGCGCCTTGCAATAACTTCTTTGAGTGCATCAGTATCGCTCCCTTTTGCGGCAGCGCGAATGCGAAAGTTCCGATATTCACCAGGTTGCTTTTCGTGATCTTCAACCACCACCATCACCCCCACCGCGCTGGTACCTGAAATATGGGCAATGTCATACGCTTCAATTCGCGCGGGACGATGCGCAATGCCGTTTCTAAACTCTTCTTTAATGAGGGAGACGTCGCTAATATGTTTAAGGCCAAAGTAAGAGCGTTTAATCTCTGCCGCTTTTTCAAATTCTTCTCGCTTCGCATATTCCTTCATCTCGCGTTCTAGCTCACGCATGAGTCTCTTTTTCTTCCCTTGGAACAAAAGGACAATATGACGAATAGTCTTCCGATACTCTTCCGGTGTTACCTTTCCCGTACAAACACCAGGGCACAGCCCAATTTGCGCATCAAAGCATGGCTTACTACAGCCCGCGGGCTGGCGCGGAACGGACGCGAATTCACGCGGACATGGTGTGCAGGTCGTACGAAACGGAAAAATGCGACGGATAAGTTTCAAGGCTTCCTTAAACTGCATGCCATGAGGAAATGGCCCAAACTGATAGAGCGTTGATCCTTTCGGAAAATCGGTATCGAGATCCTTCCCACGAACCACTACCAGCCGTGGATATTCTTCTTTGGTAATAACAAGATAGTTGAACGATTTATCGTCTTTAAGTTCCGTGTTGTGGGGCGGCTGATGGTCGCGGATAAGCTGTGCCTCCAGGAGAAGTGCTTCAAGTACCGAGTCGGTCGGAGTTCCTTTCACCGCCCTCGCCTTCGTGACCATATCAACGAGCAAGGGCCCACGCGTCGCGATAAGATCATCGCCAAAGTAGGAGCGCACACGGTCACGTAAGGACGTTGCCTTCCCGACATAGAGAACCTTCCGACGTGGACCATAAAACGTATAGACGCCAGGGGAATCTGGCAGTTTTTTCTTGAATTTTTTGAAATCCTCTAGCTTCATTGGGACGTTACTTTAGCATAAACGTGTGAGGGCCCCCGATTGCTCGGGGGCCCCACGTACTAAAACTCCGGCGAGGGCGGTGGCGGCCAAACGAGGCTCGGATCCTTCGGATGCCGTACAGCATGACGAGCTGCACGGTGTGTCATGCTCTCTGGCGGTACGCACGTCAGGAGGAGCACGTAGCCGCGCGACTTGGAATCGAGTACACGATGCATGCCCTTCCAGAGGGCGGCATCGACATCATCTCCAGGCGTCACGGTGGCGGCAACTTTCAGCAGCTCACCCAACGTGACCCCTTCTTGCTGCAGCCGCTTCAAGAGAACGGCAGCAGGGTCGGTGCCAGTGGTTCGCATCGCAAACCTCGCTGTCGGCTATTGTCCGGCATCCCCGGACTGGAAACTTCCCGCGTTCAGTATAGGTATAGTTGTTTGCCAAAAAATCACTTATACACAGGGAACAATCACCGGACAAGAAAATCAGCTGCCACGCAATACTTTGCGAAGATACCGGCCGGTGTGAGAACCCTTCGCATCGATAACATCCTCGGGCGTCCCCTTAGCCACGATCTTGCCACCTTTATCTCCCCCCTCGGGACCAAAATCGAGGAGATAATCGGCTGATTTAATGACATCCATATTGTGCTCAATAACGACCACGGTATTGCCGCGCGATACCAAGGTCTGCAGGATTTCGATAAGTTTCCGAACGTCTTCGTAATGGAGCCCAACCGTTGGCTCATCCAGAAGGTAAATCGTCTTTTCTGTGCGTGGTCGGTAGAGCTCAGAAGAGATCTTCACTCGCTGAGCTTCTCCACCCGAGAGCGTGGTTGCTGATTGGCCGAGTTCCAAGTAGCCAAGTCCCACGTCGTTGAGGGTTTTGAGGCGATCAGAAATGGCCGGAATATCTTCAAAGAACGCCAGGGCCTCTTCAATCGTCATCGTAAGCACATCGTGGATGCTTTTCTTTTTGTATTTGATTTCAATGGTCTCTTTCATAAAACGCTTCCCCGCACATACGTCGCAGGTTACATAGACGGTCGGCAAAAAGTGCATTTCAACCGCAATGAGGCCGTTCCCTTCGCATGTCTCGCAGCGTCCGCCACGCACGTTAAAAGAAAATCGGTTCGCCTTCCAACCGCGTGCCCGCGCTTCAGTGGTCGAGGCAAAAAGATCACGAATGTGCGTGAAGGCACCGGTGTAGGTTGCGGGGTTACTGCGTGGCGTTCGCCCAATGGGACTTTGGTCAATGAGGACCGAGCGCGCGAGATATTCGGTTCCCTCAAACGTCGCGGCGTTCATCACCTTGTTGCTGCGGTAGCGACGGTCAAATCGCGCTTGAAGATTTTGATGGAGGATGTCATAGAGAAACGTTGATTTGCCCGATCCTGAAACGCCCGTAACCGCGACAAGCTTCCCCAGTGGCACGTCGACATTGAGATTTTGAATGTTAAAAAGTCCCGCTCCACGAACTTTCAGTGCCCCCTTCTCGCTTGTGCGGCGTTTCTCAGGAAGTTCAATCGACTTCTCACCGCGTAAATACGCGAGCGTCAGCGATCCTGATTCGTTTTTTTTGGCGGTAAGAAGTTTTTCGAGCCACCCGGAAACCACAATCTCGCCGCCATGTACCCCGGCACCGGGACCAATATCAATAATGTAGTCGGAGGAAAAAATAGTATCTTCGTCGTGTTCAACAATAAGAATGGTATTGCCAAGATCCCTTAGGTTAATGAGTGTCTTTATAAGCCGGTCATTGTCGCGCTGATGGAGGCCAATGGTCGGCTCATCAAGCACATAGAGCGCACCAACGAGGCCAGAACCGAGCTGGGAGGCAAGACGAATGCGTTGCGCTTCGCCGCCAGAGAGTGTGTTGGCGCGACGATCGAGCGTGAGGTAGTCAATACCAACGTCAATCATGAACTGAAGACGGCTCGTAATCTCCTTCACCACGACTTTTGAAATTTCTTGATCTTTTTTGGTAAGTTTGAGGTTATCGAAAAAATCGCCCGCATCGCCAATTGAAAGCGATACAAGATCGACGATATTCTTGCCTGCCTGCGCAGGCAGGCCTCCGTGGCCGGAACCTAGGCCTCGGCCAAGGAACACATTGAGTGCTTCGGGGCGCAGGCGTGCACCTTTACATGTCTCGCAGGCTTCCGTACCAAAGAGGTGTTTCGTGCCTAAGCCATTGCAGATAGGACAGGCGCCATAGGGGGAGTTAAAAGAGAAGAGACGCGGCTCAATTTCAGGGAACGAAAAGCCGTCGTAGGGGCACATAAATTTTGCTGAAATGAGCTTCTCGGAGCCGTCCGGGTTTTCGATTTTGAGAAGTCCGTCAGATTCATGAAGTGCGCGCTCGATGGCTTCGGAAAGTCGCTCTTTAAGATCGGCCGGCTTCATGGCGAGGTCCTTAATAAAGAGCTCGTCAATAAGGACATCGATATCGTGCTTTTTATTTTTTGAAAGGACGATCTGCTCGCGAAGGTTTTTAAGTTTTCCGTCAACTTTCACCTTACTAAATCCTTTGCCGAGAAGGTCATAGAGCATTTGGTAGTACTCCCCTTTCCGGCCCACCACAAGCGGTGCATACATGCGAATTTTCTCGTCCGAAACTTCGACACCCATCACCGATTGCCGCTTTTTGGGATCAATGGCATGAATTGTCGAAAGAATGGTGTCCATAATCTCCTCGTTCGAGAGCTTTTTGATCTCTCGCCCACACTCGAGGCAGTGCGGTTTTCCAATACGGGCATAGAGGACACGCAAGTAGTCGTAAATTTCGGTAATAGTTGCAACGGTTGAGCGAGGATTGTTGGAGCGGCTCTTTTGGTCAATCGAAATCGCTGGCGAGAGGCCGACGATTTCCTCTACATCGGGTTTTTGCATCTGCCGCAGGAATTGGCGGGCGTAGGAAGAGAGCGACTCCACGTAGCGACGCTGTCCCTCGGCAAAAATGGTATCGAAGGCAAGCGATGATTTTCCGGAACCCGATAAACCAGTAAACACCACCATTTTGTTACGTGGCATTTCAACCGTAACGTTCTTGAGGTTATGAGTTTTTGCCCCCTTAACTATGATTTTATCCTCCATACAACGCGATTCGCCCTAGCGTTGCCGCTGGGGTTATGTATGGAGTTTATCGTGGAGACATGAAATTCACAATAAGGAGATGCTATTTGCTCACAACGCGTTACAATAGAAGTAATTAGTCATTTCATTTAAATACCATGCTTAAGACCCGACGTTCTTTTTTTATGCTCGTTACCACCATTATTTTTCTTGCTGCGGGAACGGTCCATGGGTTTGCGGCCTTTGGCGGATGGACATTAACTATTAACGACTGGATGGTACCTCACTGGGTCTCCACCATCGGATCCGGATTCGCCTATCTCATGGCCATTGCTTCGCTCTCTCACCTTAAGTAACTCAATGATAAAACCGCCGCCAGTATTTGCTGGCGGCGGTTTTATGTACTCAGTACACCATCGTAATGCGCTTAATTTCGCGCATAATCTCATCAAGTGACAGGAGCGCCTTTACCAAAAATGCTGCGGCGCCGAGTTTTTTCCCTTGTTCAATATCACTCTCCTGCCCCAAATTGCTGAGAATAATAACGGGTGTTGCTTTCCATGTTTCGTGCTGTTTGAAGTTCTTCAGCACTTCAAAGCCGTCGATGCCGGGAAGCAAAATATCAAGGAGAATAACTTCTGGAGGCGATCCTTGCTTCATGAGACTTAGTGCAACCTCACCGTTCTCGGCGTGAATGACTTCGTACCCTTCCGCCTTGAGCTTCTTCGTAATGAGGTTTGTAAGGAGCTTATCGTCCTCCACAACCACAATCCGCTTTCCCTTCTTTTGTTCAGCCATTGGTTTAGAATCTATTTTTTCCTTTTGACGTCTGCCTGCGGAATATCAATCGAGATGGTGGTGCCCATGCCCAGCTCTGACGTAACTTTTATTGTACCACCATGTCCTTCCACAATACTCTTTACAATAAAGAGTCCGAGACCAGAGCCGTCGGTAAACATCTCCATCGCGCGCTTTGCGCGAAAGAAACGGGTAAAGAGTCGCGGTTGATCTTCCTTCGCGATACCAATGCCTGAATCAGCAACCGAAAGTCGTACCGAACCATTTTGAGGAGCAAGTGCTACACGCACATGGCCCTCGGGCAGCGTGTATTTAATCGCGTTGTCAACCAAATTCTGTAATGCAATCTTATATTTCTCTGCATCGAGAAGAACGACTGGTAAGGCGGGAGTTTTTTCAAACGTAAGCTTGATGTTTTTTGCGCTTGCGAGGGCCTGTAGTTCCGCGACAGCTTCCTCCGTGACCTTTCCGATGTCACCCGGGATGAGAGAAAAGCCAAAACGCCCCTCTTCAATACGAACCACATGGAGAAGGTCGGTAATGATGCGGAGCATGTTGTTCCCGGCGCGATACCCATCCTCAAGCACCTCCCGCTGCGCCTTTGAGACACGCCCCGCTCCTCCATCGAGGAAAAGTTTCAGCGTCCAGCGAATAGCGGTAAGTGGCGTACGAAGTTGATGAGCGGCAACGGTGAGAAATTCGCTTTTACTCCGATCTATTTGTTTCTCGCGAGAAATATCGCGAATGAGGGTGATGAACCCACGCTTACCACCTTCAAGCGTCGGGATGGGAGCGGTGGTCAGTTGAAGCTCCCGATGCACCGGAGAAACAATGGCAATCTCTTCAAGACGCGCACCAGTTGGTTGGTCTTTCGGCTTCATGTAATCGGCCGCTGTTTCGGGAAAAATAACTGAAGAAAGAGATTCGAGCCCTGCAATCGGCGTTTTCTTTTTGAGAGTCTTCCCTATGACTCCTCCCCGCTTTACGCCTAAGAATTCTTCGGCGGTACGGTTTATGCGGACAATGCGGTAATCGCTCGTGTATTCAATGAGGCCTGCGGTAAGGTTTTCAACTACCTGCTCAATGTGCGTTTTCGAGCGACTGAGCTCTGCGGTGCGATCCTCGACCCGTTTTTCAAGCGTCTCATTGAGTATTTTTAGTTCCCTCATGAGGACGGAGAGACGCTCTCGCTGCTCCACTTCCTCAAGGACAGACCGAATGAGGAATACGCCAAGCACCATCGTTGCCGCAAGGAGAATGAGGTCAGGTGTTGCCGCTGCCCATGAATCGGCAAGGAGCGCCCGGAAGAACACGAAACACCACATGCCGAAGACGAAGAGTTCCGCCGCGATGAGCCGGAGATTGAATACCTTGTGCCGCATGATGGCGTAGGTGACGCCGAACGCGAAAATAGGGCCGGTGAGGAACGTAATGCCAAGCGTCAGGAAATCAGAGCTCTCAATGCCGTACCATGGTCCATAGCCAAACAATCGCGTGAGGATGGGGAGATTCATACAAAAGAGCATGAGAACGCCCATGAGACGCGCATCGCGCGTATTCCCCTTTAGCCAAAGTCGCGCCATGAGGTAGACCGAAAATCCCCATCCTATGAGAAACGCAGCAATGTAATACGCAAGGAGTGGCCCTGGCTCAGGAGTAAGAACCTCTGATGAAGGACCGAGAAGCGGACCAATGACGTGGCCCCCTCCGGCAAAGTCGAGCACAAAAAAAGGCACAAACCATGCCATGAGCGCCGCACACCCGTATCCGACGAGACGGAAGAGTCGCTCAACACCGAAGTGTTTTTCATAGAGCACCACAGAATACAGGAGAAGCGCCCCGATAAACGGAATGCTCATTGACTGAGAAATAACACGTACTTGCCTCGCGAGGTCAATTGAATCAATCGTGTGATAGAGAAAAGCAAAAATATTGATGAGCGCGCCAAAGACCGCAGTAATCGCAAAGTACCGCGCAATTTTGTCGCGATAGTCTGTTGTAAGGATGAAAAACG
>SBAW01000054.1 GCA_005239955.1 bacterium | reverse complement strand
TGATTTCTTTTGACACTTCGCTATAGTATTCTTCAGATAGCGTTGGCGCGGCGGGCATGGCGCCCCACGAGTCCGTGCCACGAGGTCGGGTGACAATCCACTCCAACCTCCAGCATTGTCAGGGCAGCCTCCGCTGTAGTGACTTAGCTGCCCGAGGGGTCGTCCCCCTCCCCGACTACTTCTTTTGTATGCTGGTGTAGCTTTGGTCCACGTCAGGGGCAGTTCCCCGTGCAGTGCGTGCAACCTCTACACCAGCTCCGGATGCGATATCGCGCGGGCAGGACGGACGCGAGTTCGCAGAGGACTCGTCCTCGAAGAAGCATGTGCCCCTCGCGGTCTTTGCTGCGTCTGAGGGTGAGTGCGGCTTCTTCTCCGGTCTTTTATGAGGAGCGCGCCTCACGTAGGGCGCGCTCTTTCATTACTTGACTCCACCACCCCGCTGAACAATAGTTCTACTAAACGTAAACAACGGGAGGACGGCATGCAAAAAACAGAAATGCCTCCCGAGGTTGTGTACCTTGGGATCTCAAAAAAGGTGGCTCGCCGCGGAAGTTTTCCATTCGTAGCCATCCCTGAAGAGGACGTGCTGAGGTGGGCCAAGGAAAGGAACTGTCCCATGCCGGTGCATCCTGGCTGGGT
Organism: bacterium; assembly: GCA_005239955.1. GTDB lineage: Bacteria > Patescibacteriota > Minisyncoccia > Phycocordibacterales > SBAW01 > SBAW01. Next base: position 7,116 of record SBAW01000054.1, on the reverse strand, counting down.
TTTGGTGGCAGAAGTATGGGAGATCGACGAAGAATCGATGACCGCCGTCAAACGACGCCGTGAATGCCGGGATCGTGGCGCCTACTTTGACATCGTGGGAGAAGCGCAGGACGCCCACTTTCTCTGGGAACGCTGGAGTAATGATGCCGAGGAGCTCCCTGGCCCTTCCTGGGGCCAGATGCCTCCCGCGTGCGCTGCTCCTGCCGCGACAGGAAACGCGTAGCAACCGCCGCCGTAGTCGACAGACACGGCGGCGGACTTGCGTTTAGAGTTACAGGAGCACCGTTGCGCCCTGTGAATTTACCTCAAGAAGTCCTCGTTCGATCTCAAATTTTTGCGACTCCCCTCTTTCTGAACCTGCCTGCGCAGGCAGGCGTACGGTAATATCTCCTGCTTTAAGGGCCGTAATAAGTGGTGCGTGATGCGGCAGCACGGTCAGTTCACCGGAGGAACCCGGCAACGTCACCGACGCAACGTCCCCCGCAAAGAGTGTTTGATCAACTTTTGCAATAGTTAAATGCATAGTTTTTAGTTGATAGTCTGTAGTCTTTAGTTTTTTAAGTTTTTTAACTGGCAGCCTTCTCTATTGACTACTTACTACTAACTGCATCAATGGTGCCTTTCATATAGAAGGCCGACTCATCTTTATCGTCATGCTTCCCCGCAAGAATTTCGGCGAAGCCACGAACCGTCTCCGCTACAGGAACATATTGCCCCGGAATGCCGGAGAATGTCTCGGCCACGTGGACCGGCTGCGAGAGATAGCGTTGAATTTTCCGCGCGCGATAGACCGTTGTTTTATCTTCTTCAGAAAGCTCTTCAATGCCGAGGATTGCAATGATGTCCTGAAGGTCTTTATAGCGCTGAAGAACTTTCTTCGTCTCCGTAGCGACGCGATAATGCTCCTCGCCAACGACGTCAGGATCAAGCGCCGATGAGCCAGATTCAAGAGGATCAATAGCCGGGTAGATACCGAGCGATGCAAGTGCGCGGGAGAGAACAATCGTCGAGTCGAGGTGCGCGAAGGTGGTTGCCGGCGCGGGGTCGGTAAGGTCATCCGCCGGCACGTAAATGGCTTGGACCGACGTAATGGAGCCCGTTTTTGTTGAGGTAATACGCTCTTGGAGAAGCGCCATTTCCTCCGCAAGGGTCGGTTGGTACCCGACAGCCGAAGGGACACGGCCAAGGAGCGAAGAAACCTCAGAGCCCGCTTGTACGAAACGGAAAATGTTGTCGACGAAAAAGAGAACATCCTTGCCCATTTTGTCGCGGAAGTACTCCGCGATCGTAAGGCCGGTGAGTGCAACGCGAGAACGAGCACCTGGCACTTCGTTCATTTGCCCGAAGACCATGGCCATTTTTGGAAGCACACCTGACTCGGTCATTTCGTGAAGGAGGTCGTTTCCTTCGCGCACACGCTCGCCAACACCGGCAAACACCGAGTAGCCACCGTGCTCAGTTGCGACGTTCCTGATCAACTCCTGGATGAGAACGGTTTTGCCAACCCCTGCTCCTCCAAAGAGACCGACTTTACCGCCCTTAATGAAGGGCGCCATAAGGTCGATAGCTTTAATCCCTGTTTCAAAGACTTCCGCCTTGGTGCGCTGATCTTTAAAGGCAGGTGCCGGACGATGAATAGGAAGACGTGGGGTGTCTTTGGGAAGCTCTCCTTTACCATCAATCGGCTGTCCCAAGACGTTAAAGAGGCGGCCAAGCGCATTCTCGCCAACGGGGGCGGAAACCGGAGCGCCAGTATCGGCAACTTCCATGCCGCGGGAAAGGCCCGCCGTGTCGCTCATTGCGATCGTGCGCACACGATCAAGCCCGATATGCTGCGCTACCTCGAGCGCAACGGTTTTTCCGCCACCAAGCGGGATCGAAAGAGCCGACTTAATCGGCGGAAGCTTCTCTGGAAAATGGACGTCGATGACCGGTCCGATAATTTGTTTGATGGTTCCTCTGTTCATGATGAAAAGTTTACGGTTTACTGTTCACAGTTTACAGCAATTTCTTTTGCGAGTTCCGTTGCTGTCGACTGTAAGCTGTTGTCTGTTAACTGTCATTGCGCCATCGCCTCAATGCCGCCGGTAATCTCGCTCACCTCCCGCGTAATGACCGCCTGGCGCGCCTTATTAAACTCAAGGGTGAACTCACGCACACGCTCTCCGGCCTTGTCGGAGGCCGACTTCATGGCAACCATGCGTGCTGAATGTTCCGATGCTTTGGCTTCAAGGAGTGCGTGGTAGGCCTGAATGGAGAGAAGGTCTGGAAGGAGAGTCGCAAATACCGCTTCGGGGTTTGGTTCAAGGATATAAGGCGCATTGGCTCGGGCGTCCCCTGCTGATACTTCGGCAAACATACCTTTTGCCGGACGAATATCGCCAACGACATGTTCAAGCTCTTCGACGGAAAGCGGGAGCATTTGACGAATGGTTGGACGCTGTTCAAACGTCGAAAGGAAATTCATGTAAACAACGAAGACCGCGTCAAAAGCTCCTTCTGTATAGCGAGAGACAATCGTATTGATGACGGAGTGCATTTGGTCGCTTCGCACCTTATCGTCGTGGTTTTCGTGGTGTTCAAGAACCGAAAAACCACGACGAGTGACGTACTCATTCCCTCGTCTCCCAATCGTTATGAAGGTTGTGTTCGAGGGGGTGAGAGAGCGTTCGCGAAGCGCGTTGTTCATGGCACGGAGCACTCCTGAATTAAGGTTGCCCGCAAGCCCCTTATCGCTCGTGATGAGAAATACGCAGGTATTTTTAACCGAGCGTGGGGCAACAAGCGGATGATTCTTCACGTCAAAGCTCGCACTGACGCGCTTGAGGATGGAGAGTGCTGCGCGCGCGTAGGGACGACTCGTAAGCGCCGCGCCTTGCGCTTTGCGCATTTTGACCGCTGAGACAGCCTCCATTGCCCGCGTGACTTGACGCGTCTTATCGGTTGCCCGGATTTTCTGCTTTATCTGCTTTAGGGCTGCCATAGGTTAATTCGTGAGCTCTTTGTGTGCTGCCATAAATGCGTCGAGCGCTTTTTTGAGCCTCCCCTCGGTCGCATCAAAGAGTTCTCGCGATTCACGAATGTCTTTAAGAATGTCGGGGTGTTTTGCATCAAGGAATGTCAGAAATTTTTCCTCAAACTCGCCTACTTTTGTGAGAGGAACACGAAGAAGATAGTCATTGATACCGGCGTAAATAACCGCCGTCTGCCGCTCAAATGGCATGGGCGCATTTTTGTCCTGCTTGAGGAGCTCAGCGAGGCGGGAGCCAGAATCAATACGCTTTTTTGTCGACTCATCAAGGTCCTGCGCAAACTGCATGAAAGCTTCGAGTTCTCGGAATTGTGCGAGTTCAAGACGAATCTTCCCGGACACTTTTTTCATCGCTTTCGTCTGTGCTGAAGAACCAACACGAGAGACCGAAATACCAACGTTAATGGCGGGGCGAATGCCTTTGTTGAAAAGGTCAGTCTCAAGGAAGATCTGCCCATCAGTAATTGAGATCACGTTCGTCGGGATATACGCCGAGACATCGTTCTCCTGCGTTTCGATGATGGGGAGTGCGGTCACCGAGCCGCCACCCTTCTCTTTGGAAAGCTTTGCGGCACGCTCCAAAAGTCGGGAATGAAGATAAAAAATGTCGCCCGGATAGGCTTCGCGACCAGGTGGTCGGCGAAGGAGGAGTGAGAGCTGGCGATACGCAACCGCTTGCTTACTGAGGTCGTCGTAAATAATGACCGCATCTTTTCCTTTCTCCATAAAATACTCGGCCATGGCAACCCCGGCATAGGGAGCCAAGAACTGAAGCGCTGCGGGAGCGGACGCGCCGGCATCAACGACAATGGTGTATTCCATTGCCCCTGCCTCCTCGAGTTGGGCAACGATGCGGGCGGTTTTTGATTCTTTTTGACCGATCGCGACGTAAATACAGAGTGGCCGCATATCTACGGGCTCGTTTTTCTGGTTGATGATGGTGTCGATTGCCACGGTCGTCTTCCCTGTTGCCCGGTCACCAATGATAAGTTCTCGCTGGCCGCGCCCAATCGGGATCATTGAGTCAATGGCCTTAATGCCCGTCTGCACCGGATAGTTAACCGATTGACGATCAATAACACCATACGCATCGCGCTCAACGGGATACGTTGCCGACGCTTTAATCGGACCCTTGCCGTCAAGTGGTAGACCGAGCGCTGAAACAACGCGACCAAGGAGGGCTTCGCCAACCGGTACCGAAAGAACTTGTCCCGTTGATTTGGCAATCATCCCTTCGGAGACATGCGACGTGTCGCCAAGGAGAATAGCCTTCACGGTATCTTCTTCAAGATTGAGAAGGACCCCTACCACTCCTTCCTTCCCCGAAATAGACTCCTTAACACTCTTTACGTCGGCGTCTTCAAATACGACCATTTCCGCCATTTTGGCTTCAGAGAGGCCCTCAATCTCCACAATGCCGTCGCCAACTTTAATGACACGCCCAACTTTCTCGAGGCGCGCTTGTGGCGAAAATTCTTTAATCGCGTTTTCTATTCTTTTGATGATGACGTCGCTCATAGACTTGTTTATTGTTCCTCTTCTTGCTTCTTATTCAAAGCTGCTTTGTTTCGGCGTTTTTCTTTCATTCCTTCTAATTTTTTGCTATCTTGCGCGATCTGATTTTGGGCTACTACAATCTGATTTTCTAAGTCTGTGAGATATGCCTCTATCCCTGCACTTGCCTTCCCCTCTTTCTTTAACGATTCGTGCCCGGCCCTGCGCTCTCCCGCTACTTCTCGATACTGCATCAGTCGTTCCTCGTCTCGTATAAATTCTCGCTCAAATTCTTCAATTTCCATTCCCAATTGTGCTTCTTCAACATCTGGTACGCTCAGGGGTTGTTGTTCAGGATTACGCATAGGCCTACTCTACTGTTATCTGTCGAAAGAGTTCCAGGAGTCCCCTTCGGTAGGTTCGATCATAGATAGCTCCGTGTGATTCGATACGCACACCACCTACCACTGACTCATCAATAATCCGCTCTGGTTTCTCATCGATACCCATGTCCTTCAGCACCTTCTCGATTTCATCGTGGTAGGTCCGCACATCTTTTTCCTTCGCCACCCGCGCTATGACTCGGGAACGACGGGATGCTGTCTCTACAATCTTTCGATACTCACTGAGAACTGGCGAGAGAAGTTTTAGCTGTCCACGGGCACGCATGAGTTCGATGAAGTCTTTGGCCACACTCTCCTGCCGTGCGCCCTTCTCATGCGCTTTATTATAGAGAGCCTGTGCGTATTTACGTGCGAGCATACTATTTTTTCTCTTTGATTACCTTTTCCGCCGCAAGAATAGCAAGCCGTGCAATTTCTGTTTGTGCCTCCTTCATAACACGACCGCGTTCTTCCTCCGCTCGCTTCCCTGCATCAGAAAGTACGCGAGCGCCCTTTGCTTCCGCCTCAGCAAGAAGTTGTTTTTCCTTCAGTTCTGAACGTTTTTTTGAGCTCACGACGAGGTCTTCGGCATCCCGGGTAGCTTTTGTGAGAATGTCTGATTTTGACCGCTCCACTTCAGAGAGCCTCTGGGTTGCTGCGTTCGCATCCGCCACACCTTGTGCAATTTTCTGCCGACGTTCCTCAATAATCCGTACAACAGGCCGGTAGAGGAGGTACCAAAGCGCCACCAACAGCAAGCCGAAGTTTGCTGCCTGAATAAGCAGCAGTCGCCAGTCTATACCGAATGTGTGCGCAATCTGTTCCATACGTTAGTCGGTGAGGCCTTCAATGCTGTGTGCGATTCGCGAAGAGCTGGTGCGACAACCGCGAGACGTACTGTAAGCTACGGCGGGTGCCGACGCTCGACAAAGGAGTGCGTCGGGGAGTGGAGGCCGCTATGTGAATTTGATGATGAAGCCGATAACCAGCGCGAAAATGGCTAGTGCATCGGTAACCGCGATGCCGATAAACATCGTGGTCTGGATCTTCCCTGACGCCTCGGGATTCCTGCCAATAGCCTCAAGTGCGCGTCCGACCAGAATGCCGAGTCCAATACCTGGACCAATAACGCCAAGACCAACAACAAGCGCCATGCCGAGTGTCTTTGCAACCTCAATATCCATGACTTTTCTTTTGGGTTTTTAATACGACCATCCCCTTCATGCTCTCGCTTCTAGCTTGTTGCAATTCTTCGCAACACGCCAGCTTGTGAGAGCACGAAAAAAGGACTAATGCTCCTCCCCCGTATGGGGCTCTTCGATAGACAACTTTATGAAAAACAGCGTCAGGAGTGCGAAGATCGCTGCCTGCATAAAGCCGACGAAGAGTTCAAAGAGCATGAACGGAAGTGGCACGAGAAGGGGTACGAAGAACACAATGACCCCAATTAAGACCTCGCCTGCCAAAATGTTCCCAAAAAGACGGAAACTAAGCGAAACGAGGCGTGCCAAGTTGCCGATGATTTCGAGGAGTCCAACCCCAAAACTAATCGGCGATTTTATATTAATGAATTTTTTGCCGTATTTCAAGAGCCCGAGGCACACAACCCCCGTGATTTCAATAACCAAAAAGGCAATAATCGCAAGCGCCAAGGTCACATTGAGATCGGTGTTGAGGGAGCGCAGAAGTGGTGTAAACGTCTCATGTCCGCCTGCCTGCGCAGGCAGGTCGTTTACGACATAGAAACCGATAGATCCAATCCCGGGGGTAAATTCAATAAGGTTTCCGATAAAAATAAATAAAAACATCGTGACAATGAGTGGGAAAAAACGCCGCGCCAGCTTCACGTCTTCAAAGACTTCGGTCATATAGTCAGAGACATACCCAAGGCCCGATTCAACCAGTGTTTGAAATCGCCCGGGGACAAGGGTCAGACGCTGCCTCACGACAAGTGCCAGAGTAATGAGAATAGCCATCACCACCCAACTCATGAGGACGGTGTTCGTGATAGGAAACCCAAGGAAGGTCCCAACACGTTCAGCCGCAAGTGCTATATGAATTCCCTCCATAGAGGCCTATTTTAACAGTATTTCTCCAAAAGAGAACGCCGAGTCTTCTCCAACGCAAGATGACACCCAAATCGGGGACGATTCTAGCGTAAAGGGAGCCGAAAATGGCTCCCCACGCGAAGTCGCCGTAGCATGCCGA
>SBAW01000020.1 GCA_005239955.1 bacterium | reverse complement strand
CCGCACAAGAAATGCAAAAGGCAAAGCACGAATTATTCGCCACCATTAAAAAAGGTATGCTATGATTTCGGTGTCATTTTGCTATTGGAAAATACTGGGTTACAGAAGTCGAATAAGCCCCTCCCGTTCGGTAATGATGTTTTTCAGTTCGAGCATTGAGAGAAGCGTATTTACTTCCGCCGTTGAAAGGGGAACCCCCTCAGCAACTTCGTCGCGACTTCGGGGGCTCTCGAGGAGTGCCACAATGAGTTGTTCATTGACGGAAAGGTGTCCAAAGTTTCGCTGGCGCTTTGTCTCAACCGTAAATCCGAGCGCATCGGCAATATGAGAACTTTTTTCAATAAGTGTTGCGCCGCGTCGCAGGAGATCGTTCGTGCCGCCCGACTGTGGAGAGAAAATGGAACCGGGAACTGCCAAGACGTCGCGGTTGTAATCGAGTGCGAGGCGCGCCGTAATAAGTGAGCCGGAGGGGAGTCCCGCTTCAACGACAAGCGTTGCGTCGCAAAGTCCCGCCATGATGCGATTGCGCTTGGGGAACGACCACGGTGTTGCCGCAAAGGTCGGTTCAAATTCAGAAAGAAGCGCGCCGCCTTGTTTCATGATTTGATGCGCAAGGCTTACGTGTGATGCGGGGTGAATGACCGAGTCATCAAGTCCAGAGCCGGGCACCGCAATGGTGGTAAGTCCCGAGTGGAGTGCCGCTTTGTGTGCGGCGGCATCAATCCCAAAAGCGAGCCCTGACACGATAACAATGGGAAGCCCTGCCAGGCCTTCAATCAGCTCTTCGCAGACTGCTTTGCCATACTCGCTTGCCTTACGAGAACCGACAACCGCCAAGAATTTCATCGACGGATCTGGCATGTTCCCGCGCACAAAAAGTTTCTGCGGAGCATCTGGAATCTCTCGAAGCCGCTCTGGAATGTCATTTCCGGTGAGTTGTCGGAGGGGATAGGCCATATTAGTATCAATGGTACATTTACCATGAATTTATCGGCCCGTCTCGCCACCTCGCTTTATCATGCTTGATATCAAATTTATTCGAGAAAATCTTGATGTAGTCCGCGAAGCGGCACGCAAAAAACATGTCACCGTTGACCTTGACCGCCTTATCGCGGTTGATGGCGAGCGCTTGAAGCTTACGGCCGCAGCCGAAGGCTTGCGGACCAGGCAAAATAGCGCAAGCAAAGAAATTGTCGGAGCGGAGCCTGCCAAGAAAGCAACGCTCCTTGACGAAATGAAGGCTCTCAAAGATGAGTTACAAGGTCACGAAGAAAAACTAAAAGGGGTGATGGGTGAGTGGCGCGACCTCATGGTTCGCGTGCCAAACGTCCCCGACATTTCCGTCCCCGATGGGAATTCCGATGCTGACAATAAGGAAGTGAAACGCTGGGGCGAGCCGCCGAAATTTAATTTTGAACCGAAAAGCCACGTCGAGCTTATGGAGAAGCTTGGGATGCTTGATCTTAATCGGGGAACGAAAGTTGCGGGCTTTCGCGGATACTTCCTCAAAGGCAAAGGCGCGGAACTTAGTTTCGCGCTGTGGCGCTTCGTGCTTGATGAGTTTGGCGCGCCTGCCAGCGCAGGCGGGCGCGGCGGATTTACCCCGATTATCGCACCGTCGCTTGTCCGCAAAGAGCCCTTTATGGGGACCGGCTATCTTCCGCAAGGCGAAGAGGATCTCTACAAAACACAAGACGGCGAGTATCTTGCGGGAACGGCCGAAGTGGGCGTCATGGGACTCCATATGGACGAGGCGATCGAGAAAAAAGATCTTCCCATAAAATATCTTGGCTTCTCACCTTGTTTCAGGCGTGAGGCGGGAAGTCACGGCAAAGACACCAAAGGCATTATGCGTGTCCACGAGTTCTTTAAAGTAGAGCAGGTGGTGCTCTGCGAGGCGACCCATGAAGAGTCGGTCAAACAGCATGAGGCACTCACGGCAAATGCGGAGGCGCTCCTTCAGAAACTCGAGCTCCCATACCACGTGGTGGTGAACTGTGGCGCTGATTTGGGCCTTGGACAGGTCAAAAAGTACGATATCGAGACCTGGGTACCTTCTGAAAAGCGCTACCGCGAGACCCATTCCTCCTCGTATTTCCATGATTTTCAGACCCGCCGGCTGAATATTCGGTACCGCGACGACGATGGGAAGTTGAAGTTTGCGCACTCGCTCAACAACACCGCGCTCGCCACTCCCCGCATTCTTATCCCCCTTGTTGAAAACAATCAGCAGGCGGATGGTACGATTACGGTACCGAAGGCTCTTCAATCCTATCTGGGCACATCGGTTATTCAATGAGAAGTAGTAATAACCTCCCACCATCACGACTCGCAAGAGCGAGGCGTTCTCGCCGTCGTACCTCAGCGCTTTTGGCACTCGGTGGCGGACTCCTTATCATTGCAGCCCTTGTTATTGTGTCGCGCCTCCCGTCGCTTCAAGTACGCTCCGTGGTCGTGAGTGGCAACGAAGCAACGACGGAAGAGGAGCTACGCACCGTTATTGATGAAAATCTCAAAGGGCACTATCTCTTTCTTATCCCGAAATCAAATATTTTTCTCTACCCCCGCGCCGCTATTGAAAACGCGATTACCGCTGCCATTGCTCGTGTTGCAACCGCAAACGTCTCTTCCGCGGATCTCTCGACCATCTCTGTTGTTATAAAAGAACGAGGACCGTCGGCACTGTGGTGCGAAGGGGTAGTAGACTTGAATGATCCTGTTCCCGACCCCTGTTACTTCATTGACGGCGACGGACTCATTTATGGAAAGGCGCCGGTCTTTTCGGGCAATGTGTTCCTTCGCTTCTGGGGCATTCATGGCGGCGACCCAACGGGACTCCGACTCATGCCGCTCTCTGAATATCGCGAACTTTCGTTCCTTCTCAATACGTTGCCGAAGTTTTCTCTCGAACCAACCGACGTGGTGTTTGATAATCAAAATGCCGATGTGACCGTACACCTGAAGGGTCGTGCACGGCTACTCTTCTCGCGCACGCAGGGACTCGGCGACGTCTTGCTGAACCTTGATTCAGTCCTGTCTTCGGAACCACTTGAAGGAAAAGATTCACTCACCATTGACTACATTGACCTCCGTTTTGGCAACAAAATTTTCTACAGAGTGAGATAGTACTCCTCGACAGAGAAGAACCTCCACGGTAGGTTCTTCTCTATGGCCAACTTCTGGGAAAAGCTGCCAAAACCTATTTTTGCGCTCGCACCACTTGCGAACGTCACTGATGCGGCATTTCGTCGCCTCATCGCGAAATACAGTAAACCCGCTGGGCCGCATGTGATGTTTACCGAGTTCGTATCGGCTGACGGCCTTATTCGTGGCAATAAGGAAGTACTGCTACGAGATCTCCTCTATAGCGAGTCCGAGCGGCCGATTGTTGCACAGCTTTTTACCGGTCGTCCCGAGATGATGGAGCAGGCCGCAGCGCTTGCCCGCGAGCTTGGATTCGATGGCATTGATATCAATATGGGTTGTCCGGACCGCTCTATAGAAAAAGCAGGGGCAGGGGCGGCGCTTATAAAAAATCCAAAGCTCGCGCAAGAAATTATTGCTGCCGCAAAGCGGGGAGCGGGACCGCTTCCCGTGTCGATTAAGACACGGCTCGGATATAACAAAGATATTCTTGACGAATGGCTTCCGGCAATTTTGGAAATGAAACCGGCAGCGGTCACGATTCACGCGCGAACACGAAAAGAAATGTCAGCGGTACCCGCGCGCTTTGAGCGTGTGCGTCGGGCGGTAGAGATTCGCGATGAGATGAAATCGACCGCGCTTATCCTCGGGAATGGTGACGTTATGGATCTCGAAGACGCTGCAAGGAAAGTTAGTGAATCGGGTGCCGATGGCGCGATGCTAGGGCGCGCCATATTTGGCCGCCCCCAGCTCTTCAATACAACATTCCAACATTCTATAGAATGTTGGAATGTTGAGAAGAGGCTGCAGGTGTCGGTGGAACATGCGAGGTTGTTTGAGAAGCTCCTCGGCGATATCAAAAATTTTGCGATTATGAAAAAGCATTTCAAGGCGTACGCTGAAGGATTCCCGGGAGCGAAAGAGCTTCGCGTGCGACTCATGGAAACGAACAATTCCTCTGAAATCGAGCGGGAGATTGAAGAATTTTTGAAGAAGCGTACAGTACTATAAACGGTCATTAAAAGGGGGCTGCCATGGCAGACATGAGAGGACGAGCCGGATCACTTCCGGCAGATGTTGAGGCGTTCCGTCAGCTCATCGTTGAGATTGCGGACAGTCTCCCGCCGCCAATCCGTGGTCATCGGGAAATCACGCAAGAGCCCGATGGTGCTCGACTCTGCAAATCGACGTTCCACATCAACGACACGATTCCCATCTATCGGGAGGGAAAACCTGTAGCGTATCAACGCACATGTCTTCTTCGGATCTCCGTCCATGGGCTCGCAAAGCAGCCACGCGAGCGCGAGATTGCGTGCTGGACCCTGGATCCGGATGGAGATGTTGATCTTGTCGCGACTGAATGCAAGCTCGACAAGTATGCGCTAAGCGAGTTCGGCGCATTGTGCATCTGGAGATTCGGTCAGAACGGCTGACAAAGGGGCGCGGCAAAAGCCGCGCCCTCAGTCTGTTATACTTTCCTCCATGTCGAAAACT
>SBAW01000021.1 GCA_005239955.1 bacterium | reverse complement strand
GGCATGCTACGGCGACTTCGCGTGGGGAGCCATTTTCGGCTCCCTTTACGCTAGAATCGTCCCCGATTTGGGTGTCATCTTGCGTTGGAGAAGACTGTCAGTTGCAAAGCGTCACAGGAGTGATAGATTGCTCCGTTAGACAGTATGGTTCCCTGTCTGAGCTGGAACCACATCTTAGCCCAACGGGGCAAGGGCCCCATTTTTCGGAGAAACGCTCATGAAGCTCAAGTTCCTGGCGGCCGGCTTGGCTGCCGTGGTCATCTGCGCCTTGGCCGTGCCGGCGAACGCTGGCCCCGTCGAGGAGTTCGTTTTCTGCAAGTTCCTCACCGGCGGCAAGTCGCTGACGCCACAGTCGGCGCCCGGCTGCTTCCCCAAGAAGGTCGTCGCCGCGCCGGCTGCGCCCAAGGCAGCGCCGCCCCCGGCGAAGAAGAAGGCGGTCGCCGTCAAGAAGAAGCAACCGGTGCCGGCGAAGAAGCCCGGCACCGGCGTCACGCCGCCGAAGAAGTCCTGACGGCTCGCCGGCCGTAGCTCCCTGCCCCCGGGAGCGTGAGTGCCCCTCAACGGCCGGCAGGGATCCGGTGGCGGCCCCGAACCGCCACCGGACACCCCCCACCCCTCCTTATGACAGGAGGGGTGAGTTGTTTTTATTGCAAAGCGGGACAGTGGTGCTACAGTTTCCGGCAGCAGGCAGCCCCCTGCAGTACGGGGCCAAACAACAACGAGGAGACGCTCATGCGAATGATGGCAGCGCTCATCATATTGGCGGTGGCTGGCGCAAGGTCTTGTGGGGTCATTGGCCCTGCAGCCTTCGTCTCGTCGGCCGAGGCGCAGACGGTCGTGCAGCGCCCCTTCGCGCCGCCGCCCGACTCGCACGCCGAGATGCCCAAGCTCTTCACCTTGCCGCTTCAGCAGGTGCTCGGCCCATCGCTCCGGACTTTCACCGACCCGCTCCAGCTCGCGAAGCCGCCCGGCCTCGCCGAGCGACGCGGGAAGAGGGCGCCCAAGGCGAAAGCCGGGGGCGATTGAATGCACCGCTGGGTGCGTCCGCCAATTCGCGGCCCGCCCCAGCATAGGGATCCGGCGCTTCGCCACTGGTCACGAAGCAGTGTGAAGCGCCGGATGCCCCCCTACGACTCCCCTCACCCGGGAGTCGCGCCATTTTTACAATGAGTAAGTATCGTCTTTCTATTCTTTGTATATTCCTAATATTCTATAAAACTCTCTCATTTCTCTATATTGCGATATATCGCAATATAGGGGAATAAAGCAATACTATCGATCAATCGTGGAGAAGATAGCGCAATGATTTGCGTTGCAGTGCAAAAGGAATGACCGCAAGTTCAAATGCTTTTCGTATCCAGCGGGAGCCAAACTGTGTTTTAAGCCATCGTCGGGCGTTATTGAATCTCCCCTGCTCAAGACGAAGCTGGAAGCGCGCCACCGTTGAAAAGCTGACGCCGAGAACCTTGCTCACTTGGTAGAGTGTGGCCCCGCGGTCGAGCATATAAATCATGAGAAGGCGTTTCCCAATCATTGTCCGCTCCGTCGGAGTGACGATCTCCAGAAATATCTTCTCTCGTTCGCGACCTCCTGCTTCGACTAGATAAGATAGGAGAAGATTTTCTATCTTCTTTTTTGACTTGTCACCAAGTTTCGTCGAAGACACATGCGGCATATGCTCAGGTCCCAATAGTTATTCAGATATACTAAAATTCTTCTATATTGCGATATATCGCAATATAGCATATTTTTTCACCTTCCCTCGTCCTTCTTCCTTAAGGTCGAATGGGCTTGCAAACTGCTACTTGTCCCACGTAAAATTATTGCCAAAGTGTCCGAACTTTGCGGTCTCGCGGAATTGCGGTTTGCGGAGGTCGAGATATTCGATGATCGCGCGCGGACGCAAATCGTAGCCCGTGATTTCTTCCTGTACTCCGTCGATCGTCACCGCCGCCATCAAGGGCTCCGCAACGCCAATCGCATATGCGATATGGACGTACACTTCCTTCGCACCTTTCTTTTTCAAATAATCAACGGCGACTTTCCGCGCCATATAGGCGGCACTCCGGTCCACTTTCGTCGCATCCTTGCCGGAGAAACATCCACCGCCAACCGGAATATGTGGCCCGTAATTATCAACCGCAAGCTTGCGTCCCGTGAGGCCTGTGTCCGCAGTGAACCCGCCAATTGTCCATTCGCCATTCGGGTTTGAAAGCCACGCCTCTTCAAGGGGTTTATTGAGAAGTGGAGCAATAACTTCACGTACAACCTGAGAAAGCGTCACATCCGACATGTCGCCACTGCTGCAGAGACTCGTGACAAATCGATCAACCTTCCCGTCGCGAATCGTAACCTGCGCTTTCCCATCATGCTTACCCATTGCCTGGACAAGCTTCCGCGAGAGCATCACTTCAAGTGGCATCATCTCGGGCGTCTCCGCGGTCGCATAGCCGACCATAATGCCCTGATCGCCCGCGCCTTCCCTATCGACACCCGCGCCGATTTCCGGACTTTGTTCAACAACGTTTATCTGGACACCAATGCCGTTGTCGTACCCGGCAGCATGATAGACACTACGTGCGACATCGCGCATGTTGACATAGCCTTTGGTCGTGAGTTCACCCGTGACCGTTATGACGCCATGACCACCCATAGTCTCGATGGCGACTCGGGACATCGGATCTTGCTTCAGACACTCGTCAAGAATGGCATCAGAAATCTGATCGCAGATCTTATCGGGGTGCGCAATGGAAACGGCTTCGGCGGTTTTTAGCATCATGTGGTATGAGGCTTCACTAGTTCTTAAATCATAGCGCGCGAACCCGCATGTAACGGGTTCGCGCTTCGGGTGCTTTTCAAGACTAGCAAATGAAATAAAAACTTCCAAGTTTTCCACCGAATCATTGACAAACTGTCATTTCTTCTGTAAAGTTTTTCCGTTGCGACCTTTACAAGGGGGTTCAAATGAGGAAAGGAATCGTCGTGCTTGGCGGCGTGCTCGCCATCGTGCTTGTCTCCCTCGCATTCGAAGCGGGCGGACAGGCGGCACGGGCACACCGCATCGTAAGCCTCTTCCATCTCGTCAAGGAAGAGGGGCGTGCGTACAATCTCGCGCCGAAAGGATCGCTCGAGGCGCGGCGGCTCTACTGGCGCTTGCTCACCGCAGACGCCGAGGTGCGCTGCGGCCTCGGGAAGCTGACTGGCTTTGGCCGGTTCATTCTCGAGGCACGGGTGAAGACGGAGAATGTGCCGGGACCGGAGGATGGTCTCGGCAAGCTGCCATCGCCGCTTCCGCCCGACGCGAGCGTCCGCGCCAAAATCGATTACATTACGAACGTGGGACGGCTCCACGACAGCAAACTGCCGCCGGGGCCGCTCGCGTTTGAGCCAGCCGCGGAAATGAATGTCCTCATCGCCGCCGCAAGGCGGATGCTGGACGTTCTCTATGACAGAGGGTTGGTGTTCTGTAAAAAGAACAAGTACGCCGGATACTAACCCCCTCCGACCAACGGCCGCCGCGTTAAGGAACGCGGCGGCCGAATTCGTTTTGACCTTCATTATTCTCCGTTGTATGTTTTCGGGAGCTTGCACACGGTCGTGTGAGCCCCCATTTGCATAAAAACGGAGGAACTGTCCATGACCGAAGGATCCTACTGGAGGGGCATGTTTGTCCAGCCAGCCGATGAAGATCCCCTCCTCGCTGAGCTCGACGAAGTGCAGTACAAGAAACCGAGCGAAACCGCGGACGAGTGGGACAAACGCCTTTACGCGGTTGCCGCCCGTCTCATGACGGAGGAACTCGTGCAAGGACCGCGGGCAAGGCGGCTGCAGCTCGCATTCGAGCAAGCCATCGACACCCACGGCGGCTCCCGTCGGTGCGACCCCGAGATTAAGACGGCACGCAATAAGCTGTTTGACCTTTTGGGTCCGGTCAATCAGCCGGACATCGGCGCCGAGGACTGGCATTCCGCGCCAGCGGAGCCATCGGTAAACCCCGACCGCGGCCAAGCCGACCCGCGTCGAGTCGTCATCAAGGCTGGTCGCTAGCGAAAGCGGCCGAAATGAAACGGGGCGCAAAGCGCCCCGTTTCGCTTTTCAATATTGACCATGTCGCGTAGCAATGATACGTTTTCAAAACCCACAATTTCCGTGGGCGCATTTGTTCAAGCAGGAGGGACTTCGCGATGACGAACGACTCCCCCAAGACCGAGAAGAGCATCGTCGAGCAGCACGCGCCCGGGGGCCGGATCCCCGGCAGTCCGCCCTGGCCGCACCGACCGCTCCGTGGCCGGACGATCGCTCCGGCTCACAACCCGGATAGTTTCCGCTCCGGTACCAAGGCCGACGCCGCTCCCGGCGAGTTCAAGGTCGGGAACGGCGACAAGTAGCACGAACGCCGATGAGGCCTGCCTGCGCAGGCAGGCGCCACAACACGGAGGCCCGGTCACCGACTGGGCCTCTTGCTTTACAACATTTTAAAAATCGAAAACACGCACACCTCACACTGAAGATTTTGCATTCAGCACATAAAAATCACCAATGTAAATCTGAAAAGAAACCTCCCGTAAATATGATATGATATATCATATCATATTTACGGGTATATATTTTGTAGAAATAACATTTATAGAAAATAGTATATAGAGAATATGAGCGGCGTGATGAGCACCGAAACCTCATGTGTGCGAGACCCGGGTATCGCACACATGGATCTGATCCGCTCCAACAGGTTCGGTCGAATCTCCAAGGTTGGATTTACGAAATCCAACAGAGCCTCTTGCTTTGACTCCATAATCGTTTTGTAGTAAGGTTTTGCGACTCGTAGCCCGGGAGGGATGCGGGTTTTCAACACCAACCAGGAGGACTGCAATCATGCAGCCCAACAAGACCAGCTCTTTGACCACCAATACCTCCGTCGCCGCAATCTCGACGGCCGAGGACTTGCCGCACCACAATAACGTGGTGGTGCAGCTCAAGAAGAAGATGATCCCCGGCCTCAAGAACGCGCGTGGCCGCTTCTTCGGGCTCCTCGACGCCATCATCGGCTCGACGATCCCGAAAAACCACATCTCGATCCTCGAGACGATCGACGAAGTCGCCGAGCACTTCGGCAACAAGGACAAGTTCTCGAAGGCCGAGATGGTCAGCTGCCGCGCCGCGCGTCGCTGGGTGAAGGCCCAGGAGCGCATCGCCGCGCAGAAGGCCGCCGAGAAGGCCAAGCAGCCGGACGGCGGGACCGAGGTCGCCGGCATCGGCAAGCTCGACATCCGTCCGGCGGCAGGCAACGGCCACAGCAGCGGCCTCGCGCTCGAGGTGGCGCTGCGCGAGAACGTCCTGGCGCTGAGCAAGATCTCGGTCCCGGACAAGAACGTCGACGACCTGGACGGGCCCGATCCGCTCGATACCGGCATCATGCTCATGGCCGTCGCCAGCATGTTCACGGACCCGGCGCGGATGCCGATGCTCGCGCAACCCCAGGCGATGGCCGACGCCATCTCTGCGGCCGCCGAGCACATCGAGCGCCTCGGCGCCGGCTACGATCCCGACATCATCGGGCCGGCTGTCGAAAACCTCTGCAGACAGGCGGCCATCCGCGGCGGCCACACCGACGTCGGCACCGGCGACAAGGTCGGCGTCGGCGACGGGTGCACCCCGCACGCCGGCGACCCGCCGAGCGTGTCGGCGCTCGAGAACGAGGGCGAGCGCGAGGCGGCCAACGCCGGTGCGCTTCGCTGACGAAGAAGTACAACCGGCGTCGCATATTGCGACGCCAACTGAGAGGGGGCCTGGTTCCGACCAGGCCCCTTTTGTTTTTCCACACATTGCTATTTTTTGAAGCGAGGAGTAACGTAAAAGTACTTGGGGCAATCCTGCCTACAAGATCCTCAACGGCAAAGGAAAAGGAGGAACGCCATGGCCCACACCGCCACGGCACGCACTTTGAACAGGAAGAGCGGCCAATCGCTGCCCGCATCACCACCGCGTCTCGTGCCGGAGCTGAAGGGCAAAACGCCCGCCGCGCGTGGGATCGAGATGCTTCGGGCGGTGACGCCGTTTCGCCACGGCGCGACGTTGACCGCGATCGATGCGGCCCATCGCGCTGACAGCAGCGGAGGCACTCGCCTCATGACGATCGCCGGGCTGCTCACGGGAATGGATCTGACCAGCTCCACCTCCCGCGAGCTCCTCGCGCTCGAACGGGAACTGCGCGACGCCGTCAACCGGCAGTGCGACGACGACGTCCCGCAGACAAGCTGGTATCTCGGCGCCTTGCGCTGGATCGAGAGCCAGCGCACCGCCGTCAACGGGCGCGCACATTAGCGCCCCACCATCGCCGACGGGCCGGGGGTTTTCATACCCCCGGCTCTCGCGTCTGTTATTTGCTTTTCTTCTTACTTCCCTTCTCTCCTTTGCGCACAAACAGCAGTTCGTCCGGTAGTCGGAAGAGCCCCTCGTCGTTTCGCTTTTGCTCGAGGAAATGCGCAATAAATCCAACCGAGCGCGGAATAACGAAGAAGGCGTTAAAGAATTCTGCGTCGGCAAGTTCCTTCAATTCACTCTCACTCATTCCTTCGCACTCCGAGAGTATATCGAGAAGAAGCGCAGCAATGACGCCGTCTATATTGAGAATGAGATTGCCGCCTTTTTTGCTCGTCACTGCTTCAACCTCACGCGCAAAATCGTAGTGCGGATGCCGCTTCAGGAGTGTTGCGAATTCAGAGAGCGCGGCAACGCGTGGGTCGGGAATACCGACGCGGTATTTGAGATGCCCGATACCAGAAATGAGCTCGCCACCTTTCGTCTTCTTCTCTACATATTCTGCGGCGCTTATCTTTGAGGAGACGCCTTCAAGCCAGTGTTTTGCCGCGGCATTTACTGCACCACCAAAACGCGGGCCTACTGTCAAAAGTCCCGCTGAAAGCGAGGTGACGAGGTCGCGCCCCGCACGCGCCGTGACCATCGTATTGACTGCCCCCGACACATTGCCGCCATGATCAATAAGAAGTGTAAATACGCCGTCGGCAAAGGCAGCCGTTATTGGCGAGGATGGTTCCTTCTCCAGAAGCGCCGAGAGAATGCTTTCAGTAAACGAACTGCCCTGCGCCGCGAGTTTGCCGCCCTTTACAAACTGTGGAGTCTCGTCGAGATCAACAATTTGTCGGGTCGAAAGAATACTCTTTTGACGCCCTTTGAGGTTATCGATAT
>SBAW01000023.1 GCA_005239955.1 bacterium | reverse complement strand
GTCCGCTATTTTTCAAACATTACTGAAGACGTTCGCGCGGCCTACCCTGATGCCGAAATTCTCTTCAAACTCCATCCGCGCGATGAAGATCTCTATGCCGATCTCAAAACAAACGGCGTACGGTTGTTTGGCAATGAGGCAGATGTGGAGGAGCTCATTGCGCTTGCTGACCTCTATATTGCGCACCCCTTAACAGCGGCAAATTTCAGCGTGATTGGGAGTGGTGTACCAGCGCTCTTCATCAACTTTACGTCGCTGTCGTTTCTTAATACCGGGAAAGAACTCTATGGACTCTCGACCATCATTACTGACCGAAAAACGTTCCGGCAGTCGCTTGCGCGCGCCGCGTTGGGAGACTTGCCGCTCTCGTATGACGAGACCCGCGCTGATCAAGAGTCCCGAGAAAAGATTATCGCGTTTGTCTCAGAGTGAACGGAAAACCGCAATGGCCATAAAAAATCCAATAAGACTGACGCCCAAGATCGCGGCAACGGCTCCCCAGATGCCATACAGCGGCGTGAGTATAACGAGAAAGCCAATCTTAAGGATCGGACTTACGGTATTGAGAAGATAGAGCTGACGCGTCTTTGCATGAGCGGTAAGCGTTTGCCCAAGCCATACGCCGGGGGCAGTGAGGATAAGGAGAGAGAGCGCCTGTGAGTACATAACCGCGTCCTTGTATGCGGGAAAAAAGAGATCAAAAAAGAAGGGCGCAAGAAGCATGTAGGCGCCCATAGCTACAGCAGACGCGAGGAAGTGGATGAACACTTTGCGGGGGAGTGTGCGCTTCAGTGTTGGAATGTCGCGCTCCGCAAGTTTAGGGAGTGCAAGCGTGCGAAATATTCCATTGGCGCGCAACGCATATTGGACCGGCGCGATTGCAAAAGAATATACAGCAAGCGGAGCAGCGCCAAGAAAGTGAAAGAGGAGGATCTTATCTACATACGAAGCCACGCGACCAAGGATGCTCATAACGCTTAAACTCCGTCCATAGCGCGGGGTCTCCGGGTCAACAACATCTGTTGGTCGGTAGATCCTTATGGTTTGTCGATACGCCAGATACGAAAGAAAAACGACGGGGACGAAGTACGCCGCAATAATCAAGGGAATATTCTCGGAGAAAAGAAGCACACCAATGATGGCTATCGGCGGGACGATTGATAGGAGAATGCCGAACATGGTATCGCGTCGGAAATCTTTCTTTCCTTTGAGGAACGAAAATGAGAGGTTCATGGCTGCAATAAGCGGCGCAAAAACCGAGACGATGAGAAGGGAAAAACCAATGATCTCATTCCCTTGAAGGAAGTAGTAGAGCGCGGCAGAGAGCGTAATGCCAACAGAAAGAATGCTCCAGCGAAGCGATACGCGTATTCCTTGAAGGAGTGCGCCGTCAAACCCTCGTGCGACGGCCTGCGTTACAGCTGTCCCCATCGCGGTTAGGGAAAACGTTCCGAAGAGTCCGGCAAGTGAAAAGACAAACTTATAGTTCCCAAATACTTCTTTGGGAACTAAGTTTGCAAATGCGACCGAGAGAAAAAAGCCCGAAAGCATTGCGACGCCTTGGCCGAGCGAAAGCCACGACCCACCTTTGAGGAGGTAGCGAATATCCGTTTTAAGCAGTCGCTCACCTCGATCAAGGAGAGGCCGCGCAAATGTCATCACTCTCATCATTCTCTTATATAACATGGTACCGCGATCTTAAGTGGCATGAGCCTTCCAGGGAGTCTAACGTACATGCTATAGTTTTCCCCATGTCAGTTACTTCACTCTTGCGCGGGGCTCTCATCGCCGGCATTTTCCTCGTTCCCGCAATTCCGTTCATCGTCGCAGAGCTCTTTCTCTTCCCCTTTATTACGGGAAAAAATTTCACCTTCCGCATCCTCACCGAGCTCCTGTTTGGCCTCTGGCTTCTCTATATACTTCGTGAGCCCTCGGCGCGGCCACGTTTCTCCTGGTTTTACCCCATCATCGGATTCCTTCTTGTCGGACTCGCTATTTCAACCGTCTTTTCTGTAGAGCCTTACAAGAGTTTTTGGAGCAACTTTGAGCGTATGGAAGGGTATGTCACCCTCATTCACCTCGCGCTCTACTTTACGGTTGTCGCGAGCGTCATGACCACAACCACTCTTTGGAAACGGTTCTTTGAGGTAACAACGGGCGCGAGTGCCCTTGTTGGCGCCATTGCACTTCTGCAGCTTGGTGGAGTACTTGAGATTCACCAGGGAGGGGTACGCCTTGATGCGACGTTTGGCAATGCGACCTATCTCGCGGTCTACATGCTCATTCACGTCTTCATCGCGCTTATTCTTTTTGTACGCAATTTCCACAATACCTTTGTGCGCTACGCCCTTCCTCTTGTCATCCTCCTTCAAATCGTCGTCATTTATTACACCGCAACGCGCGGTACCATCTTGGGACTTCTTGGCGGTCTCTTGGTCGCAGCCATAGCCATTGCCGTGTTCGAGCGCGAAAACAGGGCGCTCCGGCGAGGGGCAGTTGGGGTTCTCATTGCGCTTGGCGTTATTGTGCTCGGATTTTTTGCCATACGAAACACCTCGTTTGTACAAGAGAGCGAAGTCCTCTCTCGCTTTGCATCGATCTCGCTTGAAGAGCGGACCACGAAGTCGCGTTTCTTGGTCTATGAGATGGCGTGGAAAGGATTTACCGAGAGCGGCAAGACGGCACTCATTGGGTGGGGGCCTGAAAGTTTTAACTACGTATTCAACAAATACTACGATCCTGGCATGTACGCCCAGGAGCAATGGTTTGATCGCGCGCACAACCAATTCCTCGAATGGTTGGTCGCAGGAGGAATCCTGGGGTTCCTTGGCTATATAGCGCTCTATATAGTGGCGCTCCTCATGCTCCTTCGGGCGGGTGGAAAAATAAGCGTCGCGGAGCGGTCACTCCTCCTCGGCCTTCTAGCGGGGTATGCCTTCCACAATCTCTTTGTGTTCGACAACATTGTCAGTTCCATCTACTTCTTTACGATTCTTGCGTATCTCCATTACCTCGGGAGGCGCGAAACCCCCGGCCTTATGTTCCTCTCGCGTATTGATGAGAAGGTGCAGATGAGGCTTCTCATGCCCGGCATTGCGTTGGTGACTCTCGGCGCCATGTGGTTCTTCAATACCCCCCACCTATCTTCTGCCTACGGACTTCTCGAGGCGCTCAAGCCACAGCCGCAGGGTGCGGCGCAAAACCTCACGCTGTTTAAAGAGGTGATTACACGCAAGGATATGGGGCGACAGGAGGGGGTGGAGCAGCTCGTTACTTCAGCACTGACGGTTGCGCGGACGCAAAACGTCCCCCTGGCTCTTAAGGCCGAATTTGTGGATGCGGCAACGCAGGAACTTGACGCACTCATCGCTGATCATCCAGAAAATACGCGCCTCCATGTATTTAAAACGGAACTACTCCTCGGGCTAGATCGGCGCGACGAGGCGTTGGCGGCGGTTAAAAAAGCGCTTGAGCTCTCGCCCAACAAACAACAAATCATCTTCTCCGAGGGCCTTATTGAACTGCGCCGCGGGAACTATACACGCGCACTTGTGGTGATGAAACAGGCGTTTGACCTGGAACCACATTTTGATCAAGCGCGCATTCTCTACGCCCTTGCAGCCGTGTATGCCAAAAACATACCGCTCGCCACCGAGATTCTTACGCCACGCTACGGGACCCATCTGGTGGAAGATGATCGACTCGCGGGCGCGTATTTTGAAAATGGTTACTTTGACTTTGTCATCGCCATCAGGCGAAAAACACTCGAACGTGATCAAAGTGCACTTCAGCCACGCCTCCAGGTTGCCGGAGCGCTTCTTGCAAAAGGGGATAGAGCGGGGGCGATTGCGGAACTGGAAGAAGCGATCCGCCGCAACCCCTCCTTTAAGGAG
>SBAW01000049.1 GCA_005239955.1 bacterium | reverse complement strand
CGCCCGCGCCCGCAAGACGGAATTTCTTTCATCATACACCCGCGAGCCGCAGGCGAGCGGCATTTCTGCGCTCTCTGCAAATGAAGTATCAGTTTGTGACCCTACGGGGATTCGAACCCCGATTTCAGCCGTGAAAGGGCCGCGTCCTAACCATTAGACGATAGGGCCTGCTTCGCAGGCCATATAATCGTCGCTCGCTCGGAATCAAAAAGGGCCTTTTTGTTCACTCGCTTCGCTAGACTATAGGGCCAACTGACGGGCCGATAATAGCATTTTCCGCCTATTTAGTGTAATTTTTCTTAGTCCGACCTTCCTCTGGAGACGTGGCTATGAAAGACAACCTGCGTTGACTTTCATCCGTTCCGGGACGGACGCGCCGATCTGAGATGCTTCGCATCAAACAGGCGCGAGGGAGCCCTTGTGGCGAAGCCTCCGCAGACATATTGTTTGCGAAGCAAGCTATTGGAGACGTGGCTGAGTGGTCGAAGGCACCGCACTCGAAATGCGGCACATGGGAAACTGTGTCGGAGGTTCGAATCCTCCCGTCTCCGCATCCGATGAAAATGCGACCCTCGCGGTCGCTCTTTTCATCGGGAGGACAGGATTCGAAAGGCGGAGGCATGAGCCGAGCCGGGGTCGCGAACACTTGGCATTTTCGAGCGAAGTGAGAAAATGCGTAGTGATTCGTGACCGAATCCTCCCGTCTCCGCCAAAATCAATGGAAAAATTTGCCGAACAACTGGTACTTGCTGCAGGAAAGGAAGCACTCCGCCTATTTGGTAAGGCACGTATTCAATACGCGAAATCGCTCCACCCAAGCGACGCGGTCACCAAGGCGGACGTCGCGTGCGAAAAAATCATCACAAAGAGGATCAAGAAACGCTATCCTCACCATGGGATTATTGCGGAAGAATCAGGGGCCTACCAAGCGGACGCAGATTTTCTTTGGTATATCGACCCCATCGACGGAACCCTTAACTACGGACGAGGAGTCCCCGTGTGGGGAATCATGGCGGCATTGGTGCATAAAGGTGTTCCTCTCCTTTGCGCCATTTATCTGCCCATAACCCGCGAACTATTCACGGCCCGCAAAGGTAAAGGAGCGTATCTCAACGGAAAAAGAATCCATCGTTCTTCACGACGCAACTGGGCACAGTCAATCGGCACAGTTTCATCGAGCGTAACGGCGGGGAATATCGAATTCGTACCGCAGTTCCTCAAGGCGGCAGGGAAAAAACATGTCGCTCTTACCGCCTATGGAAGCATCGCTGCGAATGCCGGATACGTAGCGTCGGGACGCACCGACTGGGGAGCTTCCTGGGCAGGACAACTCCATGATTTTATTCCTGCCTCTATTCTCCTTAAAGAAGCCGGCTGTAAAGTAACTGATGTTCGAGGAAATAATTGGAAACCGGGCGGGCGAGGGTTTGTTGCCGCAAATCCCATCCTTCACAAGAAGCTTTTGAAACTGACGCGTATCGCTGATAGAAAGGTGAAATGAAACCGAAACTCTTCGCATTCGACATGGAGTCAACCTTGACGGAGGAATTTTGGCCTGCGCTGGCTGAAAAAACCGGACTCGCGGACTTTCGCCTTACGACGAAGGATGTAAAAGACTACTCGGAGTTGATGCGGTTTCGCATTACGAAGCTTCGGGAGGAGCGTATCCCCCTCTCGTATATGCGCGATGTTATGGGCACCCTAAATCCCCTGCCAGGGGCCCGAGAATTTCTCGACTGGCTGCGCCGCCGGCACCCGACCGTACTCATTTCAGATACCTTTTATGAGTACGCGATGCCGCTTATTGAAAAGCTCGGGAATCCACTCGTTCTCGCACACTCGCTCTCGGTTGGCGCTGACGGGATTGTTACTAACTTCCACCTGCGAAATAACGGAAATAAGCCTGAAGTAGTGAAAGCGTTCAAAGCAGTTGGCTTCGATGTTACCGTTGTTGGTGATTCCTACAACGACACGAAGATGATGGCAGAAGCGGACCGTGCCTACTTCATGCATGCGCCAGAATCGATCGCAAAAGAGTTTCCGCAATTCCCTGCCTTTCAATCGTATAAAGAGCTACAGCAGCAAATCCTTGCCGCCTAGCGAGGCAAACAAGAAAATTAAAATCATATAGATTACTCCATATTTGTAACGACCGTTACAAATATGGAGTAAGTAGAATATTCGAGTTATTCAAATTAGCCTTCGAGAACACCGAGAACGTGCGAAGAAGGTACGGCGCCTTCGCGAAAAATGTGTGGGGTGATACCGCTCACATCAACAACCGTTGAAGGTACTGCGGTTGGGAGCTGTCCCCCATCAATAACAAGATCGATACCATTAAAGTGCTCGCCAAGAGACATGGACACTTCTTCAATGGTTCGACAATCACCCGTACCCGCCTTGTTGGCACTTGTCGTAGTGTATGGCCGCCCAAGCTCTCTAGCGAGTGCGAGACAAAAGGTGTTGTTGGGTACGCGAATACCAAGCGTTTCGCGATCACCCGTTAATTCCCCGGGTACCGTCTCTTTGCGCCTTAACACAACCGTCAACGGTCCCGGCCAGAAGGCCTTGGCGAGTTTTCGTGCCCCCGGTGTGATGGCTACATACACTTCTGCCGCATCGAGGCTCGGAACTACAACGCTAATAGGGTTCCCCGCACTACGGCCCTTTATCATGTAAATTTTTTTAATGGCTTCCACATTAAGGGCATCAACGCCAATGCCATAGACCGTGTCGGTTGGATAAAGCACCACTCCCCCTTCGCGGAGCACCTCGGCGGCACGTAGGACAGCTTTCGAATCAGCGGCAGAAATGGTTTCCATTGGTTGAATACTATAGATAAAATGTGTATGGTGTCTATTGCTTCTATGCGCGGTTAGCTCAGTTGGTAGAGCATCCCCTTGACGTGGGGAGGGCCAGGGGTTCGAGTCCCTTACCGCGCACTGTGATTATTCATAATCAGCGGGACGAGAAGGGCGGAGCGATGTCGAGCCAGCAGGCGAGACCGCGAGCCGGGGTCGCGACCGAAACTGCTCGACGGAGCAGTTTCGAGTAGTGACCGAGTCCCTTACCGCGCACCTCATGAAGATATTGGCCATTGAAACCAGCTGCGATGAAACCGCAGTCGCAATCGTCGCATTTGAACAAAAGGGCGAGGTGACCGAGGTGCAGATCCTTGGAGATGCGATCCATTCGCAGACGAAGATCCATGAACAATATGGGGGCGTATTCCCCACACTCGCCAAGCGTGAACATGCGAAAAACCTTCCGCCGCTGCTCGAACAGGCGTTGAAGCAGGCAGGATTTTGGAAAGATGAATATTGCGATATATCGCAATATAGGAAAAATTTTGAAGAATTATTTTCCCACGAGGAGGGTCTGGCAGAAGCAACGCTGGCGCTTGTCTCTCGGATTCAAAAGCCAGCAGTCGACGCGATTGCAGTGACGAGTGGCCCCGGGCTCGAGCCGGCGCTCTGGGTCGGTATCAATTTCGCAAAAGCTCTAGCCGGGGCGTGGCAGCTCCCGTTATTCCCAATCAATCATCTCGAAGGCCATATCGTCGGCTCCCGCCTTACGCCAAAAGAAAAACATTCTAACATTCTAACGAATGTTAGAATGTTTTATGAGTTGGGGAGTGTGAAGTACCCGGCACTGGCACTCGTTGTGTCAGGCGGACATACCGAGCTTAATCTCATCAAAACGCCACTCGTCTACGAACGCATCGGCGAAACACAAGACGACGCTGCAGGTGAGGCGTTTGATAAAGTTGCACGGATGCTCGGGCTCCCCTACCCTGGAGGTCCTCATGTTTCTCGGCTCGCAGAAGAGGCACGAGACAAAAATATTCCTTCACCAGTGGTGCTGCCACGCCCCATGATTACCTCGAAAGATCTCCACTGTTCTTTTGCGGGTCTCAAAACCGCGGTGCTTTATGCCATTAAAGAGCTCGGTACGCTGACAGAAGACCAAAAGAAAGGGTTGGCACGTGAATTTGAAGATGCGGTTGTCGAAGTTCTCGTGAAGAAAACTGCAAAAGCACTCATCGACACAGGAGCGCGAGCGCTTGTCGTTGGCGGCGGCGTTTCGGCAAACACGAAATTGCGTGCAGACCTCACCGAACTTGTAAAACGCGAATTCCCTGATGTCGACCTTTTTATTCCAACACCACAACTCACTACCGATAACGCCATTATGGTTGCTACAGCGGCATTTGAGCGCATGAACGCGGGAGAAAAGGGTGCCGATAGCATTCGTGCCCAAGGCGTTATGCCGCTTTCAAAGTAAGTAAAAGACGGCTATTATTGGCCGTATGATTCCGGAGGCACTCCTCAAGCCCTACGACCCCGCGCAAAACGAAGAAGGGGTCTATGCCCGCTGGGAAAAGAGTGGTTTTTTTAATCCTGACAACCTGCCTGCGCAGGCAGGCCTGAAAGGAGCGGAGGAGCCGTTTACGATCATTATGCCGCCGCCTAACGCCAATGGCTCGCTCCACGTCGGGCACGCGCTCTTTGTGACACTCCAAGATCTCCTCATTCGTTTTAAGCGCATGCGCGGGTTTAAAGCACTGTGGCTTCCCGGAGCAGATCATGCAGGTTTTGAAACGCAGCTCGTCTACGAGAAGAAGCTCGAAAAAGAAGGGCGCTCACGCTTTAAGATGACGCGCGACGAATTTTATGCCGAGACGCTTGCGTTTACGATGGAGAATAAGAAGCACATGGAGAAGGAGTTACGACGCCTCGGCGCGTCCTGCGACTGGAGCCGCGAACAATTTACACTCGACCCGCATATTATAAAAACGGTCTACGGAACATTTAAACAGCTCTACGAGGATGGGTTGGCATATCGTGGCGTTCGACCGGTCAACTGGAGCACGAAATACCAGACATCTCTTTCAGACCTTGAAACAAAAACCATAGAGCGCAACGATCCGCTCTATTACATGAAGTATGGGCCGTTTACGATTGCGACAGTACGGCCCGAGACAAAATTTGGTGACACCGCGGTAGCGGTCAATCCGAACGATAGTCGTTACCAAAATTATATTGGCAAAACGATTGAATATGAGGGACTCATTGGAAAAGTAAAACTTCAGGTTGTTGCCGATGAGTATGTTGATCCGGCATTTGGAACAGGAGTCGTAAAAATCACACCGGCACATGATAAAAACGATTTTGAAGTGGCGAAGCGTCATGGACTGCCGGCCGTTGAGGTCATCGATAAATTCGGAAAACTGAACGAACGCTGTGGGAAGTACGCAGGAATGAAAGTGATGGAAGCTCGTGCCGCCGTGGTCGCCGATCTCAGAACCCGGGGGATGCTCGAAAAAGTTGACGAGGCCTACACGCACAACGTGCTCGTCAATTACAAAAATGAGAACGATGTGCTTGAGCCACGCATTATGCCGCAGTGGTTCGTAAAGATGCGACCGCTGGCCGATAAAGCACGAGAAGCAGTTGAAAGTGGTCGCATTCGATTCTTCCCTGACTTCCAGAAGAAAATCTTTTTCCACTGGCTTGAAACAATGGAAGATTGGAACATCTCTCGCCAAATCGCGTGGGGCATTGCGATCCCTGCGTGGTTTTGTGGCAATCCTAACAGCAGGCGAATGGGCTTCGCCGGTGAAGTAGTCCCTCAGGTATTCAAGGGAAAAGTTGCAACCTGGCGACTACGCGACCATGGTTTTTCGGTCGGTGACGTTGTGGCATTTGAAGATAGTTCCGCACGCAAAATATTCGGATCCGGCAAGATCCTCGCGATTAAGAAAACAACGGTTGGGGAGATGAATCTGCAGGATGCGAAACACTATAAGACGTACAACACACGAGAGGAGCTTATTGCTGCATTCAAAAAACACAATCCCGATCGGGTCGTTAATGCCGATACGCCAGTCTGGAGTTACGAGTATGAGTTCAATCCTACGCTCAGCAAAGATGGATGTGGGATGATTGTTGTCGCAACTGATACGCCAGCATTGTGTCCGTCATGTAGTGGTTCTGCACTTACACAAGATCCCGACACCTTTGACACCTGGTTTTCCTCGGGCCAGTGGCCGTTTGCAACGCTCAAATACCCAGACAACAGCGATTTTAAGACCTTTTATCCAACGTCGGTTATGGAGACCGGGTACGATATTCTCTTTTTCTGGGTTATGCGCATGATTATGCTTGGCCTCTATCGAACCGGCGAAGTTCCCTTCCGTGATGTGTATCTTCACGGCCTGGTGCGTGATGCACAGCGGCAAAAAATGAGCAAGAGCAAGGGAAACGTTATTAGTCCTCTGGCGATGTGTGAGAAATATGGGACCGACGCCTTGCGACTCGCGCTCATTATGGGAAATACGCCGGGAATGGATATGGCACTTTCAGAAGATAAAATCCGCGCGCAGAAGCATTTTGCGAATAAACTGTGGAACATTGCGCGGTTTGTGCTCACTGCCGTTGATGGTGAGAAACCTTCAAAAAAGCCAGCAATTCTCCCTCAGCATCAAGAATATCTGGATGAATTTAGTGCGACTCTCGTCGACATAACTAAAGACTTAGAGGCATACCGACTCCACTTGGCGGCGGAGAAACTCTACCACTATGCGTGGAGTCGTTTTGCTGATGTTATACTTGAGGAAAGTAAGCCGACGCTCAAAGGTGAGGACCCCGCGGCGAAGGCATCGATTCAATGGACGCTCTACATCATTCTCGAGGATTTGCTCAAAGCGCTTCATCCCTTTGCGCCATTTGTATCAGAGGAAATCTGGTCATTAATGCCCGAGCACCGAGGGCTTCTCATGGTGGAGAAGTGGCCCGCTCAGTAACCTTTTTGTGGGTAATATAGGAACAATTGCGCTCGCATTTGCCGGCGGGCTTATCCCCGCACTCTTGTGGCTGTGGTTTTGGCTTCGCGAGGACCGCTGCCAACCCGAGCCACGACGTCTCATCCTTTATGCGTTTCTTGGAGGCATGATTGCGGTGCCGCTCGTGCTCCCCTTCCAAAAAGCCGCGGCAGGCATGGCTTCAGGGACCGCATTGATATTTCTATGGGCGGCAATAGAGGAGGTTATGAAGCTCATTATCGCGTATGTGGTTGTTCTTCGCCGACGGGAGCTCGACGAGCCGGTTGATGCGCTCATTTACCTTATCTCAATTGCCGTGGGGTTTGCGGCGCTCGAGAACGCACTGTTTCTTCTGGAGCCGCTTTCTCGCTCCGACACCTTTGGGAGTGTGATTGCGGGGAACCTCCGATTCATTGGCGCAACCCTCCTCCACATTCTCTCGTCAGCAACGATTGGTCTTGGGATTGCAGCTGCGTTTTATCGCTCTCCCCTTCGGAAACTCATCACGTTCACCGGCGCAGTTATCCTTGCCATTTTGTTGCATACCTTCTTTAATCTTTTTATAATTGTAAGTAACGGAGGAAAATTGTTTACGGTCTTCATATTCGTCTGGATTGGAGTTGTTATACTCCTCCTCTTGTTTGAGAAAGTAAAGAAACGGAGAGATTATTGCTAAACTTGAAGTCGCTATGGCAGGAAATCGTAGAACATTCTTTGAACGCCTAACCGGAGCCGTTGCGGTTGCCGACGACTACGAGTTCGACGAAGAGCGCCATATTCCTGTCTCTCATACGGGGAAGGGCGCCGCGCGAGTGGCAGAGATTCCGGAAGAAGATCCTGCTGAGGGGCAGCTTGCGGTTGACGTCTACCAAACTCCCTCACACATTATTGTCAAAACCATGGTTGCCGGTGTAAAGCCCGAAGACCTCGATGTGTCTATTACGCGCGATATGGTGACGATTAAGGGCAAGCGTGAGCGGCAGGTTGAAACGAACGATCAAGACCATTTTTTCCAAGAACTCTACTGGGGCGCTTTTTCTCGCACTATTTTGCTTCCCCAAGAGGTTGAGGTTGAAGGCGCAGAAGCGGTTGAAAAACATGGACTCCTCATGATTAAGCTACCGAAGATTGATAAGAGTCGGCAAGCGAAACTCAAAGTAAAGTCTAGTTAGGCGCTGACAGGTAGCCCCGCGAAGTCCGCTTTGCGGACTTCGCGGTAGTTTTTGTTTGCCACGAGCGCCGGAGCGCCGTTCTTTTCAATAACGTAGTAAGCAAACCCCCGCATGCGCCTTACCGGCTCGTAATCGGCCTGACCGGGAAGTTTCTGTGGAGTTGTTTCATCAAAATTGACCACGCCATTGTCCGACGTTGCAAAATACGTTTTCCCGGTATTGAGGAGGAGATGGCCGTAGCCAGGTGGCATGTATATTTTATCTCCCGGCTTTGCGTGAATCACTTTAAATTCTTCAATAACGTCGTCGAGGTCATTGCCGCTCGAGTCTTTGGCCCGCAGTTGAAGAAATGCGAGACCTTCGCCAAGGAGTACGTGGTAGGTCTCGTCCATATTGCCCACATGGTAATGGCCGTAGGTCTTAATGTACTCACCACCAACTACTCCGGGTTCCCAAATGGTGATATTTCGTTGGTCCTTGCCGCCGCGAATCATGTGGTAATGAATGGAAGGCCCCGGCGCATCGGGGTTCATAAGCACCTCGCGCATACGCTCGTGGGGGCGACTTGCGTAGTGCTTATCGACAAATTCGAACATACGTTGGTGCCGAGGCCCGGGCTCGAACCGGGGACATCTGCTTCTTCAGAGCAGCGCTCTACCAACTGAGCTACCTCGGCATTTTGACAAGATACTACATTACAATTTTTCTTTCATTCCTTCAATGGAACCGATAAGATGGTGAAATTTTTCTGTATCGGCTACTTCAACTTGAAGTGAGCCGAACGGCAGTCGGTTAAACGGCCGACGTCGCTGGCTCGATAGGCTAACAAGATATGTTGAACTTCGGAAACAACTTTTTGGAAGTCCGGTCACGCCTTGCCAAAAGGTCATCGCCTCTTGTTCATTGATATGGTCATACAGGCGCATGGCGAGTTTGAATTTCTCACTCGGAACTTGGTAAATGGCTTTGAGAAAGCGAATAAACGCCTTAATCATTCCAGGATCAGCATTAACAAACTGAATTGCATGGCTGGGGATTTCTTTTCCTTCTCGCATCTTCAAGCGTTTATACCCTTCCGCCCAATAGAGTGCGGTTCCGATCAGAGCAATCTCTCGCGTAGTAAAAGAATTTCCGATATCATCACGTCCTCTCATTTGCATGTGCTTTGCGCGTTGCCACGCATGATGAGTTTGCAACTTGTTTCTCTTGACGAGGCCATTCAGGGTACCTTGGGCGACCCGTTTCGCGAGTCGATTCCGCGCGCTTTGGGACAAAACGACGCTCCCCATCCAGGAGCGAAGAGTGGACTTGGGGATCCCAGTCATCCTATGTATCTCGTTGTAGCTGTGGCCCTTGAGGCGTAACTGCAACGCCGTTTCTTTGCCCGCTGACATTAACTATACTGTATGCTCGCCAGTGCAAAATGAAAAACGATTAATCCACAGTAATCTAATTCCCAATGCCGTATTTCTTTAGGAATTCTTGAAATTGGTCTGAAATGGAGAAGTTTTGAACTTCTTGTGCGTCGCTTTGGATCTGTCCGTACATCAGAAGCATCTGCTCAACGTAAGGCTGCAGCAAGTAATAATAGATCGCAATCGGAGCACCGATAATGACGAGAAACCAGATAGAGCGCCACACGCCGTGCCAAAATGCGGCGCGGCGCATTTTGTGGAGCATGTGGTTATTCTCCTTGGTGAGCTGATAGATCTCCTCAAGTTTTCGCGCAGTTTCTGGAGGCATATTGATAAGTATATCTTACAGAAAAGGTTTGATGACTTGCTCTGCCCGTTTTAACGCTTCCAAGCGAGGCGGTCATCTTAAACTTGCAATTTCCAATCTGGTGCAATTATACGACAAAGTCCGAACCTATTTTGAGCGGAATACTTGACGCTTCGCCCCGCCGCCACTCGCTCCGCTCGCGTGCCCCGCAAAAAAGTTTTCGTTACGATTTTGATTTTGCGCGTGCCACCAATTTTTTCTTCTAAAGGAAACGAAAACTTTTTTG
>SBAW01000022.1 GCA_005239955.1 bacterium | reverse complement strand
TCGGCATGCTACGGCGACTTCGCGTGGGGAGCCATTTTCGGCTCCCTTTACGCTAGAATCGTCCCCGATTTGGGTGTCATCTTGCGTTGGAGAAGACTGGGGATGGACATATTTGGTAAGGTATGGTATGCTTTTACCGTTATCAATATAGATAATGGTATGAAGCTGAACGCGGAGAAAACAGGCCTTAGTATGGCCGCCTTTTTGGGAGGGCTCCACGTCCTTTGGGGGACGCTTGTTGGCCTTGGCTGGGCCGAGGCGCTCGTCAATTGGAACACGAGTCTTTACTTCGTAAAGTCGACGAAGACCATCGCTCCTTTTGATCTCAGCACCGCAATCATTCTCGTGATTGTTGCGGCGGGGATTGGCTATGGTCTCGGATATTTGTTTGCGCACGTCTGGAACTGGACGCACGAACAAAACACCACACAGACTTCCTAAATTCTTTTTCTTGATAGAGAAATAGGCCGACTCGTACGAGTCGGCCTATTTCGTGAGGTGTGTGGAGTATGCTAAAGAGACAATGATGTTTAAGGATAGGACACAGGCCGGGGCAATGCTTGCAGAGCAACTGCGCACATTTCAAAATCGTAATGCAGTCATCTATGCACTGCCGCGCGGCGGAGTGATACTCGGCGCTGAAGTAGCGAAAGCGCTTGGTGCGCCACTTGATCTCATCATAACGCGAAAGGTCGGTGCTCCCGGCGATCCCGAATATGCAATGTGCGCGGTGACGGAAGTAGGAGAACCCATATGTGACCCGCTCGAGCGTGCCCGCGTTGATCCGGAGTGGCTCGAAAAAGCAATTAGTGAGGAGCGCAAGGAAGCAAAGCGTCGCAGAGAGAAATATCTCAAAAATCGAAAGCCGATCTCCTGCGAGGAGAAGATCGCGGTTATCGTTGATGATGGCATTGCGACCGGCCTCACCATGCGCGCCGCCGTCAAAGCCCTTCGCGCGCAAAAGCCCAAAGCAATCATCGTGGCAGTCCCGGTCGCGCCTGCTGATACGGTGAACGTCCTTGAATCCGAGGCGGACAAGGTGGTCGTTCTCGATAACCCTGATCAATTTCTCGGCGCTGTCGGCGCCCACTACGACGACTTCTCGCAAGTTTCAGACAGCGAAGTCATTGAACTGTTGAAAGAGGCGAGCACATAGGTCTATGCTATAGTTTTTCGCGATGGCACTGAAGCGCTACCCCGGATTTATTGACGTGCATGTCCATTTGCGTGAGCCGGGGGCGACGCATAAGGAAGATTTTTATACGGGAAGCCGTGCGGCGGCAAAAGGAGGCGTCACGATGATGCTCGACATGCCGAATAATCCGACGCCAACGATTACGATCGAGCGCCTTGATGAAAAGATTGCGCTTGCGAAAAAAGCCATCGTTGATATCGGCTTTCATTTTGGCACGAACGGCAAAAATATTGATCAGCTTCTGCCTGCTTCCAAGCGCAAGGAGGTGTATGGCCTGAAGCTCTACTGCAATCACACAACGGGAGAAATGCTGATTGAGGATCTCGCGCTTCTTGAGAAAGTCTATGCCGCGTGGGAATCGCCGAAACCTATTCTTCTTCATGCGGAGGGGATTCAGCTTGCCGGAGCGATCGGGCTTGCAACAGCGTATGGGCGCCGTGTCCATATGTGCCACATCTCGCTTGCCATTGAAGTTGAACTGGTTCGACGTGCAAAAGAAAAAGGATTCCCCATTACGGCCGGCGTGTGCCCGCACCATCTATATCTCCTTGGCGAAGCACGCGAAACGCTTAGGGGCTTTGCGATCATGAAACCGCCGCTTGGAACGAAGGAAGATCAAGAGGCGCTCTGGGTGGGACTCAAAGACGGCATCATTGATGTGGTTGAAACTGACCATGCCCCACACACGAGGGAAGAAAAATCGGGAGAGAAGCCCGCCTTTGGCGTACCCGGACTTGAGACGATGGTCCCACTCATGATGAAGGCGGTGAAGGATGGCCGCATTACCGAAGAGCGAATGATGGATGCTCTTTACACAAGACCAAAGAAAATTTTCAATATTCCCGACCAACCAGATACCTATGTCGAAATTGACCTTGATGCCACAACAAAAGTGGGCGAGGGGGGCTATGGTTCCAAAGCCGACTGGTCGCCGTTTGAGGGATGGGAACTCCCTGGCAAAGTGATGACCGTCGTCATTCGCGGGAAAAGAGTTTTATGAAAATCATGAGCTACTTTGTTGCGGGGCCCCAGCGCATCAGTCGCTGTATTGCCAAATACAGCTCCTTCCCGCAATCCCCGCGTCTCGTATCTCATTGATTTTCATCACAACTCTAAATGTGAAAAGGGATGATATCCTAACTTTATATGCTCCACGCACCGTTTTACGATCCAAATAAGAGCTACTACGAAAACTGGGAGCAGGGACCGTTTAATGGTTTTAGTGATGGGAAAATAGTTCCGATTGGCGAACCTCGTTTTAATTTTTTTGGATACAAACTGACATACCCCATCGGTATTCCGGCCGGTCCGCTTCTCAATGGTAAATTCGTCAACGCAGCACTTGATAAAGGTTATGATGTGCCGGTTCATAAGACCGTGCGGACGCGAGAGTATCCTAGTCATCCCTGGCCGAATGTCCTCGGAGTCGATGTTGACGGGGACTTAACGCTTGAGAAGGCGCAGCAGCCGCTCGTTGCACGAAACGAATACAAAGAGCCGCTCTCCATCACCAACTCTTTTGGAAATCCTTCTTACAAACCAGACGTGTGGGCACGAGATCTCGCCGACTCCATTGCTCATGCACGACCGGGACAGCTCGTGATGTCGAGTCTTGAAGGGACAAAGTGGGAAGGGACTTCATCGGATCAGTACGTAACCGACTGGGCAGATGGGATGAAAATGCTTGTTGATGCGGGGGTCAAAGTAGTTGAAGCAAACTTCAGCTGCCCCAATGAGGGCACGACGAACCTTCTTTGTTTTGATGTTCAGAAAGTGAAACTCATATCAGACGCCATTAAGCAAAAAATTGGCGATGTACCGCTTGTTATTAAACTCGCGTATTTCTCTGAACCGGCGCTCCGAGAGTTGGTGCAAGAAACGGGGAATATCGTTGACGGCTATTCGGCCATCAATACCATTTCCGCGGTTGTTGTCGACGAGAATGGCAAACAAGCGCTTCCAGGCGAAAAGCGTGTTCGAAGCGGAGTATGCGGTCATGCCATTAAGTGGGCAGGAGTCGACATGACGAAACGGCTTGCGCAGCTTCGAAAAGAAATGGGTATGAAATATCACATTATCGGTGTTGGCGGCGTTACGGTGCCGGAGGACTTCAAGGAGTATCGCGATGCCGGCGCAGATGTCGTTATGACCGCAACGGGTGCCATGTGGAACCCCTATTTGGCCAAAGAAATCCGCGAGATGTATCCGGACGCTTAGAGCTCTTCTCCATGCCTTTCGGCCCGCTCCTTATCTTTGCCGCGGCGATTCTCTGGGGCCTTGACGGCCTCTTGCGGCGCAGTCTCTACGATCTCCCGCCGATCACAATCGTCTTCTATGAGCATCTCATCGGGCTCATTCTCATTGCGCCATTTCTTGTATCTTCGTGGCGACGGGAGACGCTTACTCGAAAGGAGTGGGGCGCGCTCGGCATCGTCGCGCTTTTCTCCGGCGTCTTAGGAACTCTCTTCTTCACGACCGCACTCCTCAAGGTGGGTTTTATCGCGTTCTCGGTCGTGTTCTTGATCCAGAAGCTCCAACCGATATTCACCGTCGCGGCGGCACGCCTCGTTCTGCACGAGCAGGTCACGCGCAAATACATCCTGTGGGCGGGCATAGCGCTCCTCGCCGGCTTTTTCGTGACCTTCCCCAACGGGGTCGTCAATATCGGTGAGGGAGGAGCGTATGTCCTCGCCGCACTCTATGCGTTTCTTGCCGCTGTCTGCTGGGGCTCTTCAACCGCCTTATCTCGGTATGCGCTCATCAGCCATTCAAATACGTTCGTCACCGGCTTGCGATTTCTTCTCACGGTACCGATCGCGCTTCTCCTCGTCATTTTCCTCGGCGCGACACTGTCACTTGGATCCGTTACCGTGTCACAAGGACTGACACTGACGCTCATCGCGGTTTCGACGGGGATGGTTGCGCTCTGGATCTACTACCGAGGACTGAAGTCAACCCTGGCGA
This sequence comes from bacterium, assembly GCA_005239955.1. Lineage (GTDB taxonomy): Bacteria > Patescibacteriota > Minisyncoccia > Phycocordibacterales > SBAW01 > SBAW01. The sequence goes on along the minus strand of SBAW01000022.1, from coordinate 19,480 downwards.
GTGTCTCGACAATCGTGGAACTAGCGTTTCCGCTCACCGCCGTTCTCATCGACTATCTCGTGTATGGGACTGTACTCGCCTGGAGTCAATATCTCGCCGGCACGTTGCTCCTGTTTGCCATGTACAAGATTGCCTCGCGCGATCGGGCTATGGTGCAGTAAGATAGACGCTGTGGAGCAGGAAGTCATTGAGGTCCTGAAGCGCACCAGTGCCCTTATTACCGATAGCCACTTTGTGGGGACTTCGGGGCGACATTTTGACACCTACATCAATAAAGATGCACTCCTTATGCATCCTATTGAAGTCTCACGGATCGGTGAATTGTTTGCGCAAAAAAATAAGGATGTCGGCATTGATGTCGTGGTGGGGCCTGCCATGGGCGCTATGATTCTTGCCCAATGGACCGCGTTCCATCTTTCGAAACTACTTAGGAAGACCATTTTGAGTGTCTATACCGATAAGACTCCTGACAATGATCAGGTATTTAAACGAGGCTATGACAAGGTAGTTGGAGGTAAGCGGCTCCTCATTGTCGAGGACGCGACGACGACCGGCGGTTCGGTCGCAAAAGTTGTTGAGAAAGTACGACAAGCGGGTGGGGAAGTAGTCCAGACCTGCGTCATGGTTAACCGTGATCCCAAAAACGTTACTGAAAAAGCGGTAGGCGCACCGTTCTCTTGGCTCGCCACACTTGTTGTTGAATCTTTCGAAGAAGCCAGTTGTCCCCTGTGCAAATCAAACGTACCCGTTAATACGACTGTCGGCCATGGCAAAAAATTCCTCGAGTCGAAAAATCTTACATGACCAAATTCATCCTTCACGGCGGGTTTAATCGGCAGCCAAACGAACTGAACCAGACCTACTACCGCGAAATAGTAAGTAATCTCAAAGATGATGCAACCATACTTCTTATATATTTTGCCGCTCCAGAGGAGAAATGGATGTCATACGAAGCAAAGCATCGCGAATTCTTCCTTGAGCAATCCGAGGGGAAGAAATGTAACTTTATCATCGCGCGTGCGGAGAATTTGCATGAGCAATTGAAGGTATCCGATGCCGTATTTCTTCAGGGCGGAGAAACCCTAAAGCTTCTTTCGACTCTCAGAACCGATCCTGGATTCGCCGAAGTTGTTAAAGGAAAGACAATCGCAGGTTCATCCGCTGGGGCATATGTCCTCTCCCGGCATTATATTTCCGCTGATACTGGCAAGGTTGGCGAAGGATTGGGAATCTTGCCAATAAAAGTCGTATGTCATTTCGAAAGTAGTGAATTTCCGGATCAAAAAGAACCGGTAAAGCTTCTCGAACCATACAGCGAAGAGCTTGTTGTCTTAAAAGATTTTGAATGGAAAGTTATCGAAGTATGATTAGTACGATATATCGTACTAATCGACGATAGGGAAATATCATGGAAGCTACAGAAAAATATAATGCACGGGTACAGAAAGTGAATTCACTGGTGTGCGTGGGGCTTGATAGTGATGTTGAAAAACTGCCGGAGCAATTTAAGAAACTTTCACAACCGCAGTTTGAGTTTAATAAATGGATCATTGATGAGACGCACGAGTACGTGGCGGCCTATAAACCAAACATCGCGTTTTATGAGGCACGCGGGACAAAAGGAATTGAGGAACTCAAACTCACGATAGAGTATCTGCATGAACGTCACCCCGATATCTTCACTATTTGTGACGCTAAGCGCGCTGACATTGGAAACACCAATCGCGGCTATGTATCCTTTTTGTTCGATTGGATGGGATTTGATGCGCTAACGCTCCATCCGTATCTTGGCAAAGAGGCCCTTGAACCGTTTCTCGCACGTAAAGATAAGGCTTCAATTATTCTCTGTCGGACATCAAACCCGGGCGCTGGCGAGCTTCAAGACCTCCTCGTTGACGGAAAGCCGCTCTGGTATCACGTAGCAAATAAAGTTGCGAATGAGTGGAATAAAAATGACAATTGTATGCTCGTGGTTGGTGCTACGTATCCAGAAGAGATGAAAGAAATCCGCAAGGTCGTTGTCGACATGACTTTTCTTATTCCCGGTATTGGTGCTCAAGGAGGAGACGTGAAAGCTACTGTTGAGGCAGGAAAAAATGGAGACGGGCGTGGCATGATCATAAGTTCTAGTCGCGAAATTATTTTTTCAGCCGATCCCGCAAGTGTCACAAAAGACTTACGAGACAGTGTTAACGCACAGCTGGCATGAATATTGCCGTCTTTTGTTCAGCACGAGATCTTGATGAGCGATATATAGGACCAACGAAAAAACTTGTCAGGCTTTTCGCGCGCGACGGTCATTCACTCGTGTTCGGGGGATCAGACAAGGGGCTTATGAAAATTGTCGCGGATGAGGCGAGAAAATTTAATGCGCAGATTGTTGGTATTAGTTTTGAGCACCTACGAACATCTATTCGGAAAGATGTTGACGAAGTAATCGTGACAAAAGATCTTGGAGCGCGAAAGGCAAAAATTATTGAGCGATCCGATGCGTTTATTGTCCTACCGGGCGGTCTTGGAACATTGGATGAGGTTACAGAAATTATGGAACTAAAAAAGCATGGTCTCCATGAAAAACGGTTAGTGATATTTAATATTGAGGATTTTTATACAGGACTCCATGGGCAACTCATTCGCATGGAGAAGGAGGGTTTCCTTCCGATGCCGCTTTCCGATATTGTTACTTTTGCAAAAACTCCTGAAGAAACGTACGCTACCATAGCAAAGGGATGAGACACATCATTGAATCTCAACAGTTTAATCGCGCGCTTATCGAGAAGCTTTTTGCTCTTGCCGATCAGCTTGGTAATGGTCATGGCACCGAACTTCGGGGGAAAATTATGGCATCGCTTTTTTATGAGCCATCGACTCGTACCCGCTTTAGTTTCGAATCAGCAATGATGCGCCTCGGAGGAAACGTCCTCACGACGGAGAATGCCAAGGAGTTTTCCTCCGCCGCCAAAGGTGAGACACTCGAAGACACGATTAAAACCGTCAACAATTATGCTGACGTTATTGTGCTTCGCCACAACGAAGAAGGTGCGAGCAAACGTGCGGCAGCCGTATCGGAAATTCCCGTCATCAACGCCGGAGACGGCCCCGGTCAGCACCCCACTCAAGCATTGCTTGATCTCTATACAATCGCAAAGGAGTTGGGGCGAGTCGACGATGTCCGTATTGCTTTCGTTGGCGATCTTCTCCACAGTCGTACGGTGCGCTCCCTTGCGTATCTCCTCGGCAAGTTTACGGGTGTTCATATGACCTTGGTATCGCCCAACGAACTTCGGATTAAGGATGACATCAAGGCCTACCTCAAGCGACACCACGTTTCCTTTGAAGAAACCGAAGATCTTACAGGTGCAATGAAGACGGCGAACGTTGTGTATCAGAATCGCATTCAGAAGGAACGCTTTGAAGGGACCAAAATCTTTGATTTGGTGAAGTCGTTCGTCATTGACCGGAAGCTCGCTGATTCTATGAAAAAAGGCGCTGTCATTCTTAACCCGTTGCCGCGTGTTGGAGAGCTTTTACCTGAAGTTGACGATTCTCCACATGCCGCGTATTTCAAACAGATGGGGTATGGTGTCGCGATTCGCAAGGCGCTTCTCGCTCACGTTCTCTCCTAGCATATGAGTGGCGAAAAGAACGCACTCATTTCCGTATTCAATAAGGAAGGTATCGATGCGTTCGCTCGCCGACTCATAGCGCTCGGCTATACAATCATTTCTTCCGGTGGAACCGCAAAGTATCTTTCCGAGCGTGGTATCGCGGTTACGGATGTAGCAACCCTGACCGGTGCGCCAGCAATTCTTGAGCATCGCGTCGTGACGCTCCATCCTAAAATTCACGGAGCACTTCTCGCGAAAGAAACACCTGAGCATACTAAAGAACGTCAGGAACACGGTATCCCCTGGATTGATTTGGTGTGCGTTGATCTCTACCCACTCGAGAAGACGCTCGAAGATGGAGATCCCGCAAAAGTAATTGAGATGGTTGATATCGGAGGACCAACGATGATTTCTTCAGCGGCAAAGGGGCGCCGCATTGTCATTGCCGACGTTGCCGATCGAGAGATGGTTTTAGATTGGCTTGAAAAAGGAAAAAAGGATGAGCAGGCAATGCGTGAGTACCTTGCCGCAAAAGCTGACTACATCGTTTCTCGCTATCGACTCCTTTCCGCCCGCTACTTCAGTGACGGAAAATTTGACGGAAGTATTGGTGAACGTGTTGCGGGCCCCTTTAAAGGAGAAAATGCGGCGCAGCAGGGTGCGTCGCTTTATACTTCATCACTGAGCGATCCGCTTGCGCTCTCACAATTTAAACAAATTGAAGGAGCACCACTTTCCTATAACAACTGGGCAGACCTGGATCGACTGCTTCAAACGGCCACTCATATTGCGGCTTCCTTCGAGCATAATTTCGGCAATGTCCCCGCCATTGCCGTTGGAGTCAAACACGGCAATTCTTGTGGCGCAGCAGTGGCAGAGAATCCGGAAGATGTCGTGCGTAAAATGATTGAGGGAGATCCGGTCGCTATTTTTGGCGGCTCGATTCTCCTCAATGTGCCGGTCAATGGTGCCCTTGCGGAAGTACTTACGCGTCACCAGACTGAAGGGAAACGAATTCTCGATAGCGTTATTGCTCCTGCGTTTGACGCCGAGGCCATTGAAACTCTCTCACGCAAAAGCGGGAAATGTCGGCTCGCCGTGAATCCCGCGCTCTTAAAAAACGGCCTTGCCTTGCTCGATGAGGCACGGCGAATGCGTTATGTCCGTGGCGGATTTCTCTTGCAGCCGAACTACACGTTTGTCCTTAACTGGAAAGACAAAGATCTCATAACGCCCGGGGGAGTTTTGAGCGAGGAGGTGCGGCGTGATCTCACCCTTGCATGGGCAGTGGGGTCAACCTCAAACTCAAACACGATTACTCTTGTGCGAAATTGTCAGCTTCTCTCTAACGCGGTCGGACAGCAGTCGCGTGTCGCCGCTGCAAAGCTTGCGGTAATGCGCGCCAAAGACTCCGGGCACGAAACGAGAGGTGCTTGCGCCTATAGTGATAGCTTCTTCCCGTTTATTGACGGACCAACCGTCCTTGTTGATGCGGGTATTTCCGCTATCCTTGCGACGAGTGGCTCGGTGAAAGATAAAGAAGTGGCTGATTATCTAGTGTCAAAAACCGTTGCGCTCGCTTTTATACCCGACGAAAAGGCCCGAGGATTCTTTGGCCACTAACCTATCAGGACTGTCAGGAAATCCTGAGCTTGCCGTCATCACTACATCATGAATCCGGTGGTAGAATTTCGGCTCGCTTTTACTGTTGAACATAGTGACGTGAATGATAGTCTATTATCGTATGGAAGGTCATTTTACTCGTGGACTACTGCGCACGCAGTAAGCCGAAATTTCACTACCGGATGAAAAACGAATACCTTTTTGCAGGAATTCTCACCGCCGCAGTTGTGGTTGTTGGAGCCCTTCTTATTTTTGGTGAGCGCCTTGGCTTTAACTTCGCGGAAAATAATGAGGAGCCGACGTTTTGTACCGCTGATGCACAGCTTTGTCCCGATGGCTCATATGTGGGACGTGTTCCGCCGACGTGCGAATTTGCTGCCTGTCCTGCGGCAACCTCCACCGGAATGGTGGATCTTGAAACGCGTATTGGTCAGAAGGTGAGCGGACTGGGGGTCACCATCACCCCGCTTGCGGTTATCGAAGACAGCCGATGTGCCATTGATGTGGTGTGTATCCAAGCCGGTACAGTGCGAGTGCGAGCGACGCTGGTGAGCGGCCTGGGGACCGCAACGCAGGTGTTTGAACTCAATAAACCCGTCACCACGGAAGCCGAAATTGTTGAGCTCATTGCGGTGGCTCCCGCACCGCGCTCTTCGGTTACGATTCCGGCCGGCGATTATCGTTTTATATTTAAGATAACTAAACGAACATTCTCGCTCGGCGAAGGAAAGGGCTAGGACTCATTTGAGAAATACGGTCGCGTCGGGCACAATGGGCTCATGCAGCGCGGCAAGCTGGTTTTTAGAGGCAAAACAAAAAAGGGACTTCCGGTTGAGATCCGCTCTGTGTGCATGGCTGATGTGCGGCCAATGCACGCTTATATAAACGAACTCTCACGAGAGCGAACGTTTATAACTTATCAAGGAGAAAAAGTATCGCTGGCCGAAGAACGAGCGTTTATAAAAGGCCAACTAAAGAAAATACGAGAAAAGAAGGAAGTACAGCTTATGGTTCGCTCACATGGGGAGCTTATTGCTACCTCGGCGATTGAGATGGGTGTGCGTACGAACCGCCATGTCGGCTCGCTCGGCATTTCAGTCAAAAAAACATTTCGCGGGAGCGGCGTTGGGTCTCTGCTCCTCAAGATAATCATAGAAGAAACGAGACGTGCCATCCCACGCCTTGAAATTGTGACACTTGATGTTCATGCGCCCAACACGCTCGCGATTACCCTCTATAAAAAATTTGGATTCAAACAATATGGAAGTTTGCCACGCGGGATAAAACTTCCTCGCGGCTATCGCGACGAGGTATTTATGTACAAAGTAATTAAATAATTCGGTTACTCCTCATTCTAGTATTTTGCAAAATACTAGAATGAGGAGCGTAAGAAGTTATGCACATAATTGTATCAGTAATGCTTTTCATACTTCGTAGCATGCTACCCTTTTATTGAATCTAGTCAGTCGCGCGCCGCGCGACCCGTCGATGGAGGATGTGGAGATGAGTAGGAAGTCATCGTCGGCGCGGCGCAAAGCCGCACCGGACCCAACAACCTCGGCTCAAGCGGAGCCGGAGGAGTTTCCGCCGGAAGCGGTAAAGCTCTATCGTATTCCGGACGGAATGATGGTGTCTGTCCATCACGTGGGTGACATCTTTGTCATACGACTAAAGCCGGCAAAGTGACCCCCACGACCAAGGCCCGCAGCAATGCGGGCCTTGTCATTTTCAACGGGAGGTTTCCAGCCGTGCTCATACTGAATGATGCCTTCTGGTATAATGCTTCTATGTCAAAAAATCTTATCATTCCTGGGCTCCTTCTCATTTTAGCAGGTGTTGGCGTATGGTACTTCGGCACTAGCGATACGACTTCGCCAACGGAGAACGGCACAACGGAAAACCAGACCTATACTTCAACGGCACACGGATTTTCTTTTACCTACCCTAAGGACTGGGAACTTTCCGAACGCTCCATGACCGTCCAAGGGGTGAAGCTTGAAACGGTGACACTCATTCCTTCTGATTTTGAGGCACCAGAGGGAGGGGAAGGGCCGCCGTCAGTTACCGTGATTGTCGGAGAGAATACCAATGGCAAAGCGCTTGCCGAGTGGCTGAATCAATTTCAGAGCGCGATTGGTGGCCCCGCCTTCGATTTCACCGAAGGGACATTTGTTGGTTTGCCATCGATTACCTATACCTCGACCGGACTTTATGAGGCTGACAATATTGCGATCGCGCGTGGAAATAACGTGTATGTGATCTCGGGCTCGTGGATGACGAGGCAGGACGCCTCGCTTCAGGTGTTCAATCAAGTGGTTGAATCATTCCGCCTTCTCCCATAGCGCATGAAAAAGCCCCTACCAAAGGCGTCTCACAAGAAGCGGAAGCTTGAATATCTGCATCAGGCGACACGACTCGAGGGAGTTGTGAAGAATCGCGGCATCAAGAACACAAGAAAGCCGAAGAAAAACACATGAAGGGAACGCGGTTACTCATGCTCGGACTTATCGTCGTGTCACTCATCGGGCTTGCCGACGCGCTCTACCTTGCCGTCGCAACATATACCGACACGCCAATTATTTGCGGCCCGATCGAGGGCTGTAACGACGTTGCAAAGAGTCCCTATACGCGCATTCTTGGCATCCCCCTCTCGGTTTTTGGCACTGGCTATTACCTTATCGCCCTCGCTATTGTTCTTTCGATGATTGAGTGGGGAAGTGCGCGTGCCCGCGGCCTCATGTTCACATGGGCGATCGCCGGCGTCCTTTTTTCCCTTTATACGCTCTACCTTCAAGCGGTTGTCATCGATGCGTGGTGCATTTACTGCATCATCTCTGAGATTGCAACCGTACTTCTCCTTGCGCTCAGTTTTCCCCTCAGTCGGCACCAGGAATTGCGGCAGCCAATGCTACAGTGAGTGCATATGCCCCCGAAAGCCGATCGCGCATTCATCACACACGTCGCTATCGCAAGTGTTGCGTTTGTTGTAGGTGCGGGTCTCATTGCGTGGGCTATCTTTTCGGCTCGCGATACTGACGACACTCTCTCCGTAACCGGATCTGCAAAAGAAACCGTCGAAGCCGATTCAGCAAAGTGGATTGGGACACTTTCCCGCCTTGCTTATGAGGGCGGACTTTCATCGACCCACGCACAGGTCTCGCGTGATGGCAATACGGTTAAAGAATTTTTGAATGCCAACGGCGTTGTCGATGCGGACGTCGTGGTCAGTCCCGTATTTGTGGAGCCCTACTACGAATATCGCTCCGACGGTTCGCAAGGGCCACAGCGCTACCAGGTCCGGCAAACCATTACCGTGAATTCGACCGATCCCGCAAAGATTGAGACGGTCGCGAAAAAAGTGGGTGAACTTCTTGGACGTGGCATTGTGCTTCAAGCAAATGCACCGGAATATTTCTATAAGAAATTGCCTGAACTGCGCATCAAACTTCTCGCCGATGCACTCAAAGATGCAAAAGCGCGGGCTGAAAGTCTTGCGTCAGCAACCGGTCAATCGGTCGGCTCTCTTCAGGCTGCCGCAAGCGGTGTCGTGCAAGTGCTTGCACCGAACTCCGTTGAGATCGCCGACTACGGTGCCTATGATACCCAAAGTCGCACCAAAGAAGTGATGGTGACAGTCCGTGCGAGTTTTGTGCTCCGGTAACGTCTCAATAGTACCGACCGGTAAGGCGCCGATAGAGCATGCGAAGCGCAATGAAAAGCGTAATGGCGGCAACGGGATAAAAGAGTGCAGCGCTCCGAAGTATCGCGTTGAGTATCGCGTTGAGGTAGAGGAGGAAATATCCCCACGCCGAACGAATACCTTTTGACTCGGCCACATTTTCAACAATCTGTGGCGTCTCTACCCCGAGCACTTTGCCGTCCTTCGCTGTTTCAGTTGATGTTGCTGCGGCAATCTTTGCGCGGGCACTCTCCATTGCACTTTCCGTGTATGCTGCCGCATCAGCGCGGAATGAATCGATGGCACCAAGAACCGGATTAATGACATTCCCGACCGTGGGGGAGAAGTCACTGATACGCTCCTGTGCACCCTGTGTTGTTGAAATCGCCGTTGCCGCTTGAGACGTCTCTTCTTTTTTGGGAGCTGACTTTACGGTTCGTGTAATGACCGTTGTCTTTGAGCCGATGAGATCGGGGACAGGCTGTTCTCCGTCATTGGTATCAAGTGTTGCCTCAGTGATTTCAGCAACATAGGAATGTTCACCGGCACTTGGTTTTGTCGAGACCGAGACAATGCCCCCTTCGCCTGCGGAAAGTGAGAACGACGCACTTCCAACCGCTGAACCGCCGTCTTTAAAAGTCACGATGCCGGAGAGTTTGTCATCGTAAGAATTATAGAGACTCACCGAAATGCGAACGGAGTCTTCCTCGGTAATAATTTCTTTGGAGAGCCAAATAGCGCCACTCGCAAACCCGCCCCGCGATGCGGCAAAGAGGGAAGAGGGAACAATAAAAAGCAGGAGAAGAAGGAGCGACGTCGCTTTCACGCCTATTAGCGTAGCATTCTTTTGGAAAGGAGTTTCCGTCATCTCCACACGTACCCTTATACCAATGTTCTGCAGAATTTGAGAATATCCTTGCCGCGCGATGTTAAGGTGTGACGGACAACCACTCCTTCACATCGCTTCAAAATGAGCCCCGCAATAGTGAGTTTGCGAAGATGTTCGCCAAGGGTACGAAAATCGGTCGAGGTCGCCTCCGCAAGCTCGGTAACAGATCGACCCGGACGCTGTGTCAGAAGTTCGAGAATTTCAATACGGCGGTGATTCGCAGCCCCTTTTAGTATCCTTTCAAGTTTCCGAAAACCTTTCCGCTGCATATACCCATTATACTCTAATTCTGCAGAATTAGAGTATAAGGAGTTTGAGAGTCTCAGAATCTGAAGCGTGTGGGCGTGTGGATAGCAGTCTATTGCTTTTCCAGACTTTTTATGGTATGCTTTTTCCATGGCACAGCGCCCCCAACGCTTTTCCTTCCTCGCCGTTTTGCGAGATTTTTTCATTCCGCACCGGGGGAACAATTACCAGCCGCACTCGCTCCGCACCAAAGCGGTTGTTGCGGCACTCCTTCTCCTCGTCCTTCTTGAAGTTGCACTTCTGACATCGGTTGCCCTGCGCTTTGGGAGTCGCGAATACCTGGCGCTCGTTCTTCCTGAGGCAATTGTCTCACTCACCAATGGCCAGCGTGCGGCCTACAACCTCCCGCCACTTTCTGTCGACAAGACGCTTTCTGAAGCCGCTCAAGCGCATGCGGAGGAGATGGCTGCGAAGGGATATTTTTCCCACATGAGTCCCGAAGGAAATCTGCCGTGGGTATGGTTTCAGAAATTCGGCTATCCCTACCAATTTGCGGGGGAAAATCTCGCCGTCAACTTTTTTGATTCTACCGATGTTGTGACCGCGTGGATGAACTCGCCAACCCATCGCGACAACATTATTAAGTACGAATTTAGTGACATTGGCATCGGTGTTGCCAATGGTACCTATGAAGGCCGCTCCACCACGTTTGTCGTGCAGTTTTTTGGCACAAAGAAGGCGCTTGCCGTCCTGCCTCAATCAACTCCTCCTCCAGCACCACGACCGACACCTTCGCCTGCTCCTTCGCCAACGCCAGAACCACAACCTTCACCAGCCCCGTCACCAACACCCGTTCCCACCCCAACCCCGTCGCAGTCGCTTGCCGTAAGCCAAGTGCAGGGAGAGACAACGAGTGGTGGTTTGTGGTCGTCGGCTAAGCAGGTACTTCGCACCGCACCACGCATTCTTAGTAACTACATTTTTCTCACGCTTCTCGGTCTCTTTACGATCTCCTTCCTCCTCGCGTTTCTCATCAAACTGCGTATCCAGTACGCACGCATCATAACTCATGGGCTTGCCCTTATGGCCCTCGCGCTTGGCATGTTTCTTGCGAATAACGCAATCCTCGGCGGGAATATTGAAGTCCCGCATGACAATCTTAATGCTGCCGTCATAGAGGTTGTGAACGAGTAGTACTGACAGTGCAACTTTTCTTTTCCGTCCTTACTTGTATTAACTAACGGTGGCGCTATGCTTACGCCACTCCAATAATGTTGAGATAAGAATATGTGTGGCATTGTCGCTTACAGCGGTCCTAAGGACGCCTCAAAAATCCTCCTTGAGGGCCTTGTGGCGCTTGAGTACCGCGGCTACGATTCCGCCGGTCTCGTCACCACCCATTCCGGCATTTTTAAGGCGGTTGGGCCGGTTGCCGAGCTTAAAAAGAAAGTTCCCGAGAGTGTCGGAGGTTCCACCGGTATTGCTCATACTCGCTGGGCAACCCATGGCGTTCCGTCAGAGCTTAATGCCCATCCTCATGAGGACTGCGGAAAAACTATTGCCCTTGTTCACAATGGCATCATCGAGAACTATCAGGAACTAAAGTCTGCCCTCCAAAAAGCAGGCCACACGTTTTCTTCAGAAACGGATACTGAAGTTATTGCACATCTTTATGAAAGTTATAAAACAGCAGGGAAGACTCCGAAAGATGCATTTCTCGCGACACTGCGGGAACTTGAGGGAACCTATGGGATCGCACTTATTGACCGCGCACACCCCGATGTCGTCCTTGTTGCGTGCATGGGAAGCCCAATTGTGATTGGCATAGGAGACGGCGAGCACTTTATTGCCTCCGATCCATCGGCCATCGTGCGACACACGAAAAAGGTTCTCTACCTCAACGATGGGGAAGTGGCGATCGTGACTCCGCGGGAGTGTCAGGTTATGACACTTGGTGCAAAAAAAATATCACGCGCACCGGAAACTATTGAGTGGGAAGTTGAGGAAGCGAAAAAGGGTGGCCATGCGCACTTTATGCTCAAGGAAATCATGGAGGGTCCCGAGGTGCTTCGAACTTCTGCTCGTGGGCGACTGCGTCCGGAGGAAGGCGACGTGAAGCTTGGCGGACTTCTTTCAATTACCCATGAACTGAAACGCATCAAGCGCATCACCATTGTGGGCTGTGGGAGCGCCTACTATGCCGGACTTGTCGGGAAATACATGCTTGAAGAATATGCAGGCATTGCAACGGATATTGATGTTGGGTCTGAGTTTCGTTACCGCGGATTGCCACTTGAAGAGGGAGCCGCCGTCTTGGCAGTCTCCCAGTCGGGGGAAACCGCCGATACGCTCGCGTCTATTCGCGAAGCAAAGCGTCGGGGACTTCTGACGCTTGGCATCGTCAATGTCGTTGGCTCGACTATCGCGCGCGAGACCGATGCGGGAGTGTACAACCATGCGGGCCCCGAGATCGGCGTTGCCTCAACCAAAGCATTTCTGTCGCAGCTTGAAGTGCTGGCACTCCTGACGATCTTCCTCGGGCGTCAGCGGCACCTCTCCGACACGGAGGCAAAGCGCATTGCGAAGGAACTTGCCAGCATTCCCGAAAAAGTCGAAAAAATACTTAAAAATGTTGAGCCGATTAAGCGAGCGGCCGAGCGCCTCAAGGGCGCGACCAACGCGCTCTACATCGGGCGCAAATACAATATGCCGATCGCGCTTGAGGGGGCGCTGAAACTCAAAGAAGTTTCCTATGTCCATGCGGAAGGGTATGGAGCGGGGGAGATGAAACATGGCCCCATCGCCATGATCGAACCATCCTTCCCGACGGTCGCGATTGCGCCACGTGATAGCGTCTATGCGAAAATGATTTCGAATATTGAGGAGATAAAGGCACGCAAAGGTCCGGTTATTGCGGTTGCCACCGAAGGCGACACTGAAATTGCCAAGAAGGCCGACGAGGTGATTCACATCCCAGAGACTCATGAAATGCTGACCCCGATCCTTTCTGTTGTGCCGCTTCAACTGCTTGCGTACTACGTTGGCGTTGCCAAAGGCTACAACGTTGACCGTCCGCGCAACTTGGCGAAGTCAGTGACGGTTGAGTAGCCTTATAGCCCCTATTTTTGGAGAAAATATGGCAATATATTGCCATATTGTAGATTTCTTCCATTTGTGACTTAATACCGTCCTCTCTTGCTCTTTGAGGTTGGCAATGAACAAAATCGTCCCAAAGGCCCACGATGGCGAGGTGTTGCCACCCGCCAAGTGGCGGCTGCGCGGCTACGACACGTTCGAGGGAGGTGATGCCTTCTACGACATCCCCGGGGAATACGATACGCAAGACGAGGCTCTGGCTGCGGCACAACGCTACAGTGACGAACTGAAAGAATCTCAGGACCTCGAGCTGCGGGATCAAATCTTCATCATCGGTCCCAATGGCAAGGTCTCGCGCTTTTGGCCGGCCGACACGCCAGAATGGGTGTTCGCCGCCTACGCAGACCGACGACGCGCTGGTTTGTAGTGCGACACAGCCCGACGGAGCAGCCCGCTCCGGCGGGCTGACTTCGTTTTTGGTAGGATACTCGCATGTCACCGTTTGAGAACTACCTTGCACGGCTCACGCATGCAGCGGGGACTTTGAAACTCTCGAAAGAAGAACTTGAGCATCTGAAGACACCGGATCGGATACTCGAAAGACACATTGAAGTGAAGCGCGACGACGGTTCCGTCGTCGCGCTTCCCGCGTACCGCGTGCAATTCAATAACACCCGTGGGCCCTACAAGGGCGGCATCAGGTTTCATCCAGCAGCTGATCTTGATGAAGTGAAGGCGCTTGCCGCGCTCATGGCCATCAAATGCGCGGTAGTGGACATTCCCATGGGGGGAGCGAAGGGCGGCGTTGCGTTTAATCCGAAAGACTATAGCAAAGCGGAGATAGAACGCGTTTCGCAAGCGTTCGTGCGAGCGTTTGCTGAGTATCTCGGGGCCGATAAAGACATCCCGGCCCCCGATGTATACACGAATGCCGAGATTATGGGCTGGATGCTCGAGGAATTTCAAACGATAACTGGCCGCACGGAGCCGGGAATGATTACCGGAAAACCAATAGAGCTTGGAGGCTCCCTCGGCCGCGACACGGCAACTGCATGGGGCGCCATCTATGTCCTTGAGGCGCTTCGTAAAGCGATTGGGACTCCGCGCAGGGAGCTGCGTGTTGCGATACAAGGATTTGGGAACGCGGGCGCCCATGCGGCAGAAATTCTCCACGCGCTTGGCTACCCAATCGTGGCACTCTCCGACAGCAAAGGTGGTATTTACCGTGCGTCAGGCCTTAATCCGGAAGAGGTAAATCGCGTGAAGCATGAGAAAGATGCCATTACGGAAATGTACTGTCAGGGGACGGTCTGCGATCTTGAGAAACTTGAAAAAGAAGGCGCTCGCATCATCACGAACGCAGAACTTCTGACCAGTGACTGCGACGTGCTGATTCCCGCAGCCCTCGATAATCAGCTGACGGCGAAAAATGCCGCGGATGTGAAGGCGAAAATTGTACTTGAGATCGCCAACGGCCCCACGAGCCCTGAAGGGGATAGGGTTCTTGCGGAGAAGAAGGTCATCGTTATTCCCGATGTGCTCGCAAATGCTGGCGGCGTTACCGTTTCGTACTTTGAGTGGCTTCAGAACAAAAGTGGTGAACACTGGAGCGAAGAGGAAGTGATGAAAAAACTCCAACCGATTATGGTCAATGCATTTGAAGCGGTATGGCACAAAGCGCAGGAGCACCACGTGACTGCGCGAGACGCCGCGTTTCTTCTCGGCGTCGAGCGGATTGTTGAAGCGATGCGTGCAAAAAATTCCTGACACTTTTCTATTTTTCTACAGTTGCTCATGGTAGGGTAGTCATGCCTAAACCTGGAGGCGCATATGGACACGACAACACTCGTGCCTGCCCGCCTGGGGCAGGCGCTTCGCATAACGGCTGAGAGCATCGGGGCAAGCGGTCCGGCGGGAGCACTCTTTGCGGAGCCGCTTGGCCTCGCCACATCACTTTTTGTGCCTTGGCGGGCGTACCTCGAGGTCTTTCATCTCCCCCGAGAGATATTGAAGATTTCGGAGGGGCTCCCCGAACGTCTCCGATTTTCATTGCCGCTTAAAGCGGTGCTCATCGAGGGGGAGCTTAGCCTCGCGCTCCTCTTTGAGCGCGGGCCTGGCGTTATCGAAGGCTCTCGACTGGTGGGCACAATGTTCGAGCTAATCGAATTGCCCGCCTGTGCGGCCCGGTGAACCCGGGCCGCTTCGCTTGTGGGTAGGTGAGTTGCCGTTCGCGTGAGCGGCGGTATCATGACGTCATGAACAAGCAACTTGTGCAAGGCATTGCTGTCGTCGCTGCGGTACTCATTATCATTGTATTTTTTGTCGTGATGCGCGGTGGCGTGCTGCCAGGTATTACCAATCCACTTGATCAAGCGATTATGGAGTCACAATTACAGCAACAGGATGTTACGACAGGCGGGGGTCAGGAAGCAAAAATCGGTTCAACGGTTCGCGTGCATTACGTCGG
This sequence comes from bacterium, assembly GCA_005239955.1. Taxonomy (GTDB): domain Bacteria; phylum Patescibacteriota; class Minisyncoccia; order Phycocordibacterales; family SBAW01; genus SBAW01. The sequence goes on along the minus strand of SBAW01000022.1, from coordinate 3,872 downwards.
TACTCTTGCGGACGGAACAAAGTTTGATAGCTCGCGCGATCGTGGAGCGCCATTTGAATTTCGGCTTGGCGCAGGCGGTGTTATTCCCGGGTGGGAGCAGGGCATTCAGGGCATGAAAGTGGGTGGCACACGCATTCTCGTCATTCCGCCGTCCTTGGCCTATGGAGCGCAGGGCGTAAAGAATCAGCAGGGACAGTACGTCATTCCGCCGAACGCGACCCTCATCTTCGAAGTCGAACTCTTGGAAGTTAGGTAGCGCTGTCTAAAATCTTCATCTGCTTTGTTGAGGAGCCTCTGCAGCATGCTCGTCGTATCGTCCCATACGCCTCGCATGCTGCTTTCTCCGCGCCTCGCATCTAAAGCTTTTAGACAAGCGCTGGAAGCTGCGATAGTGTGGGCGGATGTCTAAGCGCCCCGTCACATTTTCTATTGAAAAGAAACTCGCGAACGGCATGGGTCGTGTGGGGGTTATTCAGACGCCCCATGGGCCAATTGAGACGCCGGCATTTATTGCAGTGGGTACGAAAGCAACGGTTAAGGCAACGACACCCGAGCAGCTGAACCGTCTTGGACTTCAGTCGCTTATCGCGAATACCTACCACCTCTATTTGCAGCCAGGAGAAGAGGTGGTAGAAAAGGCCGGTGGCGTAGGGAAGTTTATGGGTTGGAGTGGCCCCACCATGACTGACTCCGGGGGCTTCCAGGTATTTTCGCTTGGCGAGGGTTTCGGGAAGAAAATATCAAAATTTACTCCCGAAGAGGCTAGTCTGGAAGAAGGAGTTACTGTTTTTGATGAGGATATTGCAAGCCAGCATGGAAAATTAGCCATTGTCGATGATGAAGGTGTTTCGTTTACCTCGCACCTTGATGGAAGTCTCCATCGGTTCACTCCGGAGCGTTCTATTGAAATCCAACACAAGCTCGGTGCCGATATTATTTTTGCGTTTGATGAATTTCGTGCACCGGATGCCGCACATAGAGATCAGAAAGAGGCGATGGAGCGTACTCACTCATGGGCGAAACGCAGTCTCACGGCGCATCGTGGCAATGTTCGAAAGAACGCGGCACAGGGCATTTACGGCATCGTGCAGGGTGGGCGACATCACGATCTGCGGAAAATGAGTGCGGAGACGCTTGCGGCAATGGATTTTGATGGTTACGGCATTGGTGGCACGTTTAGCAAAGACGATCTCGTTGGGACGCTTGAAATCGTTTCAAAAATTCTCCCCGAAGGAAAACCGCGCCATCTCCTTGGCATTGGAGAACCAGAGGATCTTTTTATCGCGGTTGCCGCCGGCATGGATACGTTCGATTGTGTTGCCCCCACCCGCATGGGCCGCACCGGTCAGATTTATACGAAAGGTGGCAAGCGAGATGTGACTAGTACGATATATCGTACTAATTCAGGTCCGTTGGATGATGGATGTGCCTGCGAGACATGTATAACTTATACGGCGGCATATGTAAGCCACCTCTTTCGCGCAAAAGAAATGCTCGGCGCAACGCTGGCATCAATCCATAATCTCCACTTTATTATTTCGCTGCTTCGTAATATTCGACACTCGATTCTGGAAGGGACATTCGAACAGTTCCGTGATGAGTTTGCTAGAGTGTACCGATCATGAGTGTCTTTCATATTAAGTCAGAATTCAAACCGGCTGGCGATCAGCCCAAAGCAATTACGGCACTTACCGACGGACTCAAAAAAGGTCTGCCGCATCAGACACTCCTTGGTGTGACGGGATCGGGGAAGACCTTTACGGTTGCCAATGTCATTGCCAATGTCGGTAAACCAGCTCTCGTCATTGCCCACAACAAAACATTGGCGGCACAGCTTGCGCAGGAGTACCGGGAGTTTTTCCCTGATGCAGCGGTTCACTACTTCGTCTCCTACTACGACTACTACCAGCCGGAGGCCTATATTGCGCACTCTGACACTTATATTGAAAAGGAAGCGCAGATAAACGAAGAGATTGACCGGCTTCGCCATGCCTCAACCCAAGCACTCCTCACGCGTCCTGACGTCATTGTTGTGGCTTCCGTCTCCTGCATCTATGGCCTCGGCTCTCCGACGGAATATGAAAAGGTACATATCAAGGTAGAAAAGGGAATGTCGCTTGAGCGTAACACCTTTATTCGGAAACTTGTGAATGTTTATTTTGAACGCACCACCGCTGATCTTACGCCTGGGGCTTTCCGTGCACTTGGAAATTCGATTGAAATCATGCCAACCAATGAACGGGTGGTGTATCGCCTTGAAGTGAATGATGGAACGGTTTCTCATATTCAAAAAATTGATAGCGTTTCGCGTCGGATTATTGAGGAACCGGCAGTATTTTTTCTTTTCCCGGCAAAGCACTACGTTACCCCTGCCGATGAACAAAAGCGGGCAACGGCCGATATCGAAGCGGAGCTTAAGGAACAGCTCAAAAAATTTGATCGCCAAGGGAAACTCCTCGAGGCAGAGCGCCTCAAGCGTCGCACCCGCCACGATCTTGCACTTATTCGCGAGATTGGTTACTGCAATGGGATTGAAAATTACTCCCGTCATTTTGATGGTCGGAGTCCCGGAGAGCCCCCCTTTACGCTCCTTGATTATTTCCCCAAAACCAAAGACGGAAAGCCTGACTATCTGACTGTTATTGATGAGTCGCACGTTACTGTTCCGCAGATTGGCGGTATGTATGCGGGCGACCGGTCGCGCAAAGAAAACCTCGTTGAGTATGGATTTAGACTCCCTTCAGCCGTTGATAACCGCCCGCTTATGTTTGAAGAGTTTGAAGAGCGGGTAGGGCAGGTTCTCTATACGTCTGCAACACCGGGGCCCTATGAACTAGAAAAGAGTAAAAAGAGTGGACAGATTGTTGAACAAATTATTCGTCCGACTGGTCTTGTTGACCCTCAAATCATCGTCCGCGGCGTTTCTGAGAAGGGAGATTATGCGGGTCAGGTACAGGATTTTATTAATGAGGCGGCTGATGTCGTGAAGCGCAACTTCCGAGTTCTTGTGACGACCCTCACTAAGAAAATGGCTGAGGACTTAAGTGAGTACCTCAAAGATCGGAAGATCAAAGCCGAGTATCTTCACAGCGATATTGAAACACTCGATCGGATCACAACGCTCACGGAGTTTCGCAAAGGAACTCACGACGTACTGGTTGGCGTCAATCTTTTGCGTGAAGGCCTCGATCTTCCTGAAGTTGAGTTGATAGCAATACTTGATGCGGACAAAGAGGGGTTCCTCCGATCTCAAACGAGTCTTACCCAGACGATTGGCCGCGCGGCGCGAAATGCAGCTGGTCGCGTGATTCTCTATGCCGATACGATGACGGGGTCACTCAAAGCCGCGATTGATGAGACCAATAGGCGTCGCGCGAAACAGGTTGCCTACAACAAAGAACACGGCATTACGCCACAGACGATTAAGAAAAATATTAAAGACATTACCGATCAGCTTCGCCGTGAAGAAGACCGGACCGTTGAAACGCTTGTCGCGCTCGAGGGAGGGGAGTACAAGAAGAACCCGCGTAAATTCATTACAGAGAAAAAGCGCCAAATGAACGAGGCCATTAAAAACCTTGATTTCGAGACTGCGGCCATCATTCGCGACGAGATCTACGCCCTTCAAGGGAGACCTGTTGAGAAAAAATCCGCAAAGCGGCGCTAACCGTCATATACTTCAGGGGAAATGCTATCGTTCCTCTATGATTTCACTACCAACGAGCTTCAGGCGTTTGCCTACGGCTTTCTCTTCTTTGTCCTTGCGATAGCCTCGTTTTTCATCCTTACAACAGACTATCGCGACAAAATTGCGCGGTACTTTGCGATTACTGCGGTCTTTGGCGCGCTCATCAATATTTTTGCTTTTCTCT
>SBAW01000045.1 GCA_005239955.1 bacterium | reverse complement strand
AGCCGCACAAGAAATGCAAAAGGCAAAGCACGAATTATTCGCCACCATTAAAAAAGGTATGCTATGATTTCGGTGTCATTTTGCTATTGGAAAATACTTCCCCTGACGACATCCCAAATCCTCCCGAATGTTGGGATGTCGGGATCGGAGAAACTGCGTAGACACTTCTCCTTGCCTCTCTATTCTATTTTTGACGCAGAGCGCGCGTCTCGGCAAATACCGCCATTTCGGTACCGAGCTCCTCAAGTCGCAACTCACCGAGTGCTCGCTCTACTTTGGGGAGCAAGTAGTTTTCTTCTTCCTCCACATGGCGCTCGACGGCACTCATGAGTAAACGCACCTGGCGGTCCATTTTTCCCACCTCATCATCAAGTCCCTCCAAGTCCTCAATGTATGTTTTCATTTCCTGATGAGCGGTGTAGAACTCCTCAGTCTGACGTCGCAGTTCATCCCCACCCTCTTTCTGGACCGCCGGATAAAAAATGTTCTCCTCCATTTCGGCGTGACGCGTCAGCGCTTCGCAAATCGCCTGACAAAATTCCTCTTTGCGCTCCACCAATTGTGATGCCACATAGCGATCATAGAAACTCTCCACCGCGCGGTGATCGCGCCTGATGATAGTTATTGCATTGGGCATTATTAAAGGGAATCATGGCCCTCGTGAAGAGATAATTAAGGCGTCAATGATTTTGCTCCAATGTCCCGTCGATACTGCATTCCATCAAATGAAACCTGCCCTAAAGCTTCATAGGCTTTTTTGAGCGCTGTGCGCAAATTCTCTCCCGTTGCGGTAATCCCAAGGACCCGCCCACCATTTGTTACAAGCCGATCGCCATCTTGCTTTGTGCCAACATGGAACACCACAATGTCCTGATCCGTCAGAGAGCCGAGACCTTGTATTTCTTTTCCTTTCTCAACGTCTCCGGGATATCCTTTTGATGCGGCAATAACACAGCACGCCGCCCCAGGCTTCCACGTTAGAGAAATACCAGTGAGATCGCCCCGCGCACACGCATCGAGCGCCTCGAGGAGATCCGATTCAAATAGCCTCATGTAGGTTTCTGTCTCGGGTTGTCCAAACCGGGCATTAAATTCAATGACCTTCGGACCTTCGGCAGTCATCATAAGTCCCGGATACAACAGCCCTCGAAAAGGGGTTCCGCGCTTTCGGAGAGCTTTGAGGAGGGGCTCCACGATTCGTGCCTTTATATCGGCCATGTCTTTGTCGGTAATCCACGGAAGCGGCGCCACGGTACCCATGCCGCCTGTGTTAGGGCCCTTATCGCCATCAAAGACCTGCTTATGATCTTGCGAGGAGGGAAAGAGGAGGGCGTGTGTTCCATCGCACATTGCGTGAATCGAGATCTCTCTCCCATGTAAATATTCCTCGATCACCACTTCATTTCCTGCATCGCCAAATATTTTCTTTTCCATGACATCTGAGAGAACCTGATTCGCTTCTTCTATCGACTGCGCAATGACGACTCCTTTCCCGTACGCAAGTCCGCTCGCCTTTATGACAACAGGGGGTACGAGGGTTTCTACGTAGGCACGGGCGCTACTGAGGTTATCAAACGACCGAAACGTTGCCGTTGGGATACCCGCTTCTTGCATGAGTTCCTTGGCATAGCGCTTGGACCACTCTACCTGCGCCGCGGCCTGTGTTGGACCGAAGGCACGTATACCAAGCTTTTGCACTTCGTCAACAAGCCCATCCGCAAGATAGTTGTCAGGGCCAATGACCACGAGATCGACGGGGTTAGTCCGGAGCCACGCAATGATGTCAGGAATTTTTGAATAGGGAATATTTTCTGCAATTGAGGCAGTGCCGGGATTTCCGGGGGCAATGTAGAGTTTCGTGAGAAGTGGCGACTGCGCAATTTTCCATGCCAGCGCATGTTCGCGGCTTTGGCCTCCTACCACCAGGACCTTCATGTTCGCAAGACGGACGATAGTGGTGCACTTCGCCACTTCGACTGGTAGGTCACTTCGTTTTTTCGCTCGTGGAGATCAATGGGGTATTCACCGGTAAAAAATGAGGTCGAGAGGCGCTCGCGCAAAATTCCCGTTGCTTTAATAAGCCCATCGAGGGAGAGAAAATTGAGCGACGTCGCGCCAAGGTACTCCCGAATTTCTTCAACCGATTTTGTTGCCGCAATGAGTTCCGATTGTCGCGGCGTGTCGATACCATAAAAGTCGGGAAAGCGAACCGGTGGAGAGGAAATGAGGAAGTGTACTTCCGTCGCGCCTTTTTCAAAGAGCATCCGTACAATCTGGCGCGAGGTGGTGCCGCGCACAATCGAATCGTCGATGATTGCGATGCGTTTTCCGGCGATGACTTCGCGCAGTGGTGTGAGCTTTACTTTAACGCCGCGGTCACGCACATGCTGTTCGGGCTCAATGAAGGTGCGGTGGATATAGCGATTTTTGATGAGCCCCATCTCAAGGGGAATGCCTGATTTCTGCGAGTAACCGATCGATGCGGGGTATGAGGTCTCGGGAATCGGGATAACGACATCGACGTCGAGCGGGTATTCTTCCGCAAGAATCTCACCGCAGCGCTTACGAACTTGGTAGACAGAGCGCTCAAGAAGAAGACTGTCTGGCCGCGCAAAATAGACGAACTCAAAAATATCAAAGGCAGGAGGCGCCTCACCTAATTTTTTGCGCCGCATACCCGTGGCATCAACGACAACCATTTCGCCACGACCCACATCCCCAAGGTGATGTGCGCCAATGGGGTGAAAGGCACACGTTTCTGAGGAAAATACGTAGGCGCCATCAAGCTCTCCCATGGAAAGAGGACGCATGCCAGAGGCGTCACGAAGCGCGATGAGTTTATCTTTGGTCATGACGAGAATGGAAAATGCCCCGGTCATAAGGGGATAGATTTTCTCTATGGCATCTTCAACTGCAAGACCCTCTTTCATGCCGAGCGCTACGGATTCGGCGATCATTTTTGAATCTGACATCCCTGATGCGGATATGCCACCCGTTGCGAGATATACCTCAAGAAGTTTTGTCGACGGAAGATTGCCGTTATGAGCGAGCGCAATGGTTCCCTTCCCCGAGAGAATTGGTTGAGCGCCGAGAAGGGTTGAGCCTGCGGCAGTTGAATAACGATTGTGACCAATCGCAATGCCGCCACGCAACCCTTTCATGGTGTCTTCGGAAAACACTTGAGGAACGAGACCCATTTCCATATGCCCCGAAAGTCTCTCGCCATCGCTACTGGCGATCCCCGAACTTTCTTGTCCACGATGCTGAAGCGCATACAAACCAAAAAAGACGAGGCGGCTCGCTTCTACATTCTTGCCGTAAACCCCAAATACGGCGCACATGACGTTATTGTAGCCTTCTCACTTCACTTTTGTGAAGGAGAGGGTGTTGCCGCGATCAAGGTACACAAGTTCGAGGGCGGTAGGGGTAAGATCAACCAATCCAAAGTTATAGATTTCTCCATCAATCGTGAGTATGAGGTAATCCATCCCCGCCTCAAGTGAGCCGGCAAGACTGGCCTCAACTTCTGCTTTCGATGCGCGTCGCCACTCCCCGGGCTGCGTCGCCGCAGCATTTCCTTCGTAGCGATCAACAAATGATCCGTCTGCATAAAACTCCCGAGTAAACTTGCTATCCTCTCTGCTTCGCCACGTACCAACGAGCGGATCAGTAGTGCGATCATTCTCCTCTGATTGTGAAGTCGGGCTTACCGTATCAACTGGAATACGCTCGCCCCAGCTAAAAAAATAGGCGCCAGCGGCAATAACGATGGCCGAGAGAATAACGATAATGATGTTCTTCTGCATACATCTTCTATCTTACCATTTGAGTTTCCCCAGAATGGATGAGATGCGCGGCACGGGAAAACTGATGATGAAGCGGTACTTTTTCGTACTGCGAGGAATCAGCGGGGTCCCGAAACAAACGAGAATCGCCCTTCTGGGGAAACTCACTATCGAATGCCGGTGTCGCAGAGTATTTCAACGGGAGCCATAGCGCCTTTCACTTCTATGACAACCGTAGGACATGACGGAAACGGCTCTTTATCGTGGACATGCATTTCATACAAGTCAGCGGACACATTGAATCGGAACGATCCATCCCTTCCCGTGCGTGTCGTAGTAACAACGGAACTTTCTCCTGATCGTCGAAGCTCAACAGTAGTTTCGTACGGACGCGGTGCACAGAGTGGGTCGGGCGGAATGCGTTCAACCGGACAAATGGGGCCAAGAACAACTCGACCAGAGAGTGATACCGTTCGCACCTCTCCCATTTCTGTAGACGTTGCAGTTGTTTCATCCCAAAAACGCCACCAATCGGAGCCCAGTGGCGGAATAATGCTATCGATCAGTAGGTAAAGACCAATCGGAATAAGCGCAACGAAAAGACTGACAAGCCAGACCGTAGATTTATCAGCGCGACGCATAGGTTGATTGTGATGCGCCGATATTTCAGAAGCAAAAGTCGCCACAGAAGGCGACGGGGCGGCGCACGAAAATATGGTATCACACGGTAGAGGAAGCGTGCGTGAACTTTTCTACACCTCGAGGAGTAATGAGGAGATCATCCTCGATCCGCACTCCTCCAAAACCCTCGATATAAATCCCCGGTTCGCAGGAAAGCACCGTGCCCTCTCTAATCGGGTCATGTGCGTAATCAAACGGATCATGCACATCGAGCCCGATGCTATGCCCAAGCGAGTGGATGAAGTTGTCGCCATATCCCTCTTCCTCAATATACTCGCGCGCCGGACCACGGTTGTATTCCTGCCATGTCATTCCGACGCGAAGCGACTCGCGTCCTTTACGATTCGCTTCTTTTACTACCTCGTAAATCTTGCGCAGTTTCGAATCTGGTTCCCTCCCAGGTACAAAGATGGTTCGGGAGAGATCGGAACAATAGCCCGAGGGAAAGAGTCCCCCGAAATCAAGAACAACGGGATCTCCCGCGCGCAGTTTCCTGGCGCCCGTTTCGTGATGCGGGATGGCACTATGGGGGCCGCTTGCCACAATTGTTGGAAATGAAGGCCCGAGAGCACCTCTAAGCCGATGTTCGTGATCAATGAACATGGCGACATCTCGTTCACGCTGACCTGCGCGAATCTTCCCTGCAATTTTACGAAATACTGCATCAGTCACACGACATGCCTCACGAATCGCAGCGATTTCTCTCTTGTCTTTGTACTGTCGCAGTCGCTCAACTATTCCTTCCGTTGGCACCAGTCGTGCCGGCACCTCTTT
>SBAW01000040.1 GCA_005239955.1 bacterium | reverse complement strand
TCCGAGAGGCGGCTCCAATTACTCGCCCTCAGTGCTTGTAGAGACTTTTACGGACTCAAATTGCGCGAGTTCAGGAAGGATGCGCTCGATGTCCTCGCGGTCTTGGTAGCCGGTATAGAGCGTACCGTTAATAACAAGTGCCGGAAGGTTGGGGCCCACTTTATTGAGGCTCACGAGCGTTTGGAGGGCCGGCAAGGGGAGATGGTAATCAAAGGCGTAGACCCGCAGTTGTGGATACTGCTGTCTAAAGTATGTCAGTACGTATCCTTCGCGCTCACAGTCGGTGCAGTCGCCGGTGTTTGAATAGAAATAGAGGATAAAGACGGGCTTGGTTTGGCATTTTTCGGTCACGCGTTTAAGGAGCAAGTAGTCTTTTATCTGAAGCAGGGAATACTGGCGTTTGAGATTCAGCACTGCGTCGTTCTGGGCCCCCAATGTTTCTTCGGCATAGGAAAGGCGCTCGGCAAGCGAGTTAAGCTCGCTCGTCAGCACCGTCTGTTTTTCGATGTCTTCGCACGAGAGTTCGGCGAGGAGGTCTAGCTGAGTTTCAAGGGAAAGTATGTCGAGCGCAATTTTTTCCTGAATCTCTTGAATATCAGCAATACGCCGTGCATCAAAGAGGCGACTTACGTAAATGGCCGTCCCAAAGATGGCGGCGGTAATAAGAAAAGCGATGAAATACTTCTGCCACTCAATTTTGGGAGACATGCGCAACCATCCTACCCATCAATACTAAAAATAGCAATCAAAAAGCGATCCGTAAATCTGATATGATATATCATATCAGATTTACAGTAAGGTTTTAATGTCTGTTGTGCGTTTGTGTTTTTCCGTCTGATGAACCTGACTCATTAACGCCACGAAACGCGTCGTGCAAGGGCCGCATGCGCCACGGCATTCAAGAGCCAGAGTGGTGCGATAAATCCATAGAAAAACAGGAAAAAGAGGACGTCACGGGAAAAAGGCTTCTCGTTTCCAATGTTCTTTCCGATACCGATGACGAGCGCGGTTAGTATGACGAGGGTTATCACAATAAACATGTACGTTTGCGTATTGAGGAAAAACCATTCAAGGTGGGGCGTTGAGGGAATCATGGCAGAGACACCAATGGCTTCGGTTTGCACGAAGAGGTCCATTCCTTTTGCGATGAAGGTGGCCAGAAAGTACCCCGCCAGATAAATCGCTGAGAAGATTGCAGTGATGCCAGTCGGAAGCACGAAGAGTCCCAAGGTGCCGTAGTGGCGATTGAAGTACATGTAGGCGTAGTCCTTGCTGTTTTCAATAAATCCGCGTGTCCAGCGTGTGCGTTGGCGAATGAGCGTTCGAAGACGCCACGGCACCGTGGTGTAGACATGTGCCGTCGGAATATTTTCGATCTTCATATGATTTGCCTGCATCCGCAGTGCCATCTCCATGTCTTCAGTGTCGTGCGCTTTGCGGAAAAGGCCAATGCGCTCAAAGACTTCGCGTCGATAGAAGGAAAACGGTCCCGGGGTCACAAAAAGAGCGCCCATGTGGCCAAACATCTTGCGCGAGAAGATCGATAGAGCGTATTCGGCCTTTTGAATAATCTCCAGAAATCGGCGCGATCGGCTTACTTTGATAGCGGGGGTTGCGGCCATAAGCTCCGGATCTCTGTTAAAGGCGGCGATAACTTCTTTGAGCGCTCCCGGCTCTACCCATGAGTCGGCATCGAGACACCCCACAATCTCTGCGTCCTCGCGTCGAAGCGCGTAATTCAGTGCCGTGTATTTACCGCCGTTTCGTTTGCTGTAGACAACAACACGAGGGCCGCTCGTTCCGTCGTGTTCGAAGCGTTTCGCTTTCGCAAATGTTTCGTCTATCGAACCATCATCCACCACCACAATCGAAAGTTTCTCTTGGGGGTACAGAAGGGCGAGCGCTGAGGTAATTGTTTTTTCAATGGTTTTTGCTTCGTTAAAGCAGGGGATTATGAGCGCAACGCTGGGGAAGGAGGTAAGCGCGAGGGCGGGCGCGGGGCGGTTTTTTCTCTTCTCAAGAAATGTAATCAAAAGAAAGACCTCAAAGTAGAGGGCCAAGAAAAGGAATATATAAACGCCTATAGAAGCTTCAAACATGCGCGAAGTAGGTAGACACTAACACGGTTTTCATGAATTTAATATGGCGCTATTTGCCGTTGCACCATACTGCGGTTGCGCCTACACTAATGAAGAGTTTTCTACAAATCGATGAGACGCGAGGCGTAGGCGAGGAACGTACAGAGCCTTATCGAGCATAAGGCGAAGGAGTCCCGGAGGCCCACAACAATGCGGATCACGATTTTAGGAAACTCTTACATATGACGGGACATTCCCATCCTCTGTCGATTGCCATTCGAGACATCGTCTCGATTTTTCATGACATGAGCTTTTCGGTTGCCGAAGGGCCGGAACTCGAGAGCGAACGCTATAACTTCGACCTCCTCAATGTCCCCAAAGACCACCCGGCGCGCGACATGCAGGACACCTTTTGGATCAAAGATCGTCCAGGGTTTGTCTTGCGTACGCACACCTCACCCGTTCAGGTTCGCTACATGGAAGCGCACAAGCCGCCGATTCGCATCATTGTTCCGGGCAAGGTCTATCGCAACGAAGCGACCGACATGACGCATGGCGCGGAATTCTACCAGCTCGAGGGCCTCATGATTGATAAAAATGTCACACTCGGGCACCTCAAGGGAGTCGTCGGAGAATTCTATTCGCGATTCTTCGGCGGCGATGTTGAAGTACGATTTCGTCCAAGCTTCTTTCCATTCGTTGAACCGGGCGTTGAAGTTGATATGCGCCTCACTTCACCAAACGCTCCCGCAAAACTAAAAAATAAATGGATTGAAATGATGGGAGCAGGGATGGTCCATCCGAACGTCTTACAGGGCGTCGGTATTGATCCCGGAGAGTATCAAGGATTTGCGTTTGGCGGCGGCATTGACCGGCTCGTCATGCTTCGCCATGGGATCGATGATATTCGGCTTTTTTATACCGGAGACCTTCGTCTCGTAAATCAGTTTTGAATATGCCAGAGAAATATACGATTCCCGCACCTGCGGCGGATACTCCGCAAGATAAAGGGTATATGGACTATACGCGCCATCTACATCAGTTTTTGGAGTGGAAGGAAGGTGCGGAGATGGAAGAACTGGATCCAGCGGAGCATCCGGAGCTTATATCGGAGCTTGCTCACAAGCATCGCGGGCGACCTATCATTGCGCGTAATATGCCTATTGACGGCGGAGTGTATCTAACGGTCACCGGAGGAGTGAATACAACTCCTCATGGGGAAGCTATTGTCGTGGATAGTGAGAAGCAGCCGGAGCTTAAGGCTGCCTATGCGCAACTACAGCGAATCCTCAAACGACAAAAACTCTTCTCACGTTTTACCGGAAAGGGAGGATCCACTATCCAGACGGTTTATGACTATGTTCGCAAGCGTCTCCCCTACGATCTTCCGTTGGTAAAAAAAGTTGAGGCGGCAGTAGGACGGAGCGATAAGGTCGCCCTTGCAGCGTATTTAAATTATGGAGGAGGTGTCTGCCGGCACCAGGCACTCTTTGCGGGATTTCTCTTGGAAAGACTTATCAAGGAAGATCAGTTCCGTGGCTCCATATCTGTTGATCGATCATTTGTTCCGCGCAAAGGTGGACATGCGTGGACTCGCTATACGAGTCCTAGTGGTCAGGTCATTATTATTGATCCCGCCCAAAACTTTGTTGGGACACTGAAGGAAGCGATGGAGCAGAAAAAACGATGGCCCTATGCACGGCCAGGTGAGGGAGAATTAACAGCAGGAAAGTAATGACATGAAAGTCAGTTACCAGTGGCTGCAGAGATATTTCGATAAAAAACTTCCGAAACCGGAGGAGCTCGCCGAGGCACTCACGTTTCATGCTTTTGAGATTGACGGCATTGAAAAAATAGCGGGAGACACCGTGCTCGATGTTAAAGTGCTTCCGGATCGCGCACACGACTGCTTTTCGCATCGCGGCATCGCAAAAGAAATAAGCGCCATTTTTGAGATTCCGCTCTTGCATGACCCGCTTGCTGAGCCCACGGATCTGACGCCAACAACCGACAAGCTCAAGGTGTGGATCGACGATCGCACACTTTCACCCCGCTACAGCGCTGCGCTCATTGAGGGCGTAAAGGTGGGGCCCTCGCCCCAGTGGCTCCAGGAGCTCCTCCAGACCATCGGGCAGAAGCCCATTAATAACATCGTTGATGCAACAAACTTCGTGATGTTCGATATGGGACAGCCCCTCCACGCCTTTGACGCCGGCAAGCTCTCCGAGAAGGACGGCCACTACATGCTTGGGGTGCGCGCTGCAAAGAGTGGGGAGAAGATTGAAACGCTTGATGGGAAGTCCTACGAGCTCACCCCGACAGATTCGCTGATTATTAACGGCCATCGTGACCATCCGGTTGGCATTGCGGGTATTAAGGGTGGCAAGGCGGCAGAAATAAACAACAAGACAAAAGATATCATCATCGAATCGGCAAATTTTGCCCACGTGCCGATAAGGAAAACGAGCACCCGTCTCAAACTCCGCACCGACGCGTCGGTGCGCTTTGAACACGAACTCTCGCCGGAACTTACGGCCTGGGGGATACAAGAAGCAGCGAAACTCATTATCGACCTTGCCGGTGGAACATTGGTGGGATTTGCCGATGAATATCCATTGCCCCAGGGTGCACATCGCATAGAAGTGACTCCCGCGCTCATAAATAACAAGCTCGGTATTGCGTTAACTTCGAAGGAGGTGGAGAAATTGTTAACACGCCTCGCGCTCTCGTTTCAAAAGAAAGGCGACGTGTTTGCTATTAGCGTACCGCAAGAGCGGCTTGATCTGAAAATTCCTGAAGATATGGTCGCTGAAGTGGGGCGACTCTTTGGCTACGAGCATGTGACGCCGGTGGTACCGGATCCACTCACGGAAGAAGACATCAGCAAACGCTTCTACTACGCGGAAAAGATCCGTCACCTTTTTGAGCACGGAGGATATTCTGAAGTTATAACGACGAGCTTCGCGAGAAAGGGGGGGGTGCGCCTCGTCAAATCGGTCGCGAGCGATAGGGAGTGCCTGCGCAGTTCGCTCAGAGAAAATCTGCTCGAATCATTGAAGCAAAATCGTTATAACGCCGATCTCCTCGGTCTCTCCGAAGTACAAATGTATGAAATCGGGACGGTCTTTAAAAAAGAAAAAGAGGCCTACCACCTGGCATGGCTGGTTGACGGTCGCAAAGACAAAAAAGAGGTGATGCAACACATGCTCCAGCTTCTTGTTGATAACCTGGGACTACCACTCTCCTCGTGCGCTGATTGTATTGTGACAGAAGGAACCGACGATGTGGTTGAACTCAACATCGGAGAGATCATTGACCGTCTTCCTGCGCCAACAACTCATTCCGTTGCCGAGCTCCACCCACTCACCGCGTACCGTCCATTCTCGCCATACCCCTTTGTCCTTCGTGACATTGCCATGTTTACGCCAACGGGCAGTGGATCGAAAGAAGAAGCAGAGACAGTAATAAAAGAACATGTCGGACCACTCCTGGCGCGCCTGCGACTTTTTGATGAATTTAAAAAGGGGGAGAAAACATCCTATGCCTTTCGCCTCGTCTTTCAGTCCATGGAGCGCACCCTCACTGACGTTGAAGTGGGAAAAATCATGGAGGAGGTGACCAAAGCGCTCACGGAAAAAGGGTACGAAATTCGGTAACGAAAAAGGGCTTCAGTAAGCCCTGAGGCTAAGCGCCTTGACGCTCAGTTTTCCACAGGGCCAAATGCCAAAAAATCCTTTCATTTCAAGGCTTTTTGTGCTATTCTGAAGGAGTCGGAAACGACCACTTTTTTCGTAAATGGCTACCAAAAGCAAAGCAAAAGCGGCTGAAAAAGAGCCTAAAAAATCTTCCTACAGCGCCGAGTCGATCACCGTTCTTGAAGGCCTTGAACCGGTACGGAAGCGCCCCGGGATGTATATCGGGACCACTGGTCCCGAAGGACTTCACCATCTTATTTGGGAAGTCTTTGATAACTCGCGTGACGAGGCGATGGGCGGTTTTGCGAGCGATATTGAAGTCGCACTCCTTCCGGGGAATCGCGTGCGCGTGGTCGACAACGGCCGCGGCATTCCGGTTGATGTTCACAAGCAAACAAAAGTTTCGGCGCTCGAGACCGTGATGACCACCCTTCACGCCGGAGGAAAATTTGGTGGGGATGGCTACAAAGTCTCTGGTGGTCTTCACGGCGTTGGCGTCTCCGTCGTTAACGCCCTTTCAACGTGGCTTCGCGTGGAGGTCCATCGCGATGGTGGGGCTTATATGCAGGAATATGCGCGCGGCAAGCGAAAAGCGGCCGTCAAAAAAATCGGGTCCTCAAAACTTCATGGCACCATCGTGACGTTTGAAGCGGACCCGCAAATTTTCCCGACCATTGAATACGATTGGAACAAAGTAGTCTCACACCTCCGCCAGCAAGCGTATCTCGTGAAGGCACTCCGTATCACCATCCTCGATGCGCGCGGGGTGGATGCGGAGCTTGTCGAAGACAGCGCTGCGTTTTACCTTCGCGATCTTGGGCTTGAGGTCCCCTCGATGACCTTTTGCTTTGAAGGAGGGCTTCGATCCTTGGTGAAGTTCCACAACGAATTTCAAAAGCCCATTCATAAAAATATCTTTTACGTCGAAAAAGAAATTGACAAAGTGCAGGTTGAAGTGGCGCTTCAATATGTTGACGATATTTCGGCACGCGTTACCGCTTTTGCAAACAACACCTACAACAGCGAGGGCGGTACGCATATCACAGGCTTTAAGACTGCTCTTACCCGTACCTTAAATAATTTTGGGAAGAAGAACGACCTCGTCAAAAACGGCGACGACACCTTTACTGGTGAGGATGTACTGGAAGGCCTTACTGCCGTTATTTCAGTAAAACTTCAAGAAATTCAGTTTGAGGGTCAGACAAAAGCAAAGCTCGGAAGTGTTGAGGCACGTGGCGCAGTGGAGACTGTTTTTGGCGAAGCGTTTACGAACTTTCTTGAGGAGCATCCAGACGAGGCGCGCTCCATTATTGGAAAGGTTGTTCTCGCGCTCAAAGCCCGTAAAGCTGCAAAAGCCGCCAAAGATTCAGTGCTCCGGAAAGGCGCGCTTGAAGGCTTCGCGCTACCGGGGAAACTTGCTGACTGCCAAAGCAAAGACCCGGCAGAATCAGAACTCTTTGTTGTTGAGGGAGATTCGGCAGGCGGCTCAAGCAAACAAGGCCGTGACCGCCGTACCCAGGCAATCCTTCCACTTCGTGGAAAGATCCTTAACGTAGAACGCGCGCGCCTTGATAAAATGCTTTCCTCCGAGCAAGTAAAAAATCTTGTGTTAGCACTCGGAACCGCTATTGGCGATACCTTTAACCTCGAGAATCTGCGTTACCACAAGATCATTATTGCAACCGACGCGGACGTTGACGGTGCCCACATCCGCACACTCCTCCTTACCCTCATGTACCGCTACTTTAGGCCGGTTGTTGATGGCGGCTTCCTCTACATTGCACAGCCGCCGCTCTATAAAATTAAACGGGGCAAGGAAATTGTGTATGCGTACTCGGATGCGGAGCGTAATAAAATTCTTGGGAAAGATGCGCAGAAAATCCAAGAGATTGAGGAAGTAGAGGAGAGCGCGCCGGTAGCGGAGGCAGAAGAGGAAGCGCCAGAGAAAGGCCTGCCTGCGCAGGCAGGAAGGACGGCAAAAACACCGAAGGTCTCGATTCAGCGCTACAAAGGCTTGGGTGAGATGAACGCTGAGGAACTCTGGGAAACCACCATGGACCCCGCTCGCCGCGTCTTAAAGCGAGTTATGATCGAGGACGCGCAGGAAGCCGACAAGGTCTTCGATATCCTTATGGGCACCGATGTTCCGTCCCGCAAAAGCTTCATCCAAAGCAACGCCAAACTGGCGAACCTCGACATCTAATCTGCAAAAAACCACCAACCCCCGGCCGAGAAAGGCCGGGGGTTGGTGGTATGAGTCTGAGCATTAGCACTCTCTATAACCGCTCTCTTGAGGGAAGGTTACAAATGGTTTTGTTCCTGGTCTTCACACCCAAGCGAGGCTTGGGGTTCAAACGCCTTGCGCAGACGGGTAGTCGAGCGGAGCAATTTCGCAGCTGCGAAATATGCGTGCGCTTTGAACCCCAGAACCGAGCGGCTTTTTAGGGGATGATGATTGTGAAGCGGATCTTGGCAATATTATTGTCCTCGCGGATTTCGCGGACACTGTTTCCCGGGTCAATGTTGACTGTGAAAATCCCGTTCGTTGCGCGTGAATCAACCTCGTCAAAGCCAATCGTGTAGTCAATACGATCTCCAGGACCAAGCGGGCGCTGACCGTCCGAATGGAAGATATGGAACGGATTCGTCGGCAAGGATGCATTGAAGCTCCACCCATCGGAGGTCTTGGTGCCGCGGTTTATGACGCTGAATTGTACTGCGGCGCGCTGACCGGCAACAACCGTCTGTGTTGGCGTAAAGACGTTCGTGTTTTTATCAAGAACTCCAATACCAGTAATCACTACCTCAAGGTCGGGCGTACCAAACGGATCTGACGCCTGGCCGCTACCCACAAATCGGTAGCTTTGGTCAGAGCGGGGACCAGGAGTTGGGGTCGGAGTTGGTGTCGGGCGGGGGGTCGGCGAGGGCGTTGGAGCAGGTGTCGGAGTCGGAGCAGGAGAAGCTGAAGTATTTTCAACCGTAATGGCGGTGTCCGTTACCGCGGAAGGGTTCTCTTGCCCTGAGCGCGTGTAGGAAAGGGTGATCGGTACATCGAGGAAGCGGACCATAAGCGAGTGCGGAATGACACGGATCTCCGTTTGCGAATTTGTGTAGTTAAACGGCGTCTCACACGGCGCGTTTTGATACGTCCCCGTGGAATTAATGGACTGCATAGAAAATCCGCTGCGGCAGGCATAGGAAAGCGTGTAGGAACCCTCACCGCGCTTATTGATGTGATCCCACGTAACGGCAAATGGCTCGCCGGAGCGAACGTTCGCGGAAGAGAGGGTGATCTCAAGACGCTCAGCAGGTACAAAAATAGAGGAGAGGGAAGCGCCAACTGCGGCAAGGGCATTCCCAATGCCAGGAACAAGGCTCGCAACGCGGATAACCCCCCAGAATCCGAGGATGAGAATTGCCACAAGCCCCACAATGGCAAGGGCTTTTATAGCGGTTTTTTTCACTTTCTCTTTATTCTCCATGCGCTAGTATTTACCATAGCTTATAAATCCTGTCAATAGGCTCAAAATAGCTCATAAAAACCGCGACAAGGTCAAGCATTGACAAATTAAGTCTTTTAATGTATATATTTACCGCGGAAATACTCCGCTCGCTGACAACCAACTATGAACGAACTGCATGAAACGCACATGAGTGCGAGGGCACGAACGTCCTGGGGCGCCTTTGTGGTGACCTTTTTGGTCGTTTTCTTTGTGTCGTTTGCGCTCCTTGATGTCATCGGCCTTACGCCGAGCCCTTCAAGCGCTTCAACCGACGTTGCGGAGACGCAGTCCCCGGAGACCTCGGGTCCGTCGGTGGAAATGACCACGGAGCCGGTACGGGTGATTGCCGAGAAAATTGGCCTCAATGAGGAGATCCTCAACCCCGAGCGCTCTGATATCCAAACGCTCGATAGCGCGCTCCTTAAAGGTGTGGTGCGCTATCCGGGGTCTGCGCTTTTGGGAGAGGACGCGAATATGCTTCTCTTTGGCCATTCAAGCTACCTGCCGTTTGTTTACAACAGCAACTACAAAGCATTCAACGACATCCAGAAGCTTGCCATTGGGGACGTAATTCAGGTACAGTCCGATTCAATAGAGTACCGCTACCAGGTAACGAGCGTCGGGCTTATAGATAGTGGAGATGCGGTCATCGATCTTACCCCTGGGACAAGGAAGCTCACCCTTTCAACGTGCAATTCCTTTGGGGCGAAGTCTGAACGCTTCGTCGTCGAAGCGATGTACGTTGGGAGTCGTTCTTTGTAAATAGTAACTGCTGCGATATATCGCAGTAGTTACATCAGACGTTTGTTGGGAGATAGGTGTTCTCGATAAAGACTGAATCGAGCATAACTACCTCCCAAGCAATTGTGAGGCTGTCGTTCCGCATACCGACAGTAACGATCTTTCCAATCATCAACCGAGCGCGTGCGGCGCTCAATCAAGAGGAGACCGCCATGCGAATCATGGCACTCGCACTCACGATCCTCGCCATGGCGGCCCTCACGGGTTCCGCCATGGCGCAGACGAGCCGCCCCGATTGCATCACCTGCAAGGTCGGGGTGAGCGGCGAGATTCCGTTCGTTTGCCCGCCGGGCAGCGAGCGCCTCGCCGGCAAGCCCCTCCGCATCCGTGTCGCCGCCGGCGACACGTGGGAGGAAATCCTCGACCGCTGGTGCGGGAAGCTCGCCAAGCGCCGCGCCTGCGTCGGCAAAGACGGCAACGCCATCCCCGGCCGCTACTACTTGGCGGTCGAGGAGGATGGCGAGTCCTGGAAGCGGCCCGAATGCAAGGTGCCGCCCCCGGCGCCGAAGCCGAAGGCTGAGGAGCTGCCGGCGCAGCCGCCGATGGCCGATGCCGGGACCTGCCCCAACGGCAGCGTCATGGAGGTCAACATCTATGACGTCCGCCGGATGCCGCCGGACTATCAGCGGCTTACGGCGGAGATCACCGGGTTCGAATTGAACCGCGGCGCCATTACGACGACGACCGACCGCAACCGCTCGTTCTCGCGGGAGGTCGGCAAGGCCTTGGGCCAGATGGCCCGTGGCGGCCAGGCCAACCTGTGGTCAAGGGCGGAGACCCTCGTGCAGGTCTTCTGGCAGAAAGGGAAGGATGTCCGCCAGCGCGAGCTGGTCGGAACCTTCCCCATCACCGGCCGGGGCTCGATCGAGCTTCCGGGCGGCGAGACGAAAGTCGCCAGCGGCCATCTGCTGGTTGTCGTGTATCCCGCAGCGTTCGTTTCGCCTCCCTTGGGGCAGACGACGAACCGTCGCGAGGTCTGGTTCTACCCGTCGGAATGGACGGGATGCACCAGCCGGCAGCACGCGGCCCACCCGTAGCGGCGGCACAACTCCGCTTGCAAGGCGAACAAGATCCTTGCAGGCAACTAAGGTTCGGGGTACGGTGCGCAACAAGAAAGCGCACTGTACCCTGGACTAATCTTCATCAATCAGGAATCAGGAAAAACAATGGAACAAAACAACACAATGACAAACAAAATTGAAGCAACGCTTAAGAAAGCCATTCGCATAACCGCGAGTGCTTTTATTTCGTTTGTTATGGTGGCAATGGCGGTTTTTTATACGCAGGTAGACTACAAAGTTTCCGGTGGTAATCATCGTGCGCTCCATTTCGGCCTTACGCCAGTGTATGGCGACGGTGATGGCGACGGCGGCTCTGGCGGTGACGGCGGTGATGGCGGCTCTGGCGGTGACGGCGGTGATGGCGGCTCTGGTGGCGACGCTGGCGATGGTGGTACTGGAGGTGATGCAGGAGATGGTGGAACCGGAGGTGATTCCGGCGACGGTGGCACTGGGGGAGATGTCGGCGATGGAGGTACCGGCGGCGACGTTGGCGATGGAGGTACCGGCGGCGACGTTGGCGATGGAGGTGATGTTATTGGGGACGGTGGAGATTCTGTCGGTGACGTCGGAGATGTTGGCGATGTCGGCGATGTTGGTGACGTCGGTGACGTGGGCGATGTTGGAGATGTGGGTGACGTAGGAGACGTCGGCGACGTTGGTGATACGGGCGATGTCGGCGATACCGGCGACTCGCCGGGCGACTCCGGCGGAGACGGGGGTGGCGACGGGGGAGTAAATCCGCCGCGCGTGGTCCTCTTCCAGAAGCCGGGCGAGCAACCGCTTGCGTTCGTCTACCTCTCGCAAATTCCCTACACTGGTTTTGACGGCGGCCCTATTGAAAAGGGTATTTTCTGGACGCTCCTTACCCTTTGGAGCGCGGGCCTTTCTTATCTTCTTGTCGTAAAGAAACTCGGCATCAAACTCTTCGCAGGCTTCGCGTCACTTTTTGGCGCTGCACTTGGTGTCGCCGGCAGCGTCACTTCGAACCCACTTTCAATTCGCTATAGCGCTCCGGAGCCTCGCATCCTTCATGAACGCACCGTTGCACCTTCTCCAACTGAAGAGTCAGTACCGTACTTTGTTCGTGCGGCCGCAATGCAAGAAGCAAAAGAAACGTATATTCCTGCTGCCACTACCGCAGCTCCTGCAATTGCGCCTGAAGTCGCACCGGCGCCTTCTCACAAAGAAAGTAAGCCTACTCACCTCGCTATTCCGATAAGCGATCTTGAGAAAACTCTTGAGCGTACGGCGCATGATAACCAAGTCATGATCTCGCGCGATGGCATCAAACTTATTTCTGCTGCCGCGGCACATAATCCCGAGACTTCGGTAAAAATGCTCCAGACCGTCACGGCTGCGGCGAAGACGAAGTATCCGAAAGAGGATGGCTGGGTGCTCCTCAATCAGGAAAAGGTCCACGATCTTCTCTTTGCTGGGAACGTAAATACCGTACCCCTCTTTATCGGATGGCTCACTGACGGCGAGAAGACGAAAGTGTTTTCATTCCTCCGCACCCTTGCGGCCGAAGGCAATGAAAAAGCGAGCGACTTCCTTACGAAAGCGGTCTGCGAACTTGATAAGGCATACCGTTGCCGTGTTGAGGGAGGTGAGGCGCCGGAAGCCTACACACTCGAAAAGGTGGCACACCTTGGTGTGAAAGAAATCGAAGGCTTGGTAAATGCGCTCGTTTCCGGTATCGATCAAGTCTACTCCTCGCCGGCGACGGGACTTAAGCTCGCGGTAACGCGTGCCCTTGATGTGCTTCAAAAAAACCCCGGTACGCAAATGAGTCCCGTGGCGGCACAGCCTACGTTTGCTTACGCAACAGTCCCGGGAGAGAAAAAAGAAATGGAGAAGGATCGGGTGAACGAACCAGCACCACGTGCGTACATGGATGACTTCATTCAGTCGCAAATCCACCGCAGCATCTAAGCAGCATGCATACACCAACACCCCGCCTTGAAAGCGGGGGTTTGGTTGCTCACTATCAGTATATAATTATTTCACCATGGTGAAATAATTATAGTATGAGCAATTTCAAGGTTTTCTTACACAAACACCTTCGGCGTTCTGGCTCAAATGAAATGTTAGTGCTCCTTCTTGATGCGGGACTTGTCGGCCTTGTAATAGCTGCTCCTGCCTTGGGAGCAGCTGCCGTTGCGGTCGCTGTTGCCATGCAAAAAGAAACCAAGCCGCAGCGTATTCAAGCATCTTGGCACTATCTCCGTTCGAAAAACCTTATTTCAATTAAGCGCGACAAAGGAAACACGACCATTACATTAACCCGGAAAGGAAAATATCGCGCAGAATCCTATCAACGTTTCCAGCAACTGCGTCAATTACAAATGAAGAAAAAAATTCACTGGGATAAAAAATGGCGAATTGTAATGTTTGATGTCCCGGCATCAGAGCGGCAAAAACGCGACGCGTTCAGATCCTTCTTGAAACGATTGGGTTTTGCACAACTTCAAAAAAGTGCATGGGTATATCCTCATGATTGCACTAAAGAACTCGAATTACTCAAAGAATTTTTCCATCTCAGCGAAAATCAGTTGCGACTTGTTGTTGCTGACTCAATAGGAGGGCAGGACATATCCTTTCGTCGGAAATTCAATATAAAAATCTAATTATCTCACCATGGTGAAATAATTAGATAAAATGTATTGATTAGGGCAGGTGACCGCGACAGCTTCTATGTACGATTCCCTGATTCGTCCCAGACGCGGGCGATAAAATCTTCGAGTGGCATAGCGCCCACCTGTCCTTCGCGCCCCTCAACGGTTACCGTCTCGCCTTCAACTTCCTTATCACCAATAACGAGGAAATAGGGGACTTTTTCGGTCTTTGCGTTCCTGATTTTCTTTCCCAAGGTCTCTGCGCTTTCATCGAGTTCTGCCCGTAGTTTTGCTCCTTTCAGTCCTTCAAAGACCCCGCGCGCGTACGGAAGGTGTGCCTCGCCAATCGGGAGTACTTTGACCTGGACTGGCGCGAGCCAAACCGGGAATGCACCAGCGTAGTGCTCGATGAGGATGCCCATAAAACGCTCAGGGGAACCAATAAGCGCGCGGTGAATCATAACTGGCGTTTTTTCAGCCCCGTCTCTGTCGGTATAGGCGAGCTTAAAGCGTGCAGGCTGATTGAAATCGAGCTGAATGGTTGAAATCTGCCACTCGCGGCCAAGGACATCAACCGCCATGATGTCAATTTTAGGACCGTAAAATGCCGCCTCGCCCTCGGCTTCCTTATGTGTAATCTTTTTTGCTTTGAGAAGTCCGCGCATGATTGACTGCGATTTTTCCCACACCTCGTCGGCCCCCAAATATTTCTCTTTATTTTGTGGGTCGCGAAGCGAGAGTCGCATCCACGAATCAATTTTGTAGGTCTGGAGTGCCTTTTGTACGACGCCAAGAATCTTTTCGATTTCTTCTTCAATCTGGTCTTCACGGCAGAAAATATGCCCATCGTCTTGTGCAAAGGCGCGCAGGCGCGTAAGGCCAGAGAGTTCGCCCGGACGCTCATCGCGATAGAGTGTCGCAAAGTCGGCGTAGCGGATGGGGAGGTCACGGTAGCTGCGCGGTTGCGAAGCGTAAATCTGCGTGTGCTGCGGACAGTTCATCGGTTTGAGGAACATCTCGTCTTCAACATACTGCGAAGAGACTTTAAGCATGTCCTCCTTGTATTTGTCGTAGTGACCCGAAATTTTAAAGAGCTCCGCCTTATTGATGTTTGGTGTGTGCACTTCGTCAAAGCTGAGTTCCTGGTTGAGTTCGCGCGAGTAATTCACGATTTCGCGACGGATCGCATTGCCCCGCGGCGTAAAAAGCGGCATGCCGCTCCCCACGAGTTCCGAGAATACAAAGAGGTCAAGCTCCTTACCCAGTTTTCGATGGTCGCGTTTACGCGCCTCTTCACGCTTCGCTTCAAACCCCGCAAGCTCTTCCGCAGAAGGGAAGGCGAGTCCGTAAATACGGGTGAGCATTTTATTCTTTTCGCTACCGCGCCAGTACGCTCCGGCAATGCGGTCGAGCTTAAAACTTTTTGGGTCAATCTCGCTCGTATTCTCCACGTGGCCACCGCGACAGAGGTCAATAAACGTACCGGTTTGGTAAAGCGTAATCTTTTCGCCCTTATTCTCGAGCTCGTCAATGAGTTCAAGTTTGTAGGGCTGATCCTTAAATTCTTCCCGCGCCTGTGCCGCCGTTGCGTCAATGCGCTCGAAGGAAAGTTTTTCTTTCAAGAGCGCTTTCATGCGCTTCTCGAGCGCGGGGAAGTCTTTTTCAGAAAGTGGCTTCCCGAGTTCGAGGTCGTAATAAAAACCCGTATCAATGGTGGGGCCAATGGCGAGCTTAACCCCCGGGTCAAATTCCTTGACCGCGGTAGCCAACAGGTGGGCGAGGGAGTGCCGGATATGGTCGATGTGAGCCATGCGCCTAATCCTATAGCTCTTTTATTGCCTCAGCAACGAGGGAGGTTTCGCCATTACGGTCCGAGATGCGGCCTTTCACTGCGATGCATTTGTCGTCGGCAACGAGTTTTCCGAACTGCGTAAAAACGCGGGGGAAAAGTACCACCTCAATCCCGCCGGAGAGATCGGAGAGTTTAAGAAATACCATACGGTCGCCGCTCTTGGTGTAGATCTCTTTAAAATTAGAAACGATTCCGGCGGCGACCGTCACCATTCCTTCTTTAAGTTCAGATTTGAGCTGCTCAATAGTTTTACTTCGCCCCGCCAGCTTTGCCGCATGTTTTTCCAATGGGTGTCCGGAGATATAGAGGCCAATCAGTTCTTTCTCCCATGTGAGGCGCTCATCCATTGTCGCGGGCGATGCCTTTTCGAGTCGAATATCGCCTCCTTGATGAAGTGAGCCAAAAAGCGAGTCTTGTGCGGCGGCAGCGCTTCCCGTTTCCTTGCTAAAGGCAAGAAGGGTATCGAGATTAGCAAAAAGGACGCCGCGCTCTCCCAATGAGTCGAGTGCGCCGCACTTAATGAGTGATTCAAGCGATTTCTTATTGAGATTGCGATGCTGCACACGACGCAAGAAATCGGAGAGAGATGTGTAGGGGCCGTTTGTTTTACGTTCCTCGAGGATAATGTCCGCAATGCCTTCGCCGAAATTCTTGATCGAATGCAACCCAAATCGAACACCATCTTTTCCAGCTTCGTCGGTTATCGCCGTAAAGTCACCAAAACTCTCGTTAACGTCCGGCGGCAGTACCAAAAGTCCCATACGTTTACACTCGACCATAATTTCTGAAATTTTATCGATGTCTCCCGAGTCAGCGGTAAGGACCGCGGTCATATACTCAACCGGAAAATTTGCTTTCATGTAGGCCGTTTGGTAGGCAACACGACCATAGCTTGCGGCGTGGGCTTTGTTAAAGCCGTACGCCGCAAAGGGTTCAATCAGTTTCCAAATTTTTTCCGCCTGCCCTTTGATTAACTTCCCATAACTGACACAGCCGTCGATAAATTTTTCTTTTTGTGCCTCCATTTCGGCCGGGATTTTTTTACCCATCGCCTTGCGGAGTTTGTCCGCCTCAAGCCACGAGTAGCCGGCAATATGGATCGCAATAAGAAGGACGTCATCTTGGTAGGTAATAACGCCATGAGACTGCGCGAGAATTTCTTTCATGCGCGGGTCAAGGTAGGTCACGCGGGCGGGGTTATGTTTGCGCTCGATGTACTCGGGGATCGACTCCATGGGGCCGGGGCGATAGAGCGCGACCATGGCGTTGATGTCGTGAATCGACGAGGGCTTGAGGTCTTTGAGGTGCCGCGTCATGCCGGAGCCGCCAAGCTGAAAGAGGCCCATAGTTTCGCCACGTGCGAGCATGGCGAAGGTTTTCTTGTCATCAAGCGGTATGCGCTCAATATCGACATCAATGCCGCGACGCTTTTTCACTATTTTAACCGCGTCCGCAAGGATGGCGAGGTTGCGAATGCCAAGGAAATCGAACTTAAGAAGTCCTGCATCCTCAACCGCGTACATGTCGTACTGGGTCACCACCTTGCCACCCTTGGGATCAGGCTGGAGCGGCGTGTAGTCCGTTAAGGGTGTCGGCGCCATGACGACTCCTGCGGCGTGGACTGAAATGTGGCGGGCGCAACCTTCAATTTTTTTTGCGAGATCAATAATCTCTTTGACGTCGGGATCTTTTTTGTACATGCCGCGTAGTTCCTCATCAAGCTCCAGTGCCCGGTCTATGGTCATAGGAAAACCCTGTGAGCCTATAGGGATGCGTTTGGCGATTCGATCGCCCACGCCATAGGGGTGCTTGAGGGCGCGCGCGACGTCGCGCACCGCCGCGCGCGCCATCATGGTGCCGAAGGTTCCGATCTGGGCGACCTTGTCTTCCCCGTACGTTTTCTTCGCGTACTCAATCATTTCGTCGCGCCGGTTGTCGGCATAGTCCATGTCGATATCAGGGGCGCTCGGGCGTTCCGGATTGAGGAAGCGCTCAAAGGGGAGCTTGTACTCAAACGGATTGACGTTCGTGATGCCGGCAAGGTAGGTCACCATACTGCCGGCAACCGATCCGCGAATGGTCGTCAGAATGTCGTGCTCGTGTGCGTAGTGAAGGAGGTCTGCGACGACAAGGAAGTAGGGTGCGTATCCTTTACCCTTAATAATGCCGAGTTCGTACTCAATGCGGTCGGTAAGTTCTTTCGTCTCCTCTACGCCGCGACGAGGGATGCCGCTGTAGACGAGTTTTCGTAGCTCCTCATCGTGCGTACTACCTTCCGGTATCGCAATCGACGGGAACACCCACTTCCCGAGCGGGAGCTCGACGTTAAGTTCATTCGCAAGTTTTTCGGTATTAGAAAGCGCCTCAGGCGTGTCTTTAAAAAACTCGTTTGCTTGTTCGCGTGAGATAAAAGAAAAATCAAGGCCTTCGTCGCCAAAACCGGTAGTGTCACGATCGCCGCCAAGAGAAATTTCAACCATGGTGTCGCGCGCGCGGCGATCTTCCGGTTTAAGGTAATAGACGTCGTACGCTGCAATGAGAGGCACGTCGGCTGCTTTTGAAAGTTCGATGATGGCACGTGAAAGGCCGGGCTCACCATCAAGTTCTGGGTGGTGAGTAAGTTCAAGGTAAAGGTCACTCCCGTAGATTTCCCGGTAGGTTGCCATAAGCTCTTTGGCTTTACCGACATCGCCACTCCGGAGCGCGCGGGAAACATCGCTCGCAACATGAGGAATAAGCGCCACGAGTCCTTCGTGATGCCGCATCATGAGCTCGCGGTCTATGCGTGGGCGGTAGTAAAAGCCGTCAAGGTAGGAGGAGGTAATGAGCTGGAGTAAGTTGTGGTACCCGCGAAGATTTTTTGCAAGAAGAACAAGCCGGGTCGTTCGGTTGTCTATTTTATGTTCTTTATCAAAGCGCGTGCGCGGCGCCACATAGACATCAACGCCAATGATGGGTTTAATACCCTCTGCCTTACATTCTTTGTAAAACTCGATGGCGCCGTAGAGATTGCCACTGTCAGTAAGTGCCAAAGACTCCATACCGGCCGCTTTTGCTGCCGCGACCAGTTCGGGCACTTTCGGGAGCGCTTGTAGCAGGGAGTAGTGACTATGAGTATGTAAGTGTACAAACTTAGCCGACATGTCCCCATTGTATATCGTTATGTTGTGGGACTACATGGTATAGTTTTTCTATGGGAATCACCGGGTCGCGCACCCGGTCAAAACTCCATAAAAATTCAGCGCACCGCATCATTTGAATGTGGTACGACACTGAAGTCCTGGGGCGAATTTTGGTAAAGGAGTCCTATGGTAGGGCTGTGCCTCTGTTTCCGTTAAAGGCGCACAAAGCCAAGTATATTCTTGGTGTTGACGAAGCGGGGCGGGGGCCGTTGGCGGGCGCCGTTGCCGTAGGTGCTGCACTCGCTCCCATTGATTTTGATTTTTCGAAGTTCGGGCTCCTCAAAGACTCAAAGCAGCTCTCCGCACAGAAACGGGAAGAGTGGCTTGCGCGAATGGAGGAACATCCTGCGCTTCGCTACAGCGTCTCATTTTCAAGTGCTGAGATGATTGATCGACTGGGAATTGTAGAAGCGATTCGCCGCGCGCTTACGCGCGCGGTGCGCTCGTTTAATGTTCATCCTGAAGAAATGATTGTCCTTCTTGATGGGGGTCTTCGCGCGCCACGCGAATTTCGACTCCAGCGCACCATCATTCGCGGAGACGAGCAGGTGCCCGTCATTGCCATGGCATCAATCGCCGCGAAAGTGAAGCGCGACGCGCGCATGACAACACTCGCGCGTCGTTATCCAGCGTATCGCTTTGAAGAACACAAAGGCTACGGGACTGACCTCCATATGAAGCTCTTGCGGCAGCTGGGGCCGTGCGATATTCATCGCAAAAGTTTCCTGCCGGTATGAAGTTACGCAGTTGACGACTCACTACTTCTAGGCGTAGGGTAATTGCGGCGTGCTCAATTCAGGGCCTGCTATTTCCTGAGGAGACTATACAGGTGCAACAAGGCACTCAGGCTAAGCCTAAACGAGCTCCTCCAGCGCCTAACCCGAGTTCTAACCGGTCGCGCAACAAGGACCTTCTTGTGACCGTGAAGGAGATCCGGGATGTTCTCGCCGGAATCTACGACACGGACCCGCAAGACATCCTCATTTGCGACAGCTGCATTCGCTTCGCAAGTGTAGGAGGGGACGCTCCTGATCCGTTTTGCTTCATCGTGCAGCACGACGGACAGATGCCCCCCAAAGGGTATTGCAAACGCCTTGCCATTGATCCGGCTAAGGATCCGAGGAAGTGGCGGGTGCTGCAACAACTCTTAGCGCGACTCGAAGAGGAAAAACAAAAGTAGAATACAGAACGCCGGGCGCCTCGCGACGATTGGCCATCGTCCCGAGGCGTTCTTCTTTTTACACGCGTTGTGCACAGGGCAGGCTTTTAATCATCTCCATTGCAGGCTACGCTCACGGCAGCGAGGGAGGCGCACATGAAAAACAGATTCCCGACTAATCCACTTGAAGGTGAGTGGACCCCAGAGCGTCAAACGGATCTTTTTGTCCGTCTGGCCCGCAAAGCCGGCGTCCAAGTTGAAATTCTTCCGCCGAAGGAATGGAAGAAGCGGATGCGAGATGCGTACAACGGGCACGGCGTTCCTGGGCTCATCGACACGCCGCACCAACGCAATGGCATACGTCGCAATGGCCGCGCGAGGAATGGCCACGGAAAATAACGGCGTCGCTCACCGTTCCCCAAATTTTGGGGAACGCCGGGGCGACGCCGTTTTCGTTTGCCCGCTATTGTGAATTAGAGATAACGCAACAGTTCGTCTTTGATCTTTTTGCGCACCTCTGCCGGGTGGACAATTTTCTTGTGGACGTCGGAGTAAATGACCTTCTGCGACTGCGCATCGTCGTGCTGGAATTCGACGCCTGCGAACGATGTCGGTCGCCGATATCGGGGGACGAAATGCCAGTGGATGTGGCCGCGATGGAGGAACTCCTCATTGCCAAGCTGGGCTTGGTTGATCTTGTCCGGACGGAAAGCTTTTTCAACCGCATGTCGCCATGCTTGGTAGATATGGTGCTCCTCGCGCATTTCTTCGTCGGTGAGTTCGACTTGGTCGGTTGCGTGCCGTTTAAGGAATAGGAGCGAACGACCGAGGAATCCTTGCTGCCAGTTAAGCGCCAAGAACCAGTGCGTGTATTCCTTCAGGAAATCCGTGTCTTGATCAACAAAGCCATCAAGGCATCCGCATGGCGCCAGACGATGATAGATGTGGTTGTCGCCTGCCATGCGCGGATTCTAGCACAAAGTGTTCGTTGGTCGCCCCTTAGTGACAGTGGCACCGTTTCATGTTTTGCTCTCCGCAGAAGCGCCACCTTAACATCTTCCACAAGAGGTTCACATGGAAAAAAGAACGAGCCAGTGGGGAGCCTTGATGAAATTTCTCGCTCCCTGGAAAACGCTCCCCACGTCATCGGCGCGCTGCTCGTCGGCAGTTACGCGGTGGGGCTCGAGACCTCTGCGTCGGACGTCGATGTTTGCATCATCGTCACGGAAGAGACACGGAGGTGGAGACGGGGGAATATCCTCATAGATGGCGTCATGATCGAATACGCCTTCTATCCCGTATCGCATCTGCGCTACTTGGAGGAGCATGATGTCCGTGAGGGCAAACGTCTTCGAGCGCGAATGCTTGCGACTGGCGCAATATTGTTCGGCCGGCGCGGTACACTGACACGCCTTAAGGAGCGTGCGGTCCGGCTCCTCAAACGGCCGCTGCCTCGTCTCTCGCGAAAGTCGGTTGAGCTTCGGAAGTACTATCTCTGGGATCAGCTCGACAATCTCGAGGAGCTAAAGCGTCGCGAGACTCCCGGTTTCGCATATGCGTACTTCGCTGCTCTGCAGGAAGTACTCGCAGCGTATGCCGCATACAAACGTTGCGAGATACCGCGTCCCGCGCGGATGCATCACTTTATGACTAACGCGGACTTTCGCCGTCGCTACGGTATCGCGGGAATCCCTGACCGTCGCTTTCGGCAACTGTTCTGCCAGGCAATCGCGAAACCATCGCTTCCGGCGCTCCGGCGCATAACCGCCTACGCGCATGAACGGATGGGAGGGTTTATGATCGATGGCTGGGCGCTCTCCGGACGGTCGGGCCGGTAGAGTCCACACGTGCCTGCAAGCATCTCGGTCGTACAAAGGCCGCCGATCAAGATTCGATTGGCGGCCTTTCTCATGATCCGGCACGGTAACGTTCCCAATGCGGGAGCCATCTCTCCGGTGTCACACAGTACCAAAGTTCATCTTGCGGTGTGCCTTCGATGGTTCGGGCATCTTGGGCCACATGATAGATCTCGTAGCCGACGCTTTCAAGAAATCGTCGGCTCCGCACATTTGGCCGCACCGTCTTGCTTAAGACGGCAATGAGACCAAGCTCACGGAACGCGATGTGAAGTTGCATAAGCCGTGCCTCACGCGCGATTCCTTGTCCCCAGAGGGAGCGGGCGCCAATGATCGAAGCTGAAATCGCAGTGCCGGTGGTGCGATCGATCGAGCCGAGCTCCATGACGCCGATGAAGGCGGGGATCGCATCTTTCAGCAAGATGGCATGCACGAGGTCTTGCGCCGCCTGCTTCCCGGCGAGCCATTCTCGCTGTTGTTCGAGCGAAAAGGGTGGGCGAGACGCAATATAGCGATTTACTTGGGGATCATTGAGGTACTTCACATGGAGAGGGAGATAGTCCTCCTCCATGGTTGCCAGCAGCACACGCCGGCCCTCTTTGATAATCATGACGTGACCTCCTTCTTCCTAGATCGCATTCTTAACGAAAGGTCGTGGGTTGGTCAAGAATGACTTACGTTTCTTGTTTGCCCGCTTGAAGCCTATTTGCTCTATCCCGTGAGATAAACTGAAATATTCTTGTAAAAATCGTCGACGGATTCTGTATCGCATAACCATTCTTTACCAGCTTGTCGGCGTCTATCTCATGGGGTATAGTCCTTCCATGGTAGTCAGGATGCGGGCCACAAGGGCCCATACAAAAAACCGCCGCAGCCACCATGCGCTGTCGGCTCCGGCGCTCATCTCCTGCGAGGTATGCGGGGCTTCAGTCCTTCGCCATCGTGCTTGTCTGTCTTGCGGCAACTACCGCGGCAAGAAGGTCATTGATGTTGCTGCAAAAGCGCAGAAGCGCGCAGAGAAGAAAGTTGCGCGTGAGAAGGCGGCAGCAGCAGGATCGAAGTAAGGATTCTTTCAGAATCCTTTTTGGCTTCCTCGGCTCGGAAATGAATATCCACCTGATATTCATTTCACTCGCCTGCGTCGCCAATAATTTTGGTATACTAGGTTGGTTAGG
The DNA here is from genome assembly GCA_005239955.1 of bacterium. Lineage (GTDB taxonomy): Bacteria > Patescibacteriota > Minisyncoccia > Phycocordibacterales > SBAW01 > SBAW01. The sequence continues at coordinate 31,492 of SBAW01000040.1, read as the reverse complement.
GATAGGATAGTGCGCGGGGCAGGCACATTTACATGGCTAATAGGCATCTCTCAAGATCAGTCGTGATGCAGACACTCTTCGAGTGGGATATCGCCCATGAGATGGGAAGAACTGTCGATGCAGGCGATGCCTTACAAAGGAATGCAGAGGAATATGCTCCCGGTGTGGGAGATTTTTCATTTATGAAAGACCTTCTCGGCGGCACGATGTCTCGTCGCGCTGACCTCGATGCCATTATTGAAAAAGCAGCGCCCGATTGGCCGATTGCCAAAATTTCCCCCGTAGATCGCAATATCTTGCGGCTCGGGCTCTTTGAACTTCTTTTTGCTGACCGCACGGAGGTGCCCGCGAAAGTGGCCATTAACGAAGCCATTGAATTGGCGAAAACGTATGGCGGCGAAAGCAGCGGCAAATTCGTCAACGGCGTCCTTGGCGCGGTCTATAAAGAGATAGGCGAGCCGGGGAAGCACGAGACCAGCAAGAAAAAGCGAAACGATATTCCTTATGACCAACTGCCGGTTGAGCGTCTTGTCGGAGCGGTCGTCTATGCAAAGCATGGCGGTGAAATGTATCTCGCACTCGTCCACGATATCTTTGGCCACTGGACCTTATCGAAAGGGAAGCTTCAGCCAGAGGAGAATGAAGAGATCGGCGTCGTACGGAAGATAAAAGAAGAAATTGGGCTCACCATAAAACCGGCTGAGAAGCTTGGTGAGAACGAGTATGTTGCCTCTGATCCAGAATCCGGAAAGAAGCGTAAGCACGTTTCGTACTTTCTTGCGGAGTCGAAGTTTGAAGACATCAAACTCGAAGAGAAGGGAGGGCTCGATGATGCTAAATGGTTTAAGGTAGCTGACATCCTTGACCTTAATTTTTATAACGATATTCTTCCCATCGTGACCAAGGCCTTAAATGGCCTGGCCGGGGAGAAGGGGAGGGAGTCGGGGGCGTCAGGGGGATCCAAACAGAACAAAGCAAAGAAATAACGGAGTACTTATACCAATATTCTGCAGAATTAGAGAATAAGCATAATGCTGATGTATGGCTGGGAGTGATAGCAACGGGCTCGAATCATTTGAAAAGCGCATTAGCGTTTCCTTTGACAATGAGCGACTCCTAAGGGAGGCGTTTACGCATCGCTCCTACCTCAATGAAAACCGCGAGCCGGGGCTCGCCCACAATGAGCGTCTCGAATTTTTAGGCGACGCGGTTCTTGAATTGGTGGTGACACGTCACCTCTTTGATACGTATCCTCAGTCCACCGAGGGCGACCTTACCTCCTATCGCTCGGCACTCGTCAACGCACAAACACTTTCGGAAATTGCGCAAGAAATTGGGATGAATGACTACATGCTTCTCTCACGCGGGGAAGCAAAAGACACCGGCCGGGCCCGCCAATTCCTATTGGCAAATGCACTCGAGGCGCTCGTCGGCGCGATTTATCTCGACCAAGGCTACGACGCTGCCGCCGCGTTCATTGGGCGCAGCGTACTTCCGCGAACAGAAAAAATGGTGGCAGATCAGCTGTGGCGCGATGCAAAAAGTCTCTTCCAAGAAAAGGCACAGGATGAAGCGGGTATTACCCCGGCCTACCAAACAATAAGCGAGTCAGGTCCCGACCACGACAAAAAGTTTGTTATTGGCGTTTATATCGGCAAAGAATTAGTGGCGAAAGGAGAAGGAAAGAGCAAACAAGAGGCGGAGCAAGAAGCAGCTCGGAAGGGCCTCGAAGCCAAAGGTTGGTAACGAAAACGCCCCGGCCGTAGGCCAGGGCGTTCCCGGCTCGAGGCACGCGCCTACGAGCCGGGCAGAATAGGGGCGCATTCGTGAATGACCACGAACTCACCCCGTTTATAGAGCTTCAGCCAGTGCCGCTCCATTTCGGCCTTCGCCGCCGGAGCCGCAGCTTCGCATTTCTCGCGCGACTCGAATACTGGCGATTCGAGTCCGTCGCCACCCACACCACCACTGTCATCCGGCGTGGTGATGAGGGTAAAGACGAGCACCGTGGCGCCCTCCTCTTTTGAACGACAGCAACATTATAGCATGAAAATATACATATTGTCAATCTTTCGCAAAATATAATTTCTTTAAGGTTTTTAGCTGCTACAATAATCCCGATGCAGCTCAAAAGTTTGGAGCTTTTTGGTTTTAAGTCATTTGCGAAGAAAACCTCGCTCGATTTTGCCTCCTCAATAACCGCAATTGTGGGGCCAAACGGCTCCGGGAAAAGCAATGTGGCGGAGGCATTTCGGTTTGTCTTAGGCGAGCAGTCCATGAAGAGCATGCGCGGAAGGCGCGGCGAGGACCTCATTTGGAATGGCTCGAAAGCGGTCCCGCGCGCCGGGCGCGCGGGCGTCAAAATTATTTTTGACAATAAAAACAAGCTCTTCAACATCGACTTTGATGAGGTTTCAATCGAGCGTGTCGTTCACCGCGACGGCATCAATGAATATTCGGTCAACGGAAGTCAGGTGCGGCTCCGAGATATTTTTGAGCTTTTGGCAAAAGCCAACATTGGCGCGTCTGGGCACCACATTATTTCCCAAGGCGAAGCGGACCGCATTCTTTCCGCAAATGCCAGAGAGCGTCGTGAAATGATTGAGGATGCGCTTGGGCTTAAGATTTACCACTACAAACGCGACGAGAGCATTAAAAAGCTCGGGAAAACGCGCGAAAATATTTCTCACGTTGAGTCGCTCCGCAAAGAAATTACGCCGCACCTCCGGTTCCTCGAAAAGCAGGTAGAGAAGATCGAAAAAGCAAAAACCATGCGCGAGGACCTCAAAGAGCGCTACCTCGACTACCTCAAACGCGAATCCCTCTACCTTGCCCACGCCAAAAAAGAGCTGGGGGCCGCGCGTAAAGAACCTGAACACGAGCTTTCGCGAATTGGGAAAGAACTCGAGCACGCCAAAAAAATATTGGCTTCTTCGCGCGAAAGCGATGGACGCGGCAAGGAAATCATTTCACTTGAAGAAGAGCTCTCTGGTGTCCGCAGCCGCAAAGAAAAACTCACGCGCGAGTTGGGGCAAATAGAAGGGGAACTACGGGCCGAAGAGCGCCGCATCAAAGCCGCAAAAGCGGCTGGCGAAGAGGGGGCGACGGTACCGCTTAAAGATGTCCGGGCAGTATATGAAGAGGCAAAGGAATATTTTAAAAAAGCGGCGGCCGAACAGGACCTGTCGGCTATAAAAAAACTTATTTCCTCCGTTCAAGACCTTCTTTCCTCCTTCCTTGCGCGCCGACCGGGAAGCGCAACTCTCGATGAAAGTGTGCTCCAGGAACTCCAAGCGAAACATACAGAAATCGACGCAGAATTGGGGAGTGTACGCAAGTCTGAAAGCACACTTACGGCTCGTTATCACGCCCTTGAATCGGAACTTGAAGCCGCACAGACGAAAGGTCGCGATGCAGAGCGTAAGGTCTTCGAACTCATGAACGAAGAAACAGTGCTACGCGGCACGCTCTCGGGACTCCTGCAGCAAGAAGCGCTTCTGTTGCGTGAAGAAGAGGATTTCAAACGCGAAGTTGCCGAAGGAGCAATACTCATAGGCCGCGAACTTATGGAGTATGCGCATACGAACGTTGACGAAGCGCAGGTACTTCAAGAAGAACGCAAGGCGCAGGAAGAACGCCGCCGAGGTCTTGAGAAACTCAAAATCCGGCTTGAGGAGTTTGGTGGCGGGTCATCCGAGGAAGTCCTTAAGGAACACCGGGAGGTAAAAGAGCGCGATGAATTTTTGGCAAAAGAAATTCTCGATCTCAATCAGTCAGCGGAATCTCTCGAGCAGCTTATTGATGAACTCGACGTGGAACTGAAGCGCCAGTTTGAGGCCGGCATGAAAAAGATCAACGAGGAATTTGAAAGATTCTTTAGAGTCATGTTTGGCGGCGGCAGCGCTTCGCTTTCAGTTGTTGTAGAGCGTCGCCGGAAACGCGCCTCTTCGGATTCGGAACTTGAAATGTTGCAGGGAGTCCCTGCCGAGGAAGAAGAGGAAGCAGAGCCAGAGGAGGGAATTGAGATATCGGTCAATTTGCCCCACAAACGCATTAAAGGTCTTGAAATGCTCTCGGGAGGCGAGCGCGCGCTTACCTCAATCGCGCTTATTTTTGCGATGAGCCAAGTGAATCCACCGCCCTTTCTTATTCTTGACGAAACCGATGCGGCGCTCGACGAGGCGAACTCGCGCCGCTATGGCGACATGATTGAAAATCTCTCGAAAAAGTCGCAGCTTATTCTCATCACCCACAATCGCGAAACCATGAGCCGCGCAGGCATCCTTTATGGTGTCACCATGGGGAGCGACGGCGTCAGTAAATTGCTGTCAGTGAAGTTCGAGGAGGCTGTGGCTGTAGCAAAATAGCCAACCATACTTGCTAATTCAATCGAATTAGCAAGTATGAAAAACAAGGGGTTGTGGCTAATTAGCTTGCTATTTTGGTTACGTTCGCTTAAATAAATGAGGTTTCCGCACAGGGGTGCGGGACGATCAAGGAGAACGTCCATGGCCACAGAGGCCGACGGCTACGTGTACTCCGACCACCATGAGCACCGCGCGGGTTCCGACGGCAACGGCGGTATCAAGTGGGAGGCACTCGACAAGGGCACCAGAGCCTGGCGCCCGGTCAACTACAGCCAGATTCCCCAACGGCTGCGGGAACGCGCTCGGCGCGAATTCGCCAGGCAGCCCGCTGCGGCCGACTAAGCCGAATGGGCATGTGAGACAGGGACGAGCCGGTGGCTCGTCCCTCTTTCGTTTAACTTGACCAATCCGATCGATTTGCTTTTGATACGAGGAATTCCGCGCGGTACGGAAGTGGAAGGAGGTTCACATGCCTACTTTGCTCATCGTCGGAGCAACGCCGGTCTTGACCCGGCTGTCTCTTCAGGAAGACGACCGCTATTTTGAAGGTGGCGTTGCTGTTGCGCCTGACGGGCGCCTTCTCATCGTTATGATCGGACATGCGCTCAATGCGCCTGAAGGAGATCGTATCGACGCACTGCCGATCGATCGTTTCAGTGCAAAGCTTGTTGCGCTGCTTCAGGAGAAGCATCCAGAAGCGGTGCGGCCCGAGAGTGATACCGATCACCTGCTTCTCGTACGATGGGGTCCTCGTCGTATAAGCCGTTCTGAAGCAGCCTGGACACGAAAAGTCGGCACCACCAGCCAGGCCCACTAGTTAGACAAGAACAAAATCGAGCTGCCGGCGGTCAAGATCGGCAGCAACCAACTTCACGCGCACTCTATCCCCGAGTGCGCGTCTTGCTTTTGTGCGACGCCCCACGAGTGAAAACGATCGCGAATCGTACTCGTAGTAGTCATCTTTCATATTGCGAACACTTACCAAGCCTTCAGATTTTGTATTTACTTCTTCAACGTAGACACCCCACTCAACAACTCCTGAAATGGTGGCATCAAACTCCTCACCGATGTGGCTCATCATGTACTCAACCTGCTTGTACTTTACCGACTCGCGCTCGGCAGCAACTGCCTCTGCCTCGCGTTCCGACGATTTGATAGCAAGGCGTTCATAGTGGGCTGACTCGGACCGAAGAATGGGCTTCCCGCCAAGGTGTGCTTTAAGCATGCGGTGGACCAGTAAGTCGGGGTAGCGGCGAATGGGTGAGGTGAAGTGGGTGTAGTAGCGGAAGGAGAGGCCGAAATGGCCGATGTTTTTGGTCGAATAGACCGCCTTTGCCATGGAGCGGATGGTTGCAACTTTAATGAGCTGTTCTTCCGGCTTCCCTTCGATTTGCTTAAACAGATTCGTGATAGCGTGCTGTGATACTTTTCCTTTGCGGTGCGCAAGATCGTAGCCAATGGCGTGAAGGAAAATACCGAGTTCCTCAATTTTTTCGATGACCGGATTGTCGTGAATGCGGTAAATGAAAAGATTGTTTGACGGCTTTTTCTCCTGTCCGTGAACATGGAGCGCCACTTCACGGTTTGCGAGGAGCATAAATTCTTCGATAAGTGAATTGGTCTCAAGGCGCGGCTTCTTCTCAACGCCAATCGGTTTTCCGTCTTTATCGAGCTTAAAACGCACTTCTTCTTGGTCAAACTCAATCGATCCTTCATCGCTTCGTTTTGCTTTCAGTTTCCGTGCGAGGTCTCGAAGGACGAACAGTTCATCTTTGAGAGGGCCGGTGCTGGTGTCGAGGACTTCTTGTGCCTCTTCGTACGAAAATCGCTTCACTGAATGGATAATCGTTTCGCCAAACCACTTACTCACGACTTCTGCATTTTCGTTGAGTACAAACACCGCGCTCATGGCGAGACGGTCGACGTTTGGCATAAGAGAGCAGAGGTTGTTGGAGAGAACTTCGGGGAGCATGGGGATCGTGCGGTCAACAAGGTAGACCGAGGTGCCGCGACGCTGGGCCTCTTTTTCAATGGCGGTCTTTAGTCGCACGAAGTGACTAACGTCGGCAATATGCACACCAACTTCAATCTGGCCACCCGGTAGTTTCTTTACCGAAAGTGCATCGTCGAAATCTTTGGCATCAACCGGATCAATCGTGCAGGTAGGCACGCTGCGAAAATCGCACCGATTTTCGCTCTGTTTTGATATATCGAAATGTTCGAGTTCCTTTGCTTCTTTCTCGACATCGTCGGGGAACCCACTATCGAAGTCGTGGCGAATAATAATCGCCCGCATTTCCGTCTCATGCTCGCCTTTTCGCCCCAAGATCTCTCCTAAGGTTCCCGTGGGATCTACGCGCGGGTCACTCCAGTCTGAAAGCCGCACCACCGCCTTGAAGCCTTCTTTCCCCGCCGCTTTTTCTGCGTTGGTGATAACGAGGGGGCGATAGACGCGGCGATCATCGCACACAAGAACCATGTCTTTTTCTCGTTTTTCGATGACGCCGACCGCATTTTTGAGGCGTCGTTCAAGGACTCTCGTCACCCGGCCGGTTTGGCGCCGGCCCCTCACTCCTCGATCGAGTTCAATCGAAACCGTATCGCCGGGGAGCGCAGTATTGAGGCGCTCATGGGGGATCTCAATGTCCTGTTCGAAGCCCTCTATGGCAACGTACCCTACGGCGCGACTCGTAATATCGATGATGCCCGTATAGGTTTTCTGGCCTTTTTTCTCTGGCATTTCAAAAACTATAACATTGACCACGTGAGAGGCAGTTAACTCTCACCAGGTTGACCTTCCTCTTGTTCGTGCATATAGTCAAAGTGGAACCATTTCGGAGCGGCGAGCTGCTCTCCCCTCCAGCGCTAGGTCGTGCACGGGCTTGCTGCATGACACCCGCTTCAAAAATGGACCTGGGCCCTCTCTCACGAAGCCTGTTTAGGTGTGGTTAAGTAAGTTTCGTCCCGAGGGCAACCCGGATCGCGAGATCGAAAACAACCGCGCTTGAGCAGGCTTCATTTCTTGTCGAGCAACACCCTCCTGTGCTACAGTGCCGCGCATGTTGAAGATTAGGTTACAGCGCGTTGGCCGCCGGAATGATCCGGCGTTTCGGGCTGTGGTTACGCAGTCAACCCAGGGGCCAAAAAGTGGCCGCAATCTTGAAATCGTCGGCCATCACCACCCGGGCCAAAAAAAGACGGAACTTGATGGCGAGCGAATTCTGCATTGGGTAGGGAAGGGCGCGCAACTTTCAGACACTCTCCACAATCTCCTCATCGACAAGGGCATCCTCTCCGGCAAAAAGCGCGACTCCCTCCCTCGCAAGAATTCATTTAAGAAAGAGAAGGAGGAAGCCGTTCCAACTGCCGCTGCCCCCCTAACCGAAGCTCCTGTAACGGCCCCTGCCCCTGAAGCGCCTGCGGTTCCCGCAGAGGAAGTGAAGGCTTAAACACCCCTCTATATTGGTTGTGATATACTAGGAGGAACGTACTCCTCGTAGTACTTTTAGTAACTTAATTTTTCCGCATGGCTGAAAGAGATCAGGAATTTCTGGAGTTTGTCGTGAAAGGTCTTGTTGACCACCCCGCTGATGTAAAGATCAATCGCACCGTCGATGAGATGGGAGTACTTTTGACACTCTCCCTTAACCCCGAGGACATGGGCAAGGTCATTGGCCGCTCAGGAAATACCGCAAAAGCGATTCGCACACTCCTGCGCGTGGTTGGTATGAAAAACAATGCGCGGGTCAATCTCAAAATCAATGAACCGGAAGGTGGCACCATGGCAGATATTCCGGAGCGCAAGGGTCCACAGCAACCACAGACTCGCTCACTCGATGAGGTCATGGACGACCTAAAGCTCTAGTTCTGAGTCGATAGTCAGTAGTCCGTAGTCCAAAAAAGATGAGTGCGACAGTCATCCTCCGGCGTGACTGTTGCCTTTTCAACTACTTACCGCTATAGACTATAGACTACTAACTACAGACTTTCTATGCGGTTTGATGTCATTACATTGTTTCCGGAAGTTATTGAAAGTTATAGCGCCCACTCCATTATTGGGCGTGCCGTACGCAACAAAATTATTTCTATAAAGGCGCATCAGCTGCGTAATTTTTCAAAGCGTAAATGGAAGCAAGTGGATGATCGTCCCTACGGCGGGGGCCCCGGCATGGTACTTGATGCCGCAACCCTTCTTCATGCGGTAGATAAGGTGCGTAAGGGAAGAAAGGTACCGGTCATCATTACTTCCGCAGCTGGAAAACAATTTACCAATGCCGATGCGAAGAACTTCGCCAAAAAGCACCAGCAGCTCATTATCATTGCGGGTCACTACGAAGGTATCGATGCGCGGGTAACGAAAGCCCTCAAAGCGAAAGAGTATTCAGTGGGACCGTATATTTTGACCGGCGGGGAAGTGCCGGCGATGGTCATTATTGATTCAATTGCCCGCCAAAAGAAGGGCGTGCTTGGCAAGTTCGAATCGCTTGAAGAGGGCCGCGTGTCTTCTCCCGAGGTCTACACTCGCCCCGAGGTCCTCTCCTATAAGGGTAAGAAGTACCGCGTTCCCAAGGTTCTTCTCTCGGGCAACCACGCCAAAATCAATGAGTGGAAAAAATCCCGTCGCCAAAAATAACTTCATTCCGGAATTCTCAAGAATTCCGGAATGAACATGCCAATATATTGCCATATTGACTCACTCTCAAAATAGTTTCAGTATTCGTTTTAATGAGTACGGGGCAGGGCTTGAGCCCCTAAGATCAAAGCGCAACGTGGAGGTTCCGATGGCCGATGAGATGGCAAAAGAAGCCGAGCGTGGAAACTTCGAACTCAAGGTTGTGCTCTCTCCACGTTCAGTGGAGCGACTCAATCAGATTCTCAAGAACGGTGGCTACAAAAGCCACGTAGATATCATCAAAGATTCCCTGTTAGTTCTGGAAAAGCTCCTGAAAGAGGAAATCGCTGGGTCGCAGTTCTACATTCAGCGCCCTCACGCAAGAATCGAGCCCTACCACATCTTCGCGCCAGGCGATCGCAAGGCAGCCAATTGAGCTCGCTCTGGAAGTCATTTTACATTCGCCTAGCGGGGATCGCCCGCCGGGCGATTTCTGTTTTCCCCAACTTCATAAAGTCTTTATTTGACAAGATATACGGTCGCGACTATAATCCCCGCACAACCTTTGATGCTAACGATTGAGTAACGGGGGAGTTTTGAAAAGCAACAACGGGGGGTCGCGCGGCGGAAGGGAGACCGCAACGCATCAATAAGGATCGATTAATAACAAAGAGGCAATTTTTGTGCGCCTCTTTTTGGCGTTCTGGGGCTATAGTCCCGCTGCCTTTCCTTCGTAACCAATTCACACAATGGTGAAGCAAAAGAAATACTTCAGTCGGTTCCGCGCGCCCCGGACGGAAGCCACACATCTCGTCAAAGCACAAGTGGACTCGTTTGCCTGGCTCTTGGAGCACGGCATTAAAGAAATTTTTAAAGAATTTTCGCCAATCAAAGACTACTCGGGAAAAAAGTTTGACCTCGAGTTCGTGAAAGTGGAACTCGGCGAACCCAAAGTTGACGAGCACTACGCGAAGGCAAACAAGATGTCCTATGAGGTGCCGCTTCGCGCGATTGTGCGCGTGAAGAACAAGGCCATGGATTCGGTCAAAGAACAGGAGATCTTCCTCTCCGATTTTCCGGTCATGACCGACCACGGCACCTTCATCATCAACGGTGTTGAGCGCGTCATTGTGCCGCAGCTCGCACGCTCCTACGGTATTTTCTTTACGTCTGACGAAGTGAAAGGGCGCATTTATTTCGGCGCCAAAATTATTCCTGCCCGCGGTGCCTGGATTGAAATTGAAGGCGACCCTGACGGTGGCGTGTATGTTCGCATTGACCGCAAACGCAAATTCCCCGCCACCTCGCTCCTCCGAGTACTCGGGTGCCGGTTCGACAAGGATATGTACTCGCTCCTCAAAGGGAACCCAAACGCCAAGCAAGCGCTCGATGTTATGCTCGCCAAAGACCCGGCCAAGACGGTGGATGAGGCGTACGTAGAAATTCACAAGAAGCTGCGCGACGGCGATCTCGCGACCGTTGAAAACGCGCGCGAGTACGTCAATTCTATTTTTAGCCCTGAGCGCTACGACCTCTCACCGGTTGGCCGTTTTCGCTTTAATCAGCGCTTCAGCAAATCCCTCGATCCCAAAGAACTGGAACGCCGTACGCTCTCGCTTGACGACCTCGTCACGGTTCTCTCCCATGTCATTGGTCTCCAAAACGACCCTGACGCCAAAGAAGACGACATTGACCACCTCGGGAGTCGCCGTGTGCGCTACGTGGGCGAGCTCCTTCAGCAGCGCCTCAGGGTTGGTATGTCTCATATGAAGCGCAACATTCAGGACCGCATGTCGACGGTAGAGGCCGAGACCACGCTCCCGGTTCACTTCCTCAATCCTCGTCCGCTTCAGGCCCGCATCAAAGAATTCTTTACGACAAACCAGCTCTCGCAGTTCATGCAGCAAGAAAACGTGCTCTCTGAGCTTGAGCACCTGCGTACACTCTCAGCGCTTGGTCCGGGCGGCCTTGCGCGTGAGCGTGCGGGCTTTGAAGTACGCGACGTACACCCGTCTCACTACGGCAGGCTCTGTCCCATTCACACCCCCGAAGGCCCCAACATCGGTCTTATCTTGCGTCTCTCCAACTACGCCCGAATCAACGACTTCGGCATGATTGAAACGCCGTACGCGAAAGTTGTTGATGGCATGGTCACGAAAGAAATTCTCTACCTCAATGCCGCGGAGGAAGAGCGTCAGAACATCGCACACGGTGCCATTAAGGTAAGTGAGGACGGCAAAATTCTCGAAGAGAAAATTGAGGTGCGCACCATGGGCAAACCAAACCTCGTTTCCCGCGAAGATGTTCACTATGTGGACGTCGATGCCACCCAGGCGTTTTCTGTTGCAACCTCAATGATCCCGTTCCTTGAGCACGACGACGCCAACCGCGCGCTCATGGGTTCAAACATGCAAAAGCAGGCAACGCCCTGCATTATTCCTGAGGCTCCGTTGGTTGCAACCGGCATTGAAGAGAAGGCGGCGCGCGATGTTGGCCGCCTCATTGTGGCAAAAGAAGACGGCACCGTAACCTATGTCGATGCAACAAAAGTCTCGGTGAAGGGACGCAAAGAGCACGATTACAACCTCGTCTCCTTTGTCCGCACCAACGGTTTTACGGCCTTCCATCAGCGCCCCGTGGTCTCCGTGGGCCAAAAGATAAAGAAAGGAGACCTCCTCGCCGACACGTCCTCAACGGACGGGGGACAGATGGCGCTTGGTCAAAACGCGCTCGTCGCCTTTATGTGCTGGAGCGGGGCTAACTACGAAGACGCCATCATTATTTCTGAGCGCCTCGTCAAAAACAGCAAGTTTACGTCTATTCACATTGAAGAGTTCGTTTGTAATGTTCGCGACACAAAACTCGGGCCCGAAGTCACGACTCACGACATCCCGAACGTTTCTGAAACGAAGCTCCGAAACCTCGACGAGGACGGGGTTATTCGCGTGGGATCTGAAGTGCGCCCCGGAGACATTTTGGTTGGTAAAATTACGCCCAAAGGCGAAACGCAGCTCACCCCCGAAGAGCGGCTCTTGCGCTCCATCTTCGGCGATAAAGCACGCGACGTGAAAGACACCTCGCTTCGCATGGAAAACGGCAAGCGCGGTCGCATTGTCGGTGTCAAAGTATTTTCGCGTGAGAAAAGCGACAGTCTTGAGAGCGGCATCATCAAGCGCATCCACATTGAAGTCGCGCAAGTTCGCAATGTCAGCGTTGGCGACAAACTTGCGGGCCGCCATGGCAACAAGGGTGTTATCTCCCGAATCCTCCCTGAAGAGGACATGCCCTACATGGAAGATGGGCGTCCGGTTGACGTCATCCTCACACCGCTTGGCGTTCCTTCCCGCATGAACTTGGGGCAAATCCTCGAGCTTCACTTGGGACTTGCCGCGCACACCCTTAACTACCAAGCCATTTGTCCGCCCTTCCTTGGCGCCACCGATACGGACATTAAGGACGAACTGAAGAAGGCTGGATTCCCGGAAAACGGCAAAATAAAACTCTACGACGGTCGCACGGGGGAAGCCTTCGATCAGCCGATTGCGGTTGGCTACATGTACATCCTCAAGCTCCACCACATGGTTGAGGACAAGATTCACATGCGCTCGATTGGCCCCTATTCCCTCATCACGCAGCAACCGCTTGGTGGCAAGGCGCAAGGCGGCGGTCAGCGCTTTGGCGAGATGGAAGTCTGGGCACTTCTTGGTTACGGCGCTGCCTACACGCTTCGCGAAATGCTCACCATTAAGTCCGACGATATTGTGGGCCGCTCTGCCGCCTTCGATTCTATTGTTAAAGGCGAGCGCATCTCGCACCACCACACGCCCGCATCCTTTAATGTGCTCCTTCATAACCTGCGCGGACTCTCGCTCGATGTGGAACTCCAACGGAAGGGTGGTGGCATGACACTGAAGCGCCGTGCACCGCTTGAATCTGCCGAATTTGACACGGTAAGTCTGAAACTTGCTTCACCGGAGAAGATTCTTGAATGGTCTTTTGGCGAAGTTACGAAGCCTGAAACCATTAACTACCGCACGCAACGACCCGAGAAAAATGGACTCTTCGACGAGAAGATTTTCGGTCCCGAAAAAGATTACGAGTGTTACTGCGGTAAGTACCGCGGCATTCGCTACAAAGGTATTACCTGCGAGAAATGCGGGGTTGAAATTACACGCGCCATTGTTCGTCGCGAGCGCATGGGTCACATTGAGCTCTCAACGCCGGTCTCCCATATCTGGTTTCTCCGGGGCATTCCGTCACGCCTCGCACTCGTCCTTGGCATTCCTGCCTCTGACCTCGAGAAGGTAGTCTATTTCGCCGGATACATCGTCAACACGGTGAACGAAGCTGAAAAAGCGAAAGTCCTTCGCGATCTTGATGCCGAATACAAAATGAAGGTGAAAGGGCTCAAGGATGAGAAGTCCAAAGAAAAGATGAAAGAGCTCTTCACGGAAGCGAAGAAGGACATTGAATCGATTGTCATTGGGCGCGTCGTTGATGAGGCGTCGTATCACAAGTTCGCCATTAAGTACGGCTCTATCTTTGAGGCCGGAATTGGCGCCGAGGCACTCTTCGAGCTCTGTAAGATCCTCAAACTTGAAACGCTTGAAAGTCGCGTGGTTGAAGCGCTGGAACATGCTGGTGCCGCCGATCGCGAGAAACTCCACAAGCGCCTCTCAACCTTGCGTGCCATGATTCGCTCGGGTGTTCGCCCCGAGTGGATGTTCCTCACCCGTATTCCGGTTATTCCACCCGGCCTTCGCCCTATGGTGGCGCTTGACGGCGGCCGTCACGCAACAAGTGACGTCAACGACCTCTACCGCCGCGTCATTAACCGCAACAATCGCCTCCGCAAACTCCTCGACATCAAGGCGCCGGATGTGATCCTCCGTAACGAAAAGCGCATCCTCCAGGAGGCGGTTGACGCTCTTATCGACAACTCGATTCGTCACGGCGGCGCTGCGTACTCGGCAACCACGCAAGCACAGCGAAGGCCACTGAAGTCCATCTCCGATAACCTCAAAGGTAAGCACGGCATCTTCCGTCAAAACCTCCTCGGGAAGCGCGTGGACTACTCGGGCCGCAGCGTCATCGTCATTGGACCGGAACTGAAACTCAACCAGTGCGGACTCCCAAAGCACATGGCACTTGAACTCTTCCGGCCCTTTGTCATTGCAAAACTTCTTGAGAAGGAATTGGCGTACAACATTCGTGGTGCGGGACGCCTCATCGACGAAGGGGTGCCGGAAGTGTGGGCAATTCTCGAAGAGGTTATTCGTGGGAAATATGTGCTCTTAAACCGCGCACCAACCCTCCACCGCCTCGGCATTCAGGCCTTCCAGCCGATCCTCATTGAAGGTAACGCTATTCAGGTCCATCCACTGGTCTGTTACGCCTTTAACGCTGACTTCGACGGCGACCAAATGGCGGTTCATGTGCCGCTCTCTGAAGAGGCACAGCTTGAAGCGCGTACCATCATGGCCGCTGACAAGAACCTCCTCAAGCCGGGTAACGGTGAACCAGTCATCTCCGCAAAACTCCTCGACATCGTGCTTGGCTGCTACTCGATGACGAAGTATGTTGATGGCGATTTGGGCGAAGGGAAGTACTTTCCAAGCCCCAATTCCGCGATTACTGCCTACGATTTTGGACAGGTCGGCTTCCGCGCCAAGATCAACGTCATGGGTACTGATAGTCCCAAGTATAAAGAAATGGGAACCGGTGTCTTTGAGACATCGGTCGGCCGCCTCCTCTTTAACTCGGTTCTGCCAAAGGACTATCCGTTCATTAACCAAACGGTTGAACGAAAACTCCTCTCACGCCTCGTTGACGATCTCATTGAACGCTACGGCTTTGAGCGAATTCCCGACATCATGGACAAGATCAAGAGTTTCGGATTCCGCTACGTCACGAATTCCGGCATCACCTGGGGTATTGATGACATTCAAGTTCCAGCCCAAAAGAAAGACATCATTATCGCTGCGCAAAAGAAATTCGATGAGGTTATGCGCCAGTACGACGAAGGTCTCCTTTCAGAGGAAGAGCGTAAGCGCAAGAACATTGAGATCTGGCACGGCGCCAAAAGCGATGTCGAGCGCGTCGTTCCTGAAGCGTTGCCACATAATGGCCCGGTCTCTGACATGCTTCGCTCGGGTGCCCGCGGTTCGCTCTCCCAAATTACGCAAATGGCCGGCATGAAGGGTCTCATTGCCTCGACAACCGGCGAAACGATTGAATTCCCAATTATTGCTTCGGCGAAAGAAGGCCTCTCGCCGATAGAGTACTTCATTACGACCCACGGCTCACGCAAAGGCTTGGCAGACACCGCCCTTAATACCGCGAAAGCAGGGTACCTTACGCGCCGACTTTTTGACGTCGCGCAAGACGTCATTATTCAAGCGGACGACTGTGGTACCAAAGAAGGCTTGGCAATCTCACGCGAGTCAGCGTCGGGCATTGGAATTTTTATTGGTCGCAACATTGAAGGCCGTCACCTCGCGGAATCGGTTACGGGTAAAGACGGCAGCACGCTTCTGAAGAAAGGACACTTCGTGACGAAGAAAGACGCCGAAATGATTGAAAAAGAAGGAGTCGCTGAGGTGGTGGTGCGAAGCCCCATTGGCTGCAAGCTTATGACGGGCATCTGCGCGACCTGCTATGGGGCGGATCTTGGCACCGGTAAACCGGTGGTCCTTGGTGAAGCGATCGGCACGATTGCCGCGCAGGCCATTGGGGAGCCAGGCACTCAGCTGACGATGCGTACCTTCCACACCGGCGGAACGGCATCGGTAGGTGGGGACATTACGCAGGGTCTTCCGCGTGTGGAGGAAATCTTTGAGCGTCGCACACCAAAAAATCCTGCCGTGGTCGCTCACACGAGCGGTATGGTCACGGAAATTAAGACACAAGGGAGCGAACGCACCATGGTAGTTGTGCCAGAACTCGAAGAGCGCGCGAAATCCACGAAATTGAAGAAGGGTAATAGCAATGAGTACGAAATTCCGCCTCGCCGTGTGCCGGTGGTGAAAGTGGGCGACGCGGTAGTCAAAGGCCAGCTCCTTACCGACGGATCGGCAGATATTGGCGAGCTCTTCAAATATGGCGGAAGGGAAGTCGCACAAAACTACATCCTCTCTGAAATCAGCAAGATCTACGAACTGCAGGGGGCGGCAATCTCAGTGAAACACATCGAAGTGATTGTGAAGCAAATGTTTAGCCGCCGTCGCGTCAAAGATGCCGGTGATACGAACTTCTCAGTTGGCGACATTGTGACTGCCTCTGAGTGTGAGGAGACCAATGCAAAGATAAACGAAAAAGGTGGCACCGAAGCGAAGGCTGAAAGCTTGGTCATGGGCATCCTCGACGTTTCGCTTAACCGTGCGAGCTTCCTCTCGGCCGCCTCCTTCCAAAACACGACCCGCATGCTCATTAAGGCGGCGGTTCACGGGAGCGTTGATAAGCTCTTTGGGCTTAAGGAGAACGTCATCATCGGACGCCTCATTCCGGCTGGAACAGGATATGCGGGGAGCCCCAAGCACACAATGATAGGAGCAATGCAGCCAAAGACCCCGTTCCCCCTTGCTCCTGAACCTACGCGAGAGAAAACAGTCCCCCAGGAGTAGGCATGTGCTGAAAATCGCGAGTCTCGCGTCGTTTATGGGTTCCGGGGCTTCCTCCTCCGCCCCAAAAAGGCGGCCTCGGTCCGCTCCTCGCCCCCGCCTTGCACACAATCGATTTTCAGCACACGCAGAACTACAATAAGGCTATGGCGAGTCCCGCAGAACAAGTCAAAGAAAAACTCGGGATTGTCGAGGTGGTCGGAGGCTATGTCAAACTGGAAAAGGCGGGCGTCAATTTTAAAGCACGCTGTCCATTCCATAATGAACGGACCCCCTCGTTCTCCGTTTCTCCTTCACGCAACGCCTACTACTGTTTTGGGTGTGGCGAGAAGGGAGACATCTTTACGTTCGTCGAGCGCATGGATGGGCTCGACTTTAAAGGAGCCCTCAAACAGTTAGCCGAGCGCGCCGGGGTAGAGATTCGCTATGAGCCAAAGGAGTCCAAAGATAAACGCGAGCGACTCTTCGATCTCCTTGAAGCGGCCACACGCTACTTCGAAAAAAACCTTGAAGGTCACGAGAAGGCACGTGGGTACCTCAGGGCGAGAGGAGTCGCGCCGGGAACAATCACACGTTTCCGCATTGGCTATGCCAAACCAGAGTGGCAGGGGGTCATTGAACACTTGGGGAAGCAGAAATTTACGGACGCAGAAATTATCGCCGCAGGACTCGCCAAGGAGGTCGAAACAGCCCGCGGGAAACGCGTCTACGACCGCTTTCGCGGCCGCATTATGTTTCCCATTGCGGATCCCAGCGGTCGCGTCGTTGGATTTTCAGGGCGTTACTTTGAGGCCATGCCGGGCGCGACGAAAGAAGGGGCCGAGCCTGCAAAGTACATTAATTCCCCAGAAACCGACGTGTATCATAAGTCGCGCATTCTCTTTGGCTACGATCTTGCCAAAGCGGCAATGCGAAAATCCGACTTCGCGATCCTTGTTGAAGGCCAAATGGATCTCGTTCTCTCTCACCAGGCAGGGTTTCCGAATACCGTGGCACTCTCTGGGACCGCACTCACCGCCGACCATCTCGCCCTTATTTCCCGAATGACCAAGCGCCTTGTCCTTGCCCTCGATGCCGATGCGGCAGGGGTACGGAGTGCCGGCCGTGGCGCTTACCTTGCGCTACGCGCGGGGTTTGACCTTAAGGTCGCACAATTCCCGGAAGGGAAAGATCCGGCAGATGTGGTGGCGGGCGATGAGCAGAAAGCCCCAACCTATCACGCCATTATCAGAAACTCCGTTCACCTTATCGATTTCTTCCTCGCCCTTTTGGTGCGTCAGCACAGCAAGGGTCGCGCGCTTACCCGTGCCGTCGAGAAGACCGTCCTTCCCTATATTGTAGACATTGAGAGTCCACTTGACCGCGCTCACTTTATAAAGCGTGTCGCCGAAACTATTGATCTTCCCGAAGCGTCAGTAAAAGAATCGCTTGAGCGTGTGGGAGAAGGAGAGAGAGAAGAACGTGTTCCTGCGAACCCGACCGCTTCTTCGAAAATTCTTCGAAAAGACCGCATTATTGAAGTTCTCTTTGGTTTGTGGGGGTGGCTCCGGGGCTCGTACGAGAACCAAGTGAAAGAATCCCGCGAGAGCACCGAAAAACTGCTGGGAGACGCATTCGATCATTTCGCGAGTATGCATGCCCCGCAAGAAAGTGCGCTCGCCTTTGCGGCAGAATCTTCTCATGAGTCCGAAGCAGCAGGGCTTAAACACATGAGCGAGCTTTACGGAGAGTTGACGAAAGCGGTTCTCAAAGAGGAGTTTGAGATGATACTTGGTGACCTACGGCAGGCAGAGATAGCAAAGGACGAGGCGCGCACGAAAGAACTTTTAGGAAAATCTCATGAACTATCAATACGTCTGAAAAGCTTGTGAAGGAATGAACGGGTTAATTGAAATGATTATGAATTTAAACAGTCTCCATATATAATCCTCCAATCGCGTATGGCCAAGACCCTCAAAAAACGAAGCACCCCGAAGTCAGTAGTCGCAAAGCGGCACAGTTTTAAGAGCGCCGCTGCAAAGCGTCGCGGTCCCGTTAAACCGGTCAAAAAGGAAGCAAAAGAGGCGGGGAAAGGCCTGCCGAAACTGGACCGCAAGACCATTGAATTTAACCGCAAAGCCGAAAGCCTTATGGCGCGCGGTCGCATGCGTGGATTTGTGACTTACGACGAGATCCTCAAGGAATTTCCGCAAATCGAAGACGATGTCTTTTTCCTCGAGCAGCTCTACGAAAAGTTTGGCACGGCAAATATTGATGTGCTTGAGGGTGGTGGCATGCTCGAAGTAGCAGTCGAAGCTCCCGAGAATAAGCGCAATGTCTACACACGCTCAGACAGTGCCTACGACTCCATTCAAATGTATCTCCGCGAGATTGGCCGCTATCCGCTTCTTAATGCGCAGGAAGAGCGCGACCTCGCCAAGCGCATCACGGAAGGGGACGAAGAAGCGAAGAATCTTCTGTGGCGCGCGAACTTGCGCCTCGTGGTCTCAATCGCCAAGAAATATGTGGGTCGTTCTCCCGACCTCACGCTTCTTGATCTTATTCAGGAAGGGAACCTGGGACTCCACAAGGCCGTCGAAAAATTCGACTACACGAAAGGCTTTAAATTTTCCACCTACGCCACCTGGTGGGTGCGTCAGGCTATTACGCGCGCCCTTGCCGACCAGAGCCGCACCATCCGCATTCCGGTTCACATGGTTGAAACCATTGCGAAGTATAAGCAAGTAGTGCGCCGCCTTTCCCAAGACCTCGGCCGCGACCCCTTGGCCGAAGAGATTGCGACTGAAATGGGCGTCGACGTCGAAAAGATCTACAACATCGAAAAAATTGACCAAGACACCGTGTCGCTTGAGTCGCCCGTTGGGGATGAGGATGATAAATCGACGCTCGGCGACTTTATTAAAGACGATAAAATTCTCTCGCCCGACCAGGAATCGGCCCGCCGTATCCTTGCCGATCAACTCCGTGAAATTCTCGACGACCTCTCGCCCAAGGAGCGGAAAATCCTCGAGATGCGCCACGGCCTTATGGACGGCATCTATCACACGCTTGAAGAAGTAGGGAAGGAGTTCGGGGTGACCCGCGAGCGCATCCGCCAAATTGAAGCAAAAGCCTTAGAACGTATCAGGACCCACGAGAAGTCCAAACGCCTGAAAAGCTACTAAGCGGAGCGTGCAATCCGGCGCTCTGCTGCGTTGGAGCCTGCGCTCCTCGCTCACCGTACAACCCTCTGTACGGCTCACTTCGGTGCTCGGCTCCGCCTTGCATAGCATCCGGCTATCGCGCTCCGATATAGGAGAAATATACGGGCATATCGGTATGTGTATCGATATATCGATACAGTAAAGTCTTCATCTATATCAAATAATTAAATCGACATTGTTCGTGGGCACCCTGTTATACTTCCCCTGTGACAAAATATCCGATTGCTCATTGGAGCCACTCCTCCCTTATGGCGTTTTTACGGAACCCTCTTGCTTGGTACAAGCGCTATGTAGAGCAGGTGTACGATACGCCCTCGACCCCATCGTCAATTGTCGGTCAGGCGGGGCATAAAGCACTCGAACATTTCTATAGCGGCATCGGCAAAAAAGGAGCCGTCGAGCTTGGGCTTGAACATTTGCGAGATGTCGCAGATTTTGAAATTAATTTTGGCAAAGCGGTTACCAAGACCGCAAAGAAAGAAAAACGTGCCGCGATGGAGCGAGACTATCTTCAAGCCGTTTCCTTTTATCTTGAGAAGCCGCCGCGCTACGACATTCTCGGCGTTGAAGTAAAAGCGCTCGCGAACGTGCCGGGGATTCCACTGCCGCTCAAGTCTGTTTCAGACCTGGTTGTTGCCTCAAAGGGGGGAAAGGGTGCCGTTGACATTGTCGATCACAAATTTGTCGATTCGTTCAGCGTTGATGGAGCGGGGAAGTCGCTCTTTGTTATACAGGCGCTTTTCAACTACTACACCGTTCGGGAGTCGTTTGGCAAAGAGGTCCGACGTTTTATTGTTCATGAATGCAAGAAACGCCGCAACAGTGATGGAAGCCCCCAGGTACGTCGCTATGTGCTCGATTTCACGAAGCTCGAAGAGGAATTTACCCTCTTCCACCGCCTTTTGCGTGACGCTACACAGGAGATCGGCCGGCCACGCATTTATCTCCCCAACCCCTCCGACATGTTTGAGGGCGAGAACTCACTTACGATCTACAGGCTCGGCCTCACGACTCCATAGGTATTTGTATAATTAATTCACCATGGTGAATTAATTAGATATTTTCGCATCACCATTCAGGTAAGGCGCAGGTTTTTTGGTGCTATTGCCCTGTAACAGGAACAACAGATTGACCGGCAAGCTGGGCGAGAATTGCCTCAACATTACTTCTCATCGCGCCATAGGGCTGCGCGCCTTCAACCGGAATGTACTGGCCTTTCACAACGAAAACGCTATGGGGAGTGCCTTGAGCACCCGCCGCAAAGCCGTCATCAACGGCTTGCGTAATGCGTGCGGTAAACTGTCCTGACGAAAGACACTGTTCAAATTTTGCGCGATCAACACCTGCCTCTACCGCGATGCCAGGGAGAAGTGAGTGATCAAGGCCGTTGTTTGAGGGGGTAATCTCGTAGACCTTGTCGAGGAATTCCCAAAATGCGGTGTTGCCGCCAAGGGACGCCACACACTCAGCCGCCTCGGCTTCTTTGGGCGCTTTGGAGTGAAGCTCAGCAATGGGGAGATGGCGATAGACCCAGGCGACGCGCCCGTCGGCACCATACTCATCCACAATGCGATGCATGGTGACGTGGAAATCCTTGCAATACGGGCACTCGGTGTCGGAGTACTCGATAATAACGATTTTGGCGGTTGGGTTCCCGATAATGTGATCATCTGCCGTTACTGGTTTTACTTTCACGTCTTCGGTGCGCAAGTTGAAGTCTTCTGACGGGGTGCTCGGGCTCGCGTAGATAAAATAGACGGCTGCCGCAATCATCGCTCCGGCAATGACGATGGCGATGGGTACCGCGATTGATTGTTTAGGTTGTTCTTCCATGGAAACTTCTTATTGGTAGTGGTGGTATCATTCTAGCGCATGGATCTTCTTGAAGGAATCATTCTCGGCATCGTCCAAGGGCTCACGGAATTTCTCCCGATCTCTTCCTCGGGTCATCTTATTCTCGCGCGCGAGGTGCTTGGTCTTGAGACGGACTTTGGCCTTGCAGTAGATGCGGTACTCCAGCTCGCAACCGCCCTGGCTGTGCTTGTCTATTTCTGGCGTGACTGGGTAGGTCTTCTCCTGACTCTTGGCAAGTTCCTCATAGGCCGTGGCAGGGAAGTCGCTCCAGCCTCAAAAACGCTCCTTTTAAGCCTTACTGCGGGTACTATCCCCGCCGTGCTGTTCGGGCTTCTCCTTGAGGATTATATGGAAACAACCTGGAGGAGCGCGCTTCTGGTAGCTGGTACGCTCGCCTTTGGAGCCATCCTCTTTGTCATTGTCGAAAGGATGACTCATCGGTCGCAGCCGCTCTCAATGGGAAAGGCGATTGTTATTGGCCTCTTTCAATCGCTTGCCCTTATTCCTGGCATGAGTCGCTCCGGCATGACTATTGTTGGCGGTCTCCTTATGGGGCTCTCACGCGCCGAGGCGGCACGGTTTGGATTCCTTCTTTCGGCACCGATTATTATTGGCTCTGGCGGTAAAAAACTTCTTGAGCTTTTTTCGAATGGCTACGCGCAGCAATTTGAACTCTCACTCGCTGCAGCATTTATCGCGTCATTTGTGGTGGGCATGGCGGTTATTCACTGGCTCCTTTCATACTTGCGCACGCACACACTTCTTCCATTTGCGTGGTATCGTCTCGCGCTTGCGGGCGTTGTCGTTTTCGTACTCTTTGGACTATAAGGACTATAAACGACTAATGCCGCCCCATGGAGTACTCGCTTGCGCAAGTACTCCACAGGACGGCATTAGTTGTGCGCGACGTCTGCTCTAATGGACGAGAAGAGCAAACGTACCCCCCTAGTCAACCGGCTCACAGAAATATGGTCAAGTGCGACTGTGGACGCAGTCGTGGAGTGACTGTGGATAGGGTGGGGAGAAGTTCTCAAATCCTGGGGATTACTCAATTCGGAGAGATTAGAAGGGAAGTGTGTAGGTAAGCGCATCCCCACTTCTCATATCCCAGGCACTGATGTCAATAGGAATTTCTTTGATCGATCCAAAATCCTTGTATTTAAGTTTCTGGTGTTTTTTTGCATACTCAAAAATTTCTTTGGTGATGCGTACGTCTTCAATACAATACTCGCGCACCTTCTCTACCTGTCCTTCTTTCCACCATTTCATTGCTTGAAGCCCATCGCCAATTTTCCCCCGCCCGAGTGTCGCTTGAGCGAGACTATCGAGTTTGATGCGTCGCCCCAAGGATTTTCGCACATCTTTGAGAAGGTCGATACTTTTTATTTTGGAGAGATCGCCCGGGTAGAATCTATTGAGGATGGGGATATCGAAATGGTCGGAGTTGTAGCCCACAATTGCATCGGCTTTTTCTAAGATCGGCCAGAGCCGCGGGAGCTCAGGTTGAAGAAAACTGTCGTACTGATTTGTTTGCGAATCGTAGGTAGCAACGAGCGCAAGGTCAAGCGTAGCGGGGTCAAACGCGCCATCGATAAATTCACTACTCGTTTCTATATCGAACACCACGTACCTCATGAGCTACGTGAAGTGTTTAGCTATTAGAGCCCTTGAAACCTTGCTTTCTTGGCCTGATTTGAGGTCTTTGAGGGTAAACATATTGGTTTTCATCTCCTCCTCGCCAATCGCCACAATCGAAGGAATACCGCGTTTATCGGCAAACTTTATTTGATCGCCAACCTTCTTGGCAGTGACGTTGACCAACACCCGGAGGCCACCGTGCCGCAGTTCCTGTGCCAGGGCTTCTGCAAAAGAAATAGCCTCGGGTGAGATGGTACAAAGCATAAGTTGTGCGGGCGCTGCTGTCTTTGGCAAGAGTCCGTGTGTTCCCAGGAAATCGCCAATCGTGACGTCACCCATCGCAAAACCAACTCCCGGTACCCGCTCATTACTAAAAAGGGAAGTGAGGTTATCGTAGCGACCGCCGCCGGCAAGTGAGCGTGGGTTTTCCGGGTCGGTGTCAAAGAGTTCAAAGACAATGCCGGTGTAGTAGTCAAAACCCCGCGCAAGCGACGGATCATAGACGGTGTTGGTGATCCCCAGTTTCCCTAGGCGTGCACGAACAGCCTCAACCTCTTCGTCCGAGTGAGCACTGAGTACAAACGGTTTCCCGACTATTTTGAGAGCCTCCTCATCGAAATTCTTGATCTTTGTTTTACGATCGATGAGGGTCATAAGTTCTTTTGTTTTTTCGGGAGAAAGATGGTACTCGGCAAGGAGCGCGTTGAGGCTTTTCCGGGAGTTGAGCCTAATAACAAACATGTCGTCGGTCGCACCAAAGCCACGCATAATCTCATACGCAAGCGCAATAAGTTCCACTTCCGCGTCTACCGTTTCAACACCAAAAATATCGGCGTTGTATTGAAAGTGCTCGCGCAAGCGTCCGCGCTGCGGGCGTTCGTAACGAAAGACATTGGGAATGGAGTACCAGCGAAGGGGAAAGACAAGCTCGCGTTTTTTGCCCGCAACCATTCGTGCAACCGTTGGCGTCATTTCGGGGCGAAGTGTCACTTCTCGTTCGCCGCGATCCAGAAAGGTGTAGGTCTGCTCACCGACGAGCTCCTCGTTCTCCGCACCTTTTGCTTTGTAGAGTTTAGCCGGCTCAAGAACCGAGGCGCCATATTCCTCATAGCCAAAGGACTCTGAGGCCTTCCGAGACACCTCCATAAAATGTTTGAGGAGGGCCTGATCTTCGGGGTAAAAGTCTCGAACGCCCTTATACGGTTCGGTCGAGAGCGTCGCTTTTTTAGACTGAGGACTCATTTCAAAAATGATGGCGTGAGAAAATCGCAAAAGCCCGTAGCGAGGCTCAATGAGGTGCTTGCGGCGTACCGGAAGTACGGCAAAAGCACCGAAACAGAGCCGTAGCAGGACTTTTGTGATTTTATCCGACAAATGCTCTTGGTTTCTTTATTCATGTGGTCATTTTCGAAATGAGTCCGGTATTGCTACATTCTATGCTGACAATGGAAGACAGCAAAGTCTTAGTACTACAGAAACGGAGAGGGGAAACCCCGCTTGAATGTATTGCGCGGTATCGCGAAAAACATCCGCGCGCGGGCGGCGTATCAATGACGCATGTGGGGCGCATGGAACCTTTGACGGAGGGCGTTATGCTGGTCCTTCTGGGGGAAGAGAACAACCACCGCAGCAACTATGCGGCGCTCGCGGACGAATACCTCATCGATGTACTTTTTGGTTTTTCGACCGATACCTTCGATCTCTTAGGGAAGATCGTCGCCTTTGAGCCGGCGGTCTCTATAAGCGCACGTGAAATAGGGAGGACACTCAATGAGTTTCGTGGACGTATCAAACAGCAAGAACCGCAGGTTGCCTCCCGCACCATGCTGGGGAAAAGCATTGTGGAGTGGTCAAAAATCTTTCGGCCCTCTGGCCTTCCGGAACATGAGGCGCTTGTCTACGAGATAGCGCTTCAAAAGATTTACAAAGCGCCTGAGGCCGCGGTACTCGCATGGGCGCTCGAAGGAGTCGAGGGAGTTATTGGCGACTTTCGCCAGGAGGATGTGCGCTACCTCTATAAGCGCTATTTTTCAGAATCAGGCGCTCGAAAGTTTTCGTGTGCGACCATACGTGTACTTTGTTCTCCCGAAACTTCCGCCCGCTCCATTGCCGACGGGGTAGGAGAGGAGCTTGGTGTGCCGTCTGTCG
Source organism: bacterium (assembly GCA_005239955.1). Taxonomy (GTDB): domain Bacteria; phylum Patescibacteriota; class Minisyncoccia; order Phycocordibacterales; family SBAW01; genus SBAW01. The sequence continues at coordinate 6,051 of SBAW01000040.1, read as the reverse complement.
CGCTTCGTATTGTGCGCACCAAGGTCGGTGATTTTGCCTCTCCGGAGCGAAGCGCGAGGGCGTCCTAAAATGCCTCAGCAGAGGCCTTGTTTTTCTTGACATTTTCATAATTGTTTAGTATAATACTCTCAAAGCTCGTTTCATCTCTTCGGCCTTAGGAGGGGCCAAACCATGCTCAAAATATGCTTATGGTGCACGGGCAGGTTGATCCTGCTCGCCCTCACGGTGGCGGTCATCGTCGCCGTGTGGACCCAAAATGCTAACTTGGTCAATGCCGTTCTCGATATGAACGGCGATCTGGTCAAGAAGGTTTCCGGCTGGATCGACAAGTCCGGCCGGCTCTTAACGGCACTGCGCGCGATGAACATGGAGCGCGTGCTCCTGTTCATCGAGGTGGGGGCGATCATTATCGCCATCCTGGCCTACTGCCGCTATCTCTTGCGGCGGATCGGCCGGCGCTTCGCTGGCTCGGCTAAGAAGCCGGCACCGGCGGCCAACGTCCTCCCGGGCCCTGGCGCACGCAAACGGGCCTAGGGTGGCAAAAAGCCCTAAGCTTCCCTGGGCAGAAAGGGGGAATATAACCAACACGGCGTCCCACAAGGACGCCGTTCGCTTTTTCATACTTGTGAGGACCCCTTTTCAAACGTTGATACAGGCAATGGGTAGGAGAATCACATTTTACCCACTTCATTCCACCCTTTTACCCCATTCTATTTGGCCTCACACCACTTCTTATACCGTAAACCTGATATGATATATCATATCAGGTTTACGGGAGATTTTTTTAAAATCATGTTCTAATTTTTTCATTTTGCCCTACCGTCTTTAAAAGTTGTTTTGTGAATTATGAAGGGGGTGGAAAAGCGCATTTGACTTCATACACTATTCACGATTTAATTTTTCCGGCGCGGTATCCACCACGCCAATGGACGTCCTTTTGTCATAACTTGGAGGGAATAGCCCATGACCACACTTCGCCTACCGGCGTCGGACACCCGTCCGGCACGAGCCGACCAGCTGCCGGCTGCCGTCGGCTATACTCATCCGCAGCCGTGCAGCGCGCAGGCGAGACCGCCATCCGATGACTTTAGCCGCCACTCGGGCGGGCTTCAGTTCAGCCTCGCGCGCGGCTACCACGAGCCCGACCAGGCCTGGCGGTCGTGGATCGACAAGACCCGCCCGCAGCTTGCCGGGCGCAAGAAGAAGTAGATCGGCAGACGCCGGCCACGAAGAAGCGGCGCTTTCGTAAGACTCATCCATCGAGTCTAACGATTGCGCCGCTTTTGCTTTTCCGTTTCTTCGGGCTCGGTGATGAGGCCAACGATTTTCCCGAACTCAAAGAGCCTCCGTGATCGCTCCGCGTGTCGCGGGTTGCCGGCAAGCTCTGCCGCGAGCGTGGCGTACCCTTCGCGCATCTTGCGCTTGATGCGCTCGCCATAGTGCGCGAACTCCTTCTCGGCTTCGGCGAGCACCTCCGGCCCCTTCTCCAGTAGCGCTTTGAATACGAGATACCACCCCCACGGAGTGAAACCTCGCGGGCCGTTCCTTTTAAGAACGGTAAGGATTTCACTCATGTGAGCCTCCTAAATGTACTGCGGACTTCAAACTATGGGGTAAGAGAAAGGGATTTGCAATAAATGTTCATTCCACCTTTCGCGCGAAAGGTCCCATGAACATAATGCATTGATTCACAGACTTCCTCTAAAAGTTTCCAGATGCGAGGCGTGGGGAAATCGACGAGGGAGCCGTACAGGAGGGAGTACGGTGATGAGGCGAAGGGGCCCCGCAACAAAGCAGGTGGAGTTTTTAGGAAGTTTGCTACCAGGAGAGTTGGCCGCCGACCTGGTATTCGGTCACGCGTGTCTCAAAAAAGTTCTTCTCTTTACTCAGATCAATCGCCTCACTCATCCACGGGAAGGGATTTTGCACCCCAAACTGGGCAGGAAGGCCAACGCGCGCCAGGCGCCTATCGGCAATATGCTCGATGTACTGTTTGAAGCCGTCGGCGTTCATGCCGAAGATGCCTTTGGGAAAGACTTCCTGCGCGTAGGTGTACTCGAGTTTCGCCGCCTTTTTGACGAGATCGATGATGTGTTGCTGGAAGTCGCTGGTCCAGAGCTCCGGCTGCTCTTTTTTAATTTCATTAATGATCTCAACGCCAAAGTTAAGGTGCATGCTTTCGTCCCTCATGATGTATTGAATCTGCTCGGCGCTTCCCGTTAACTTGTGCTGGCGCTGGAAACCGAACATCACCGCAAACGAGCTATAGAAGAAAATGCCTTCAAGGATGAGCGAGAACACACACCAGTTTTCGAGGAACTTCTGGTCGCTTTCGAAGGTGCCGGTCTTAAACGACGGATTGAAGATGCCCTCGTTGAAGGAGAGGATAAACTCCGCTTTGTTGTAGATCGAATCAGCCTCGCGGTACATGTTGAAGATTTTGCCCTGATCCATGCCGAGACTCTCCACGATGTATTGGTAGGCGTGGGTGTGGATCGCTTCTTCGTAGGCCTGGCGAAGGAGGTACATGCGCACTTCAGGGCTCGTCACGTGCCGATAGAAGGCCATGACGATGTTGTTGGCGGCAATAGAGTCGGCGGTGGTAAAGAAGCCGAGGACCGTCTCAAAGGCCTGGCGTTCTTCGGCGTTAAGGGCGGTCGGGGATTTCCACTCTTCAATATCAAGCTGCATGGAGATTTCGGTCGGGAGCCAATGGTTGGCGTTTGAGGTGTTGTAGTAGTGCCATGCGAACTTGTGCTTCATGGGGTAAAGCTGGACGACGTCGGTGTCGGCGCCATTAATGATGCGGCGCTTGTTGACGTCGACTCGTGGAGCGTTTTTGGTGATGGGCATGATATAGAGTCGTTAGTTAGTAGTCGTTAGTCGTTAGGCGAGAGACATTAGGCGTGAGCTATTCACAGGCTTCGCAGATGGCGTCTTCGACGACTTCGATTTTTGGTTGTTTCTTTGGAAGGACAAGGGCGGCAGCTTCCGACACAGCTGCCATGGCCATAACGGGGGGAGGAGTTGGCGCCTCGCGTTGGACTACCGGTAGAGCCGGTGCGGCAGCAGGAGTGATCATAACCGGCTGCTTGGTGAGAGACTCAACGGTAATAGGGGAAGGTTGGATGGCAGCAATAACGGGAGCGGGTGGGGCAGCGGGAGTAGTTGCCGGTACTCCAACGGCGGATGGGGAGGAGCCGTCACTTTTTCCGCGCGTGTGGGTTGAGCCGTATTCGGACGCATTGACCGTTGATTTCTCGACCTGTGAGGCAGCCATGGTGCGAAGGTAATAGGTAGTCTTAAGGCCCATGCTCCAGCCCAGAAGATAGAGGTCAGTGAGTTCCTTACCGGATTTACCGCGGAAGAAGATATTGAGGGACTGGCTTTGGTCGATCCACTTGCCGCGAACTGCTGCCGTGCGGATGACCCACGTCATATCAATTTCGAAGGTCTCTTTGTACTTGATGCGGGTTTTTTCAGGGATCTCAAGGATTTCCGATACCGATCCGTCGTTGTACTTAATTTTTCCGAGCATTTCGTCATCCCAGAGGTTAAGCTTTTTCAGTTCCTCAACAAGGTAGGGATTGACGACCGTAAAGTCGCCCGAGATGTTTGATTTGACGTAAATGTTCTTATAAATGGGTTCAATCGAAGGTACGCACCCAGAGATATTGGAGATGGTGGCGGTCGGCGCAATGGCCATGCAGTTACTGTTTCGCATGCCGTGCTCTTTAATTGACGCGCGAACCGTGCTCCAATCGAGGCGCTTGGTGTGGTCGACCGGCACTTTTTCTCCGCGCTCCTGCTCTAGAAGCGCAAGCGTATCAACCGGAAGAAGGCCGCGATCCCACTTGCTGCCCTTGTAGCTCTCGTAGCGGCCGCGCTCCTTGGCGAGATTGCTTGACGCGAGGATCGAATAGTAAGAGACAATTTCCATGGAGCGGTCCGCAAAATCAACCGCCTGCTCAGACTCGAAGGCAATGCCAAGTTGATAGAGCGCGTCCTGGAAGCCCATGATGCCAAGGCCAACGGGCCTATGGCGCATGTTGGAGTTCTTCGCTTCCACGGTGGGGTAGAAGTTGAGGTCGATGACATTGTCGAGCATGCGCATCGCGGTCGTAACCGTCCGGCCCACCTTCTCGCCATCAAACGCGCCGTCTTTCATGTGCCGCGCGAAGTTAACGGAACCAAGGTTGCAGACCGCCGTCTCGTCAGCCGAAGTGTTGAGCGTAATTTCGGTGCAGAGGTTGCTGTTATGGACAACGCCGGCATGATCTTGTGGGCTACGGATGTTACTCGGATCCTTCCACGTGATCCAGGGGTGGCCGGTCTCAAAGAGCATGGTGAGCATTTTCTTCCAGAGATCGCGCGCCTTCATGCGGCGATAGAGCACGATTTTCCCTTGATCAGCCAGTCGCTCGTAATTGGTGTAGAACTCGTCGAACTTTTTCCCATAGGTGTGGTGAAGCTCGGGCGTCTCATCCGGTGAGAAGAAGGTCCAATCGCCGTCGTCCCGCACGCGCTTCATAAAGAGGTCGGGGACCCAAGAAGCGGTATTCATGTCGTGGGTACGGCGGCGCTCATCGCCAGTGTTTTTGCGAAGCTCCAGGAAGTCCTCAAAATCGTAGTGCCAGACTTCCATGTAGACGCACGTTGCGCCGCGCCGGCGCCCCGAGCGGTTAATGGCAACCGTGACGTCGTTGGCGATTTTGAGGAAGGGAATAACACCCTGGGAGTGAATGCCGGCGGTCTTGATGAGGGCGCCGGTGGCGCGCAGGTTCGTCCAGTCGGTTCCAATGCCGCCCGCCCACTTGCTAAGCTGCGCGTTGTCGGAGTAAACCTTAAAGATATGGTTGAGGTCGTCCATCACCGTATTGAGGTAACAGGAGGAGAGTTGCGGATGCGCGGTCCCGGCGTGGAAGAGCGTTGGGGTGGAGGGCACAAACTCGAGCTTCGAAACCACTTCGTAAAATTCCATCGCACGAGTCGCGCGCTCTTGCTCATTGAGCGAGAGTCCCATGGCAACGCGCATAAAGAGGTACTGGGGCGTTTCAAGTACCATGGAGCGCTCGGGATCGGTAATAAAGTAGCGGTCGTTTAAGGTCTGAAGGCCCAAATACTTCAAGAGATCGTCGCGCTCGGGTCGCAGGGCCCTGGCAACGGCTTCGAGGTCGTACTCGAGCATGCGCGGGTCCAGTTTTTTTATTTCAACCGCACGTTTGATGTTCCTTATAAAGGCCGCGCGATAGTCGCGGTCAAACGATTTGTAGTCAAACGTTGCGGCGCCAATAGCTTCTTTGTGGAGGGAATTGAGGAGGAGGCGTGCGGCAACGGTTGAGTAGGCGGGGTCGCGCTCAATCATTGAGCGCGTGACCATGACCATGACTTTTTCGATTTCTTTGGTGGAGATGCCGTCGTAAACTTCAAGTTGGCACTGCGAGGCAATTCCGTTGACGTCGGCATACGGTTGGTCAGCCGAGACGAAGGCGAGGGTCTTTTTTACTTTCTCGAGTGAAAATACTTCTTTTCGTCCATCACGCTTGACGACCGAGAGTTGCTTCTCCTCAATCTTTCGAATGAGTTCCTGTTTTTCTTCCTCGCGCTTCTTGCTGTGCTCGTAGCGATAAATGATGTAGGCCTTGGCCACATGCCAATAGCCCCGCGCCATGAGCCCGTTTTCAACCAAATCCTGGATCTCTTCAACCCCCGGAACGTTCGCACTCCCCTCGTACCTATTTGAAAGCTCCTCAACAACAAGCCGCGTAATTTCGTTGGCGTCTGAGGCGTGCTCGTCTTTCAGCACCGCCAAAAAGGCCTTCTTAACCGCTATGGTTATTTTCTCTGGATTAAAATCAACTATCTGACCATTTCTTTTCTTGATCTTCTGGGTTATCGCCATAGCGCGCACGTGGCTTAACAAACTATTGGGCTTTAATAATGAGAAGCGTTTTCCGCGGGGCTTCAAAAACACCTCCGGTCGTCCTCCGGAAGTAGCTCTAAAAGTTTCGCGTTTCTTCACTATAGCAGGGGCAGGTCGATGCCTTTTTG
>SBAW01000044.1 GCA_005239955.1 bacterium | reverse complement strand
GGCGGAGGCGGCGGTGGTGGCGGAGGTGGCAGCGGCAGTGTCTACAGCCTTGGCTCGTGGGTTCCCGATCCAACACTTTCAGCAACAAAAACCGCAAGCGCGGTAACGACCACCGCGCCTGTTACCGTTAATTACAAAGTCGTCCTCAGCAATCATAAATTTGCAGGACCACTCTACTATTCCACATTGACCGATACGCTCTATGACCCAAAAGGCAAAGTCATGTACACCCGCTCCTGGAATCTCGACACCATTGAGCCGGGAGATGAAATTACGCTGACTTATGCCGTTGCTTTTGCGGCTTCTACGACACCAGGGTTGTACAAAAACGTCGCGCGCGTGACTGGCACGACCAAAAACGCCATTGCAGGTTACGGCGTTCCCATGGTGCCATTTGAAGTAAGTAAGACGGTTGAGTTCTTGGGAACTGGCCTCGTTCTTGGCGTTTCTACCTCAACCGAAAGTATGGTACCTTCTGCGCCCGGCCTTTCGCGCACATCATCGTGCGCACCACTTATCACCAAAGACCTCAAGCCCGGCATGTCCGGAGATGAGGTGAAAAAATTGCAGACCTTCCTCAATACGCAAGGCATCGTCGTTCCTACGACAGGCTATTACGGCAGCCTTACTGCCCGGGCGGTCAGCACATTCCAAGAGAAATACGCAGATGAAATCTTGATACCAAACGGCCTGCGGCGCGGAACAGGAACCGTGGGGCCCGCAACGCGGGCAAAAATAAACACCCTTGCTTGTGGAGGAAACGCTCCAACGAGCGAAACGGCAGCGCCGACAACCTCTGCTACGCCAACACCAAATCCTAGTCCAACTCCTACCCCAACACCTCCTGCCGCAGCAAAGAAGCCGCAAACAAAAAGTACCAAGAATTCCTTGGGACCACTGGTGACGCCAAACGCCGGCGGCGTACAGTACACCGCTCCAACACTGCCATCAAACTGGGCGCTCCCCAAGAAGCTCTGGTAAATCCGGTAAATCCGGACAGAGTCAAAAGTGACGCAGGAGACTCGCGAACGAAATAACGAGTGCAAATGAAGCAACGAGGAGCGCCGCCTTGCCATACCAGTCAGAAGCTACGGGCGGTGTCTCCACGTTGGTAACCGGCGCGTATGCTAATTCAGTACCGATTTCGTCTTGGCTTCTGTCATATGTTTGGAGGAAACCGTCTTTGTACTTCTCGATGACGATCCAGGAGAGGGAAGACACATCACTCCCTACGGTCGCCTCAAACCCGAACGATTCTTGATAGCCAGGGGGAATAGACCCGCCACTCCAGGCAATTTCACTGACCGACGTACCCTCGCTCACAATATCAATCTGCCATCCTTGTATCACGCGCGGACTTACCTCGGTGATCCCGCGCGGGAGAAGTAGTCGTAGTTCAATGAGGGGAGAAGGACGGTCGGCGGTTGCGGTGAGCGTAAACGTTGTGCGCTCTCCGGGAAGTGCGGTTGTGGGGGTGACCGCCACCCCCGCGTGGAGGGAGAGCGGCAGAACGAGGCCCACGAAGAGCGCAAAGCCGAAGAATCTCATGGTGTTTCCAATATTGTACTATGAGGGTTATAAGGCCTGCGAATCCGATTGTGTACAGTTATGACAAAGAACCAGAAACATACCATAGACATGACAGCGGGAAGTTTTACATTGCCCCTGCCGCTTTTTGAACGTATCGACCTGACGCCGATTGAGAAGAATGGAGAATCGTTTGTAACAGTTGTTGGGCTCGATCAGGATCTCGCGACGCAGCTTACGGTACGCTCCTGCGACAAAAGCGACACCGCGCTCCAATCAGGGACTTCTGACCACAAACGTTTTTGCAAAAACTCCTATGAAGAATGGTATAAGAAGGGCCGTATTCCTTTCGCACTCGTTGATGGCAAGGGAATACTTGCTGCGCTCATTTGGTTTGGACCGGAGCCACTTCCTCTCGACAGCCTCTACAAGAGTGCGGGGGAGTGGGACACGATTGCATTTCGCTCGTACGAGCCATACCGAGGGAAGGGCCTCATGACTCCCTTCGGATCATTCGTCCTCACTTTTTTTGACAAACATCGGTCGGGGAGGAAACTGTGGCTTGAAACAAACGTCGATAATAGTGCGGGAGTGCGGCTGTATGAAAAGCTCGGATTCGTTGCTCGCGGCACGCGAACAGGGAATGGCCGTTTCCTTATGACCCGCGAAGACAGTCCTTGATGCCGATTACAACATTCTAACATTCTATAGAATATTAGAATGTTTCAGCCAGAACAGAACCAGAACCAGAATTAGAATCAGAATCTCCATGGCCCGGGTAAAAATAACAGAATATAAAGCAAAGCAGCTCATCCTCAGCGAGGAGTATCGGGGTATTCAACTTAAAGCGGGAGAGAACCCAAAAGTCCCGGCGGGACGGTACGTACTTAAAGTCGATCAGGGTGTTAAAAAGCGCATGAAGCAGGGGTTGGTAGCGATCGATGTGGCTCCGGCAGATTTCACAAAGCACCTGAGTGCGTGGGAGAAAAAAGGGTTTACGCAATTTCTTGCAGAACCTTTCATCCCGCATGAACAGAAAGAAGAGCGCTACCTTTCCATTGAGCGAGTTCGGGAGGGTTTGCGCGTTCTCTATGCAAAGGCCGGCGGCATTGATATTGAAGAGAATCCTTCCGCCGTGGAGCAGTTTCTCATTCGCGAAAACAATGACAGTACGACATTTTGCAAAAAGACGGGATGTCCGAAAGAGTTTGTGCAAAGACTTATAGATGTGTTTGAGCGGAACTTTTTTGCGTTTCTCGAAATTAACCCGCTCGTGATTCAAAACGGCACCGCGCACCTCCTTGATGCGGCGGTTCTGGTCGATAGCGCTGGAGAATTTTTTACCAAAGGTGCGCGGACAGAGGCGATCGTAAAAGGAAAAGCAAAACACGAGGCAGAAACGCGGATCGAGGAACTTGCTGCCACAACCCCGGCGTCGCTGAAGCTTTCAGTCGTAAATGAGAACGGTTCACTGTTCTTTCTTCTTTCAGGGGGCGGCGGCTCTATTGTGATAGCTGATGAAGCGGGCGCGCGCGGCATGGGAAAGGAAATGGGAAACTATGGGGAATATAGTGGCGGCCCCTCGAGGGAAGAAACGTACCTCTATGCCAAGGAAGTACTCGGTCTCCTCCTTGCATCAAAAGCAAAAAAGAAAGCGCTCATTGTTGCGGGAGGTGTTGCAAACTTCACCGACATTAAAGAAACTTTTGCGGGCGTCATTGATGCGCTGACTGAAGTTGCCGACACGCTCCGCAGCCAAGGCGTCAAGGTGTTTGTGCGCCGTGGAGGACCCAATGAAGAGGCGGGACTCGCGCATATGAAAATATTTTTGGAGAAAGAGAAGCTCCTCGGCTCCATTCATGGCTCGAACACTGTCATTACAAAGGCCGTTGATGACGCGATCGATTACATTAAACAATGAAAACTATTCTCGATCAAATTCGCAGTGGCGAAGAGGGAACCCTGGTTCTGGGGAACCACCCGCGCATCATTCAGTCGATGCTTGATTTTGACTTCATCGCAAGGAAAGCACGACCATCAATTCTTGGCATTGTGACGAGGAATCGCAAAGCGCAAAAATTCTTCTGGGGCAAGGGAGAAATCCTCATTCCCTGTTTTTCGGATCTTACGAAAATCCCTCACGACCTTCATTCGCACGTCCGGTTTATGCTCAATGTCCAGTCGGCGCGCCGTGTCTTCGAATCAACACAGCAATTTTTTGATGCATTTCCACAAGCACTCGGTGGGACTATTTTTGCGGAGAATGTACCTGAAAAACATGCGACCGAACTTCGCCGTCGTTTCGAGGGCACAAAACTCATCTTAGGGCCAGCAAGCGTGGGACTTCTGGTACCGGGGTATTTCAAACTGGGTGCGGTTGGTGGCATTGGGCTTGAACAAATTGCGGGTGGAAAGCTCACTGAAGCCGGGTCTGTTGCCGTTGCCTCAACGTCGGGTGGCATGACGAACGAACTTATTACGAGTGTCGTGGGGGCGGGGAAGCGCGTTTCGTTTGCCGCGGGAGTGGGGGGCGATCGTTTTCCGGTCGCATCGCTCACCGATATCTTTCTTCTTGCCGAAGCGGATCCAGAAACCAAAGGTTTTGCCTATTTTGGTGAGCTTGGCGGGGTGGACGAATACGAGATCATTGAGCTCATTAAATCGAAGAAATTTACGAAGCCCTTGGTTGCCTATATTGCCGGCGTTATCGACGAAACGTTCGACGAACATATGCAGTTTGGGCATGCAAAAGCGCTCGTTGCGCGCCATGACGAGAGCGCCCGCGCGAAGCGCGAAGCGCTTCGCGCGGCAGGGGTTGTTGCTCCCGACACGTTCCCCGAGTTTCAACGAGCGCTTGCACAACTGCCCGGTTCGCCGTTAACTACTACAACAAGTATGGATATCGATAACCTCAAAGGGCGTCAAAAGAGTATTCTTTCGACCCGACAAATTGTTGATCTCGACGAGACTCCACAGTTTGTAAAGGGCGGCAAACTCG
>SBAW01000031.1 GCA_005239955.1 bacterium | reverse complement strand
CCGGCAACGGCGGTATGGGCGGCGCAGGCGGACTTGGCGGCACTATCTTCACCGGCGCTGCGAGCTCAACAGCTGGCACGATTAATGTGCTCAACACGAGTTTCGTTCGTGTACGCATCTAACCTCGGCCTGTTGTCCTAGCTAACGACAACTTCAAGGTTCAACCTTGAAGGTAGAAGGAAGGGATGGGTCTTTCTAGAGGCCACTCCCTCCTTCTCATGAAGCCTTCTTTTGGCGACTTGTTTCTGAGCACAGTCGAAGGAGGTTTCAGAGAGGGAAACGGAGGAAAATTAATGGTCCAATTTATCAAGATCATGAAAACATACTCATGAACGCAACATCTCCTAGCAGGGTGGAATCGTTCCTTGGCGTGGCATTCTTGGCGCTAGGTTTAGTTCTCGCGAGCGTGCTCTTCCTCGCTCCCGCGACTGCTTCTGCAGCATCGACGAACGCATCTCTCGGCGGGGGCAGCGCGCTCGCGCGAGTCATGGCAGGTCAATCGCAGGGCCTTACGCACACGACTTCAACAAGCGACCTTCTCGATCACCTGACCTTCGCGAGCACTCGTGGGGGCAGACCGACCGAAGTTCCACCCGCAGGCAGTAACGAAGGGGGTGATGGAGGAAGTGAAACAGAAAATGAAGAGGGGAGTATGGATGGTGGCACGGATGGCGCGCAAGGTGACAACACCGATAATTCCTCTGTGCAGAATACTGCTGACGGGAATGGGAGTGCCGATGACAGCCAAAACAACAACGGCGGTGCGCAAGGCGGCAATGGAGGCAATGGTGGAAATGCCGCCTCCGGGGGATTAGTGAGAGCCGGCAGTGTGGTATCGAAAGCAACGGTGGTCAATATGCTCAATGTCACTATTGTGCGCATTAGTAGTTGGTAAAAAATCTTAAATGGAAGCCAACAATATGACAAAAACAATTTTAGCACTTACCGGGATACTTATAGCGCTCGCGGCCCTTGCGATCTTTTCACTCGCAGCCAATGTGTCTGCGGACACTCGAGATTTGCGAGACAGGGGCGCGACTGGGCGTACTATCGAATCAACTCCAACACCCCCACCTCCTGCGCCTTCTCCCGCACCGACACCTCCACCTCCCTCGGGCGGCATTACAAGCACAACAGTAGGAAGCGTGAGCTCGGGAGGAAATCAAGGAGGCAACGTCACTACGGGCGATGAGTATGTCGAGGTGTATGAGGTAAACATAGGGCCAACAAATCCTCCGCCTCCTCCACCTCCAAGCATTAGCCCGAACCCGACGCCTCCAGTGGCAGAACCGGAATGCGACGGTCGTTCGCGCGAGTGTACAACCTCAGATTCCGGACGTACTCGCTAGGGGGGGTAGAGCGAGCACGGGCCTACCTAAACGAAATAATCCCCCTTCTTTTGAGGTCTTGATGCCATCCACGGAATTCTTGACAAAGGAGTCCCCACAAGGTGAAATCGAGGCCTCATAGAGGGATCTATGGAATTTGCGCCATCGCTACATACCCGTCGATTTATAGCCATTATTTTGATGGGTATGCTTCTTATTCCCACCCCTTTTTCACTTCTTGCCGACGAGGGGGGGACGGGAACGATCATGGAAACATCAACCGAACCAACCACTGAGGATCGCACTGATGTCGAGGAGCGGCTTGAGGATCGGCTTCTCTCCGAAGAGTCATCGACCGATATGCCAACTGACCCTGAACCGGGGGATGAAGGAACCGCGTCAACGACGCCGAGCGGCGAGGGTGAAAGTGAGGGCGGCAGCGCTTCGGCTTCCGACGAAGAATTGCCAGAAGAAACGGGGGAGTCCGAAGCGAGTGGCAGTGGAGCTCCCGCGGAAAATTTGGGGGCAACGAGCGCTAACGAGGGATCATCAACGGGTATTGAAGACGAATCGGCGTCCTCAACGTCTTCAACGAGCTCCGGCGACGTTGCCCCGGAAGAGAGCGATACGGACAACACGAACTTCGACGACATCGTCAATGGAGCGACACCGCCTAACCCGGACGATACACGACCCGTCATTGACGCCTCGGCGACCTCAACGGAGGACGCCGCAATTGATCCGCGGGTTGAGCATGAAGTTGCCACGGACGGAACGGGTAAAAAAATTGGCGGCACCATTTTTACCGGAAGCGCCACCGCCTCAACGACCGTAAAAAATACGCTGAACGTCACCCGCGCCAATGTTGATGGGCCTGGCGAAACGAACGGCTCACTTATTCGTGCAGAGAATGACAATACGGCGATTCTTGAAACGACCGACACCACTCATGCATTTACCGGCGAAAACCAGGCGCAGGGCGGGGAAGGAACCGCGACTGTTCATACGGGGAATGCAAAAGCGCACGCACAGGTCCTCAACGTCGTTAATACCAATCTCTTTAATTCCAACGGACTTGTTCTCTTCCTCAATCCGCAACAAGGGGATGGATTTGATCTTCGTGATTTTGACCTCTCCTATTTCTTTGACGAAGGCCCCGGCGCGTCGCCGACCGAGTATGGCTGCACTATTTTGACCTGCCTTAATAGTTCAGCCCTCTCCGTCCTCAATACCAACACCGCAACGGTAACGAATAAGGTGCTCGTGCGGGCAGAGACTGGCGGAAATAACGCCACCACAACCGAGCGTGGTGATGCCGATATCGCGACCGGAGATGCCTATGCGGCTGCGGATGTGCTCAATATGGTCAATACGAATTTCATTAATTCGAGCTACCTGGTCCTTTCCTTCAACAACTTCGGTAGTCTCAACGACGACATTGTTCTTCCCGAAGCGAGTTTCTTTGAGGACTTGCTTGCAGGCGGAAATTCACTTCCCGATCTCAACTCAAGTTCGTTTGTCGTGAACAACACGAATGACGAGAACTTCTTTGGTACCACAACGACGATTGCCGTAACGGGTGAGAATATGGCAAGCTCAACGGCAACAACGACGGAGGGTCATGGGGAAATCATAACGGGCGACGCGTTTACTTCTTCACAGAGTTTTACGGCGGCAAATCAAACACGGGTAGGCGGCGCCTCGGTGTTTTTGGTCTTTCGTGTGTGGGGGAATTGGACGGGAAGTGTGAAGGGGTTGCCGCGCGATTTGACGACGAGACAAACTGACTATGGCTTTGAGATTGTTTCGTCAGGACGCGCTGAGAGAAGTGGCGCGGGAAGCTCCGCTGAAGCAGGCGTATTTAATTCATCGGCATTCCTCGCATCGTCGACAAACGTGGCAAATGTGACGACTGACGTTGATGTGAGCGCCGTCACCGGCCGTAACAATGCCTGGGTTGAGGACGGTATCGGCACGATTGAAACAGGGAACGCCTACGCTACCGCCAATGTGGTCAATATGGTCAATACCAATATCGTCAATCGCAATTGGATTTTTGCAACATTCAATATCTTTGGTGATTGGAGTGGTGATATTGCCTTCGGTGGCCATAGTCCCGACCTAGAGGTACAGACCTCGGTGCGAGAATCGGGCCCCTTCAGGGATAATGCCGAGGTCACCTATGCGTTTTCGGTAACAAATGATGGCGACATTGCCGCAAGTAACGTCGTCGTTTCTTCGACCTTCAACAAACAACTCCTCTCTTTTGAAGGCGGAAGTATTGCCGGCACCGAAACCTCAACGGGAAGAAGCTGGAATATTGGGAGCCTCTCTCCGGGACAGGTAGTTGAATTTACGGCGCTCGCACGCGTCCGTGCCAGCGGTCTTCCGGCAGACTCCTCGATTTCGGTGCCTCTCACGACAACGGTTTCAGGTCGGGAGCATGACCAAAATGATGGAGACAACCAAAGTGGGGTAACCATTACTGTCCTTGCGCCCGCCGCCGGAGGCGGCGGAGGTGGTGGTTCCTCTGGCGGAGGCGGCGGTGGAGGCTCTTCTGGTGGAGGTGGCGGTTCATCTGGCGGAGGGGGTGGCTCATCCGGTGGTGGCAGCTCCTCTGGTGGCTCTTCTAGTAGTGGTGGAAGTTCAGGTGGAGGCGGCGGCAGTAGTGGAGGCGGCGGAAGCGCCGGTGCGTCTGCCGGCGGCGGGGGTGGTGG
>SBAW01000042.1 GCA_005239955.1 bacterium | reverse complement strand
GGGGAGGACAGTTCTGGAGTGACGGTTTCTATCTTGCCGCGGTCAGCGAGCGGGGAAACTGGAAAGTGGTCGAACAATATGTTTCAGCGCAGGGAAAGACGATGGGGAAGCCGCACCAACTCCGATTACTCACGTAGGGTCATGCTTCCGCCCATACCCTGCGGCTTGCCGCAGGGTGGTTGATTTAATGCTTGTAATTGACCTTACTTGCATTATATACCTAGGTCCATTTGCTTTATATTACCCGAAGGGAAACTCTTGACAAAATTATAAAAGCATGCTACATAAAAACCACAATCTGAGAAGATGTTCTTTTATAAAACTGTGGGAAGGAATGTGGGTGTTGCTAGTAGGGCTATTAGCTTTCAGCAAAAATGGAGGAGTTGAAAGCAGGATGTTGGAAGCTGAAAGCAGTATTAGCAGTAGTTTCATTCCTTCCCGCAAGAAATCCGCCTTCGGGTGGACAATCCTGACTCGCAAGAGCAGGCTGGGAAAGGGGGTAAGATGACAAAATTAACCCTGAAGGATTATGTGGTAATGTTGGACGCGCTTTCGAAGCCATTCGAATGGCTTCCCTGGCTTCCCTATTGGCCAGAGCAACATGGTGATGGACAATTCTCCAAGCGCGGAACGATGGAGTTTATGCGCGAGAAGATGGAGGCAACTATGAAGTTGATTGCTTCCATCTTTGAGAACCTTGATTTTCTCAAGGATTGCTTCGGGCTTCCATCTTCCACACCTGATTATCGTGTCGTTCTTGGGACAATGCGTTGGCTAGTGATGGAATTCGAGTATGCGGATGATGACAAGAAAGAGTGGTTTAAGGAGATTTTGGACGAGGAAGATGAAGATATCAGGAAATTCTTTTCCGTACAGCCAAAGCGTACTGAACTCATCTTGAGCGATGAACAGCGCGCTTTGATGTTAGCTGATAAGCGACCTCAGGTTTACGCCAAGAGATCGGGGCGTAAGCCGGAAACTTTGCTGATGGAGATCGAAAAACATCTTCCCGCGGAAGCAACGCGGATAGTGTACCTCGATCTTCTACAAGATCCAAAGGCGCCGCGCAACCTTATGCGTCCAGAAACCTTTGCGCGCGTAGTGCAAGAGGTCCTGGGCCAGGATTTGACGTTGGACGATTTGCGCGACTGGCAGAGACTTCGTCAAGCTCTTGAAACAAGCGCGGAAAGTCCCACGTCTCCGGTAGTCGCAGATTTCGGACGAGTTAGCTTAGTGGAACTTGTTCGTAACCTTAGTTCTAGTGCAACGGAGGTTGGTGGTTTCCAATTCTCCGTTACGCAGGCGATCAAGCTGGTGACCCACTTTCAGCACGATGCTCTTGAGGTGGCGCAGTGGATCGTTCATAACTTGTGGCAATTTCGGGAGTCTTATAACATGGAGTATAGTATTACTCCTAAAGTTATATCGGTTGCCATAAAGAAGGTAATAGACCACTGTCGAGGGATTTCCCCTCTCCCAGAGGAGTTTGAGAGCGACGGCCTTCCGGTGGCATAAAATAACATTGAGATGCCCGCAGGCACCTCAATTTTGAGGAGAAAAAATGACAAGGAGTCTTTTAGATGCGGCATTAAGCGGAGTTTCTTGGGAGGAAAATCCTCTTCGGCGACTCCTTTCCATTGAAACGTTATTCCAATGTAACCTAACCCCTGATCAACTAATTGAGCACCTTGGGCGGGTTTATACAAGCCTTGCCAAGTACGCTCATCCTGATAAGCCAGGGGTTACTAAAGAGCAAGCGGAGATCTTTCGCGACCTCAACTCAGCGCGGCACCTGCTGAAAGACCCTGCGGTATTTGAGGAAGCATTTAAAGAGCTTCGTGATGCAGCTCGAAGAGATGCGCTTATCGAGAAGCGCTATCAGAATGAGTTTGTTCAAGCTCATTCTATCGAGACCGAATGGCGAGAAAAAAATGCGAAGCTAAATTCGCAATTGCGCGATAAAGATAGGGAGGTGAAGGACGAACGCGCAAAGCGAAAAAACGAAAAAATCGGTCTCCTTCTCGCTCCCACATTTAACCTTATAAGAAAGTCCCCTACGCTTTATAAGGTTGGAGATGCTACGAGGATGGCTATTCTCTCGTTTTATGCTTCTTGTGATAATGGAGGCATAGGACGTGATCCACAAGATCTGATACAGGAAGCCCTTAATTCGAGTGAGGACTTTCCTAAGATCAATTTCAGCATCAAAAAACCCTCTCAGCGCCGACAGAAGGCTGACCGTGAAGCCTCCTTCCCGTTAGACCATGGGCTTTCGCGAGACTATCGGAAAGCTCTTGACGCACTGGGACGAACCCTCCAATCTAATTTTGGAAAGGTAAGTGAATTAAAGGCAAAACTTGCTTTTCCTTTATTGAAGGGAAGAATAATCTACAAGGAAGATAGACGTTTGGCAATGCTAGGGTGTGTACTCTTTGAAAAGGTAGGTAAAACGCCGCTTTATTCAGAAGCGGCTAAACAAAAAGGCACTCTCGAGCTCGAAGAAAGCGTGGTTGCAGATGAATGTCTTCCTTTCTTGTACGAAACAGGACTTCTCGTTTGTTGTGCGAGCCTCCATATTAATCTAAGGAAGAGGGAGGTTTCGAAACAACTGCAGACGATTAGTTCAGAAATGTCGTTGCCTCGGGATAGGTGCCAGGGATGCGACATCATTCTTCGAGTGGCATAGTTAAGTTTGTAAACTTTTGAACCCGTAGGGGAGCAAGGCGAACGTTCGCCGAAGCTCCCCGCCAAAGGAGGAGGTATGTTCTTTAAAATGAATTGCCGCGCATGGTCTAACCACGCGCGGCTTTTACTATTCCTCCTGTTTTGGGATAACGATAACGATAACGGGATAACGAGGGATAACGGGGTCATATAACGATAACGGGGTCAGGGACGCTTTTTGGGACGCCAAGGATCCCGAACTGTTGATTCAAGATTGAATCTGTCAATAATGCGAGTTGTCCATTGTTTCCTGCCATACGGTTTCCCTCTGTTTACACTATGGCGCAATTCTTCCAGTTCATCATCTTTTTCCGGTTCATTGACATATGAGAGATAATCGTCAGGAAT
>SBAW01000005.1 GCA_005239955.1 bacterium | reverse complement strand
GGCATTGGTGAGTCCCGTGATTGTGGTGCCCGAGCCAAAGGTGACGTTGGTGAGCGTTACATCATCGAGCTGGTCGATTTTATTCGTCAGCGCAACCATTTGGACCGTGGCGGGGGTGGAGTATGCGGGGCCGGAGTAGTTGATGACGGCTGGAGCGGCGGACACCGCATAAATCTGCGCGGAGAGCTTGTTGTTGAGTTCATTGAGGCGTGCGCGTACATACTCTTCAGTAACGCCGAGGATCGGAGCACTTCTTTCGACAATGCGCTCAATAACCGTCGTGGCGCCTTGTGGGCGGGGCGACAGAACCGAGTTTTCGTCGCGGAACGATGCCGAGGAAGGAACCAAGTAGCCCAACGACCCATCACGTACGTAAGATTCCTCGCGGCTCAAGAGACCAAGGAATGCATCGCGCGTCTCGGCAAGAAAGTTGGTCGCAAGAGTTTCACTACCCTGCCCAACACTCGAGAGTGCGCGTACATATTCATGCGAAAGAAAATTAAAGAAATTGTCTGCAGCATACGATGCGCTCGCCACAACAGCGGCAACCTCATCGTGGAAACCAATAGTGGGAAACGTGGGGAGCGCCGATTCGACATTGGCACGCTCCACACGATCATCGACCACAAGAGCAAATTCGCGGAATGCGTCAAATGCCGTGAGCGCGAGAGTCGTGCCGCTATCCAAATACTCTGCGAGAGCGGCAGCGCCGCGCTCATACATCGCATCGATATGAAGTGACGGAACACGCTCGGCGAGCGCGGTGAATGATATGAGAAGGAGAAGACCGGCAAAGGCGCCCGCGGGGATGCGTACTCCCGTGCGCACCCGCCGCGGTTTTGGTCCTTGAGCGACATGGGGCGAGACGTGCACCTGCGCAGTTACCCCTCCGGCGAGACCCTCAGGAGTGGCGACTCGCGCTTCTTCCGGACTCGCGGGTATCTCTATCAAATCGACCCGCGCCGGAATCGAGGTAGGAATGAGCGGTGCATCATCAGGGAGATATGAAAAATATAGCGGCTTCCGAGGCGCTTCCGGGCGCGGATCCGGACGCAGCAGCTCTGTAGCTGCGACAGACGAACTGTGTTTATAATGAGCCGCTATTTCGACACGATTCGCTGTTGAAGTCTGGTCGGAGACTTGCGGGATCGTTTGAGGAGCAACATGAGAATGGTGTCCGTTTTTGTGAGATTCCTTATAGGAAAGGAGAGACCGCTCATCGACAAACCATGCGCGTCCAATGCGCTTGGCGTCGATGCGCTTCTGACGCACCAGTTGCGCAATGTAGTTTGGTTCGTAGCCAACCAGTTGTGCCGCCTTCTTTACGGAAAGCAAACGCACACCGCCTGAGCGAATCTCGTCCATTACAGACCATTGTAAAGCAGCAATTTTTGAAGACCCCGCGCAACTTACCGATTTCTGTGACTAACTGAAAATCAATTTTTGCTCGACTTGATAAAGAATCTTCCTCTGATCGAGCATGTTGCGCAGCCTGTGTAGTGCTGATCATAGCTCCAGCGAGCATCCGAGATAGAAAACGTATATTTCTAGTGCTAGTCAATCTCGGAAAGCCAAGTTTTCCCAGTTCACGTTGCCCACGCTCACTTTCCATACCCGACGGAGATCCGCCAAATTTATTCTTCAAGCCAGGCAATCAAGAACACGAAGAATTGCCTGTCGTCAAGAGTCCACCATTTCCCTATGCTCTCCCTTTCCGTAACTTCTGTGCTATTTCGTGATACATGTGTAGCAGCACAAAGAGTGCGACGGCACTCCACAGGAACCACCAACCGTCCGTGAGTACGCCAACATGGGCCATAAGAAATTGTTGGGGTGGCGAAAGCGCAATCGCACTATTCCCGGCGAAGGAGGTGATGGCAAGAGTTGTTGTCGCCGCAGGTTCCATGTCAGTAATCTCAGTAGTGATAAAAATTTTTAACAGGAACTCCTATGATTGGTGCTTCGGGCGGTTCTTTAATCCATTCATTTTTTGAAAATGGCTTATAGGTGAGATCGCAAACATTTTCCGTATTCACGATTCGGTAAAATGGTCCTCCATTGATCGAATGATCAAGTGTCAGTCCAATGCGTTCTGTCGACGGAAGTTTGCAGCGCGGTTGGTACCTCGCCCACAACTCATAGGGGTCGCAGCGATACATTGAAAAGTTCGATTCGAAAGTTTCGCTGCGCTCCTTGATGGTGCCGTCGTAACGCTCAGAGACGCCGGTAAGGCAGAGATAATTGAAACACAGGTTCCCCGGCTGACTCTCCCACCGCGCAAGCGCTCCCCTGCCTTCTGCGTCTGAGACGCGGGAACGGACAGTCGCAACAATGCGACATTGATGGTCCGCCTCGAACATAAACATGCCGTAACGATCGCCCTCAAGCGTCATGCGCCGATCGCCAGGGATAAGAAAGCCGATGGCTTGGAATGCAATGACGAGTACGAGTGCGATCCACCCGGCAACTGATTTTTTATCAAGCGGCGTTGGAACCCGGCGGTAGAGCGGACCAAAGAGAATGAGGAGCGGGACAATCGCCGCAGTTGGGTAGTTATAACCTACAAGAACACCTGAGTAGAGATGGAAGAAGACAAAGAACAGGAGTGCGCCGCGCTGGAGATACTTGTTTCGAGAGAGGAGAAACCAACACAAAATAACCTGTGAAAAAATAACGACGTTGGTAAAGACAGGAGCCAACCCATCAGGAAGGAGCGGTAGGCCGGTTTGAAGCGACGTAAAGTACGTGCCAACGATCCACCCCTCATCGAACTTAATGGTAGCCGAGAGAAAGTAGAAGAGGACAAATGCGCGCTGCAGGAAATATTCCTTATGCGGGATGAAGAGAAGGATCGCGGTAAGAAAAAGGTGGTAATAATAGTACGGTCCTCCGACATAAGATAGGGCGAATGCGACAAGCGCTTCCCATATGAAAAGGATAGAAAGAAGGCCGTGGGCAAGTGTCCACCGGCGGCGCCACATCGCGTAGACGATGGCGAGCATGACGGTATAGAGCGCCATGTAAAAAATACCGGTCGAATAGTTGACATAGAGCGTATGAAGAAACGCGAAATCGGCGCAGTTTTGGAAATAGGGCCAGCACACCGCCTGTCCCGTTTGGTACGCCTCAAGCGAGGTCTTGTTTGCATTAATCCAGTTTGAAAAGGTGAGAAAGAAATAGAGGAGCGACCCGCCGAAATACCAACGAAGTGTGGGAAGCTGCCGAATCTCTTCAAGGGAAAAGATGCGCGCATACCACGCTGATACTTGCCGTATGAACTGCTTGAGATTATTCATACATTCATAATTGGGCTTCCCTTCCCTTTCTTGCCAATGCCTCATCAATCTCTCTGTCTTGCCAGGCGAAGGCACGATACGCGGTCACAAATTCTTCCTTCGAAACCATGCCATCATAGCAGGCACCGCGAAGTTCGGGAGGAGCGGACAGACAGAGTTTGAAAAGCTCATGTGGTTCCTTCTGCGAAACAGGTGCCTCTCTCACAACACTGCGCGAGGTTAGAACGGTGGAAAGTATATACGTGCCGATGCCGCGGCCAATGCCCACAAAACATGGCGAGAGGTCACTTTGTGCAACATCGCTGTTACCACTCGCCCGAGAGCAAACAGCGAGCGCCTCCGCAAAGCGTCCCGAGAGAAAATCGGGCGTGCCATAGTGAATGCCGATTCTATAGAGGACAGAGGAGATGCACGCAGTCATGTCACTTTGTTTCGCGATATTGGTGCAGATTGACGTCCCCTGTCGATAGCCGTCGGGAACAAATTCCTCAAAGAGAAATGCATTGTGTCCGATGCCGATGTAACATTCACCCCACCACTCCTTGGGAAGGATGGTTCGACATTCTTCAAAGGGCGTCCTGAGATTCGATACTACCCCGGGATATTCTTGAGTGGGAGTATCGTAGCGATCGCTTGAAATCTGATCG
>SBAW01000029.1 GCA_005239955.1 bacterium | reverse complement strand
TTCGAAGAACACCTTCGCGAGTTGGGAATAACACGGATCGCGATACGCTATCGCGAGCGAATCGCAGAGCGCATATGGATCTTCCCGAGTCACGTCCCCGCCCTCATAGGAGGAGCCGGGCAGTCCGGTATTTGTATCAATACCAAGAAGTGCGTTCCCCAGTTCCGAGAACACGCCGCGGTAGCAATTCCAGAGTTCTGGCTCCGCATCCTTGAGCTTGTCACATTGCCCAAGTGATTGGCGCACATCTTTGGTAAGTTCAAAGGCGCTGTGTCCTACCCCATGAAAGCACGGACCATTGTTGACCCCGAACTTCTTGGTGAGCGCGCAGAAGTCGCCAAGCTCTTGTGTGGGAGAGGGACTAGACGCCGCGATTTCCGCTTCGATCCCATGCACGTATCCACCAAGGCACAGCCGCCCGTTGTTTGCCGCGAGAGCCTCTTTGAAGTTATTGCCATACCATGCATAGGCTTCATGCCCAATAAGATGCAGAAGGCTGTGGCAGTCATCATTGGTAATTGAACCTCCAACCGCCTCCGCGATAACTTCAACTGCAAAAGGGATCCCTCGCTGCTCTGCCACCCCAGCGATGTCGCGTCGAAGCTCGGCCGTGAGCGGGCCTCCCCCACCCTTCAGTCGCGAGAGATACTGGTGAGGATTTTCCGGCGCAAGGTACAGTATTCCAAAAAGTACCGCGAGAAAGATGCCCGTCGCCCCTATCTGTGCGATAGAACGCTTCATGCCTTCCACAACCTTTTTCCTGCGTACACACCAACCCCCAGGCCTCCCGCCAGGGCGAGGGCCGCGATCCACCACGGAACTGGTGTTGATTCCGCCCTATTGCGTGCGACCGCGAAAGGAGTCGACATTTCGACGATTGTCTGTTCTTCGTTCTCGAAGCGGACCGAAAGCGTGTATTCTCCCGCTTCAGGAAGGGTGACGAGCGCTCCGGTTGCCCCGAATTCTGGGCGTGCGACACCGGTTGCATAGAGCGTGCGTTTATCTTTCTCGAAGCGCACCCACACACGTGTAAATGGCACGCTGCCACTCCCATCGGCACGGTAGAGCGCGAAATCAAAACGCACCGGTTCGTCTTCCACTATCGGGTCAGTATCGTAGCCGATATCAACAAGGTAGCCGTTTACTTCCCGCTCGATCGATATGCCTGTTGCGTGCCCGTAAGCAAAAAACGGCGCCGCAAAAAGAATCATGAGAGAGAGCGTGAATAAGGCTTTCATGGAGTAGAGTATACCGAAGCTAGTGCCTCTTGCCGACGCGTATCGCACTTCCCGTTCCACGGTTCCGGCAAGAGGTTACATAGTCGGGCTGACTCCTTCGAGGCAGGCGGAAAATTGTACGTGGCGAAGATGACAAGTTCGTCAAAGCATCCTGTTTCAGCAGCGAATTCTCGGGCACGTTCGCACACGAGGACGGAGCGATCGATGTTTCGCCAGTCGGTTTCAATAAGGCGCGAAGCGACGTTGGCAAAGCACAGATCTCGAAATTCTCCCGGAAATTCGCTGCAGTACGGAATCAAAACTTCTTCCCGCAGATGCGTTTGCCCCGTCTCAACGTAGACGATTCCGCGAAGACATCGTTCTCGATATGGTTCAGCAAGGACACTGCAGTGCATGAGTGTGCCCTTCGCTGTTTTAATCTCCTCCCAATAGAGCGGCCAGCTCTCCGTAATGCAGGAGGCGCGCTGATCACCTCTATATGGGGCGCAGAAGTGGTCGCGCGTTGCGCGCGTTACCTCCTTTCCTTCAATAAGTCGAAAATCTTCGGGTTCAAGCGGCTGAAATGTTTGCATAAAGACGCCGTCATAGCAGAGTTTCCGAAAATCATGCTCCACGTCTGGATGAGCGACGCGTTCGCATAGCCCGAGCGATTTTTTAGTATCGGCAGCAGTCACATACATACTGAGGTGACCAAGCGCATGGATGCAGCTTGCGCGCGCTAAGGGTGTGGGTTGCCACTGTTCGGTTGGGGTGCAAACCGTGCCGAGGATTGGCACGAGCTCTTCAATCTTTGCGTCGGGAAGCGATTCGGTGCGAAAGCGCTCTTGAAACGCCCCGTGAATGCCACCATTGCTGCAAAGGCCCTGCGGCGCGCGATGAACGACTTCGATCCATTTCGAAGGATCTTTCGCGGTTTCTTTTTCTGCGAGGCGGTGTCCCAACACGTGACAATATTGGTAGGAGGGGTCGGCGTCCTGAACAATCCGCGTCACGGTAAACGCCTCCTCCATAGAATATCCGTCGTCCATAAGCTTCGGGATCTCGCGATCGTAGCAGAGCGGTCGATTATTCTCCTTGCTGCAGAGCGACACCAGGCGCTTTGCCTCGGCCGCCAACGCATCTGAAGAAATAAATGAAAGCGCAACCCCAACGCCAACAAAGAGTGCGCCGAGTAGGACGGCAGCAAAGAGTTGTTTCGGAAGTGGCGTGTTAGCCATGACAGTATGATTGAAACGCAAGAGGCAGCCCCCGACAAATCGCATCGGTTTTCTCCTGCGAATAGAGGACCCGAAGACGCGAAAGCCCGTAGGCAAAACAATGATCTGCATGCCCCTGTGGCAAAACAGGGGATGCGCAGAGCGCCAAGAGCTGTTTATATTCCAGCGTGGGCGTGCCGTACTTAAGGTAGCCGCCGGCGAGCCCATCGATGCACGCCGCGACATAGGGGTGGCTGAGCTTTATACAGGTGGCAATACCCGAAGCGATACCATGGTCCCCCTCGGCAAAATGGAGGCGGATGTATTCATGAAAGAGGTCGGTCACTAAGCTTTCGCGGTCAATACCTACCTGCGTCAGTGCGGTAATCGAATCCGTTGCGGCAATAAAGTCATCCCGGACGAGCCGCATAAGAGCCGGAATCATATTGGTATTACACCCTTGTCGATAGGTGGCCTTCTGGCGCGCGCAAAAGCTAAACGGGTTTGATGCAAGCTCCGTGAGGCGGTACTTCTCCGATTGGCTCAAGATCTCAAGTGCATTGTAAGCGCCCGTTGTGCAACGATAGAGAGGCCCGGTCGGAGTTACGGGGAGTCCTGCCATCACCTGCTCGCACAGCGAGAGCGCCGATCTGATCATCGCGTCGGGGTTTCCCCAATTTCCCACATCCGTTCCATCAACCGCGCCATGTCCGATGCCGTGGTAACACGCTCCGTCCGCATCAACACTTTCTTCCTCAAAGGCTGCGCCAAGGTGCTCGCACAGCTCTCGCCCCTTCTTCGCGTCGCCCGAATCTGCAAGAAGCGCCTCCATGAAGCCGTGGTAAAAACCGTACCCGCAATACGCAGCCCTGGGCGTAAAGTCAACCTCCCCCGCTGCCCGCCAATCCTCATATGAGAGACGACCGAGCTCGTGGGCATTCCCGTGACAGTTTACGCTGAAGGAGGGGGATGCGTCGGCAATGTTCCCGATAAGCTCAAAGGCGCTTTGCAGTCCACCCTGCCTATAGGCATCGCTGACGAGCACGTCAAAACACGCATCAGGCGCATCGCTTTCGTTGCATGTTGCAATGGCGACGGCGTGTGAGGGAGGAAGGGAGAGGAGAAGTGCTGCCCCGGAGACAAGCGCGACGAGCGTAAGGGTGAATAATGGTATGCGCGAGGAGCGTGTCATACGGGACAGTATTCGGCGCGATCCGCTTCTGCGAGAAGAGCGCACACCTTGAGGAATAGCTCCGCGCTGTAGACGGCGCGCATTTGATACAGGACCCGCCCCACACAGGTACGCTGCTCGGAAGGCGAGAGAAGCGACGACGCGCAAAAGGCGAGTGCTTTTTCGTATTCGCGCTCTGGTTCCCCATGGGCGATGAGACCAATTTGAATGCCGTTGAGGCAGGCCCTCTCAAGGGCAACGGGAAGCGACCGGCAGACGACGACTTCCTGCTCAAAGCTTTGTTTGACGATCGAGTTTTGCATGAAATCCGCGGTGAGTTTACTCATGGCGATAGCGGCGTGCGTTTCTTCGGGAATGGCCTTCGCCACGTAGGCAGCAGCTGCGGCAAAATCGTTATTGAAGACGCGACTAAATACGCCCATGTATTCGAAGTAGCACGATGCGCGGAGTGTGTGTTCTTGCACAAAACAAAACGCAAGCGGACTCTTTGCATCAAAAAATGTTTCTCGCGAAAGCCCATATTTCCCATTCCACATATCGAGCACCAGTTCATTGAAAACACCGTCATAGCAGTTACGCAGATCGTGCGGGTCCGTCAAGATGCTCCGGCAGAGCCCGGCACTTTTTTCAATCGATTCCTGATATTTCCCGCTCATGTCGGGGTGCTCAATAATTGACGCCGCGCCACCGTGCCCGATGCCATGGACGCAGTTATTATAGGGGCCAATGTTCCCGCCCGCCTGTGCGCGCACATCTCTGCAAAATGCGTACGCCCCGCGAGCGTCCCCCGTCTCGCCAACGAGCCGCTCCAAGAATCCATGGAAGAAGCCGTACCCGCAGTAAGCAGTCTCAGGCCGAAGATCAAAGGCCTGCCCTTTGGTATAGAGTTTGTATGCCGCTTGGCCAAGCGCGTGTCCCCACCCGTGACACGCTTTCGGGACGTCGGGTTCGGTCCGATAGAGCTCGCTGAAGAGACGGAAGGCTTCGTCATATCCTTTTTCTTCAAGCGTATAGGCGAGGAGGTTATCCCAACACTCCGACTTGAGGCCACGCGGGACCGCTTCGCAGTCATGGAGCTCTTTCGGTTGCGCATTCTCTCCCTCGCCCACCACCTCGATGAGGCCGCTGTCGCTTGCGCGCAGGTGATCGTGGAAACGAAAACGCCCCGCACGATCAAAGACAAATGACCACTCCTCATTACTTCGGAGTGCCCGTCCGGGATCAAAGGCCGGATAAATGTCGTGCGTTGGGTGAATGTTTGACGCTGGCCAGAATTCCCGATCGATCGTCGAGGTGAACGTTACCGTCTCCCCAAGAGGAATAATGAGCGAAGCGGGCACAAAACCCTCTGCCGTAAGCTCCACGCGGTATCCGTTTTGCGGCTTTTGCGTAAAGGAGGATCCGTTTGTCGCAAATGATTGCGCGACAAACACACCGATGCCAGTCACGACGGCGAGTATGCCAATTGCCATGAGTGGTCGATGTGGGAGAGGTTTCATGACTTTCATGACTGAGCTCATACCTCAAAAAAGGGATTTTGCTCGATGCGCGCGCGGCACCTTGAGGCTGATTCTGGGGGAAGCGTATCGCACAAGATCAGCGCTTCCCGATCGCGCCCCGGAAGGGTGATGAAGATGGATGCGGCTCCTTCGATACATCGAATGCGCGGTTGGAGTGACAGCCTCATGCAGGCTTTCGCAGTCGCGTCACGATCATAGTGCCATGCCGCCGGCATATGGACACCGATTCCTTCATAACACATCGCGCGCTCTTCTTCTGCTGTCACACTCGCACAAAGCGCGCCAACTGCTTCAACGTCTTTATCGAGAATGCGCAGCCACCACTGCGGCAACTCGAGATAACAATCTCCTTGCCACCGTGATGCTACCCTCGGGCAAGGTTCATGAAGATCCTCTCCCCGCTCCCTCACGATGAGACGGGTGTGGGTGGGATCGGTTGGAAAATTGTATTCCATAAATACGCCGGTCGCGCATCCGCCCCGGTAGCGCTTCGATGCGCTGCCGCACAACTCGAGCGCAGGGGTGAGTGCCTCAAGCCCGAGTGCAGCAAGTACGCCATGGCCGAGCCCATGCTCACATGGCAGCGACTGGTCGCCGAAGCTCTCGCGACATGACGCGGCAAGCTGTGGAAGTATCGAGTCGCCTTCTTCTGTTATGGCGCGTATGGAAAAGCCATGGAAGCAGCCGAAGGCGAACGGTTCTTGGGGAAGTGTACAATCGGCGAACTTCCCGCCCGCCCCATAGAGTTCTTCGCCGGCGATGTGCGCCAAAAAGTGCTGCTCCAGTGTGGTGTTAGAGGAAGCAGTAATAGCCGACGCGTAGCGCAGATAGGCATCAGGTGTCGAAAACTCCTCCAACAGATTACGCAAAAACTCCCGCGCAGATCTTATATCGGAAAGAGAGAGGCGCGGTTCATAAAATGTCGTTGACAAAAATGACAGCGTCGCGACCCCGAAGACAAGCAGACCAAGCGCGATGAATACCTGTCGGCGCATATCACCTCGGGTGCGCACATTGCGCATAGCGCAAGGCGGGCACCAGTTTGCACACACGCTCGTGAGCGAGGGCATTGCCCGCGTTATAGTATGCGTTCGCATTAAATAACTCCTGGTAGCAGACATCCTCCTTGCCGCGAGAAGCGACCAGGCAGAACTCTGCTGCGGCGCGGGGGTTATTTTCGCCCCCCCAAAAAAGCGACTGCACGACCGATGCGATGCATGCTTCTGCCGACTCTGTGGTATCGCCAAGTTCGCACCAGGCAGCAACCTGCACGAGCTCGTCGCGCGTCAGTGTATCAATGCGCCGGATATCACGATCTTGTACCAGCGTTGGGAACTCTTTCCCAATGCCTTCAAAACACGGCCGGCGCTCATGCGGCTTTGCGGGAGAGATTGACTCGCAGATGGAAAAAGCGGTTGTAAATTCGGGCTCGCCCGGGCGGTCAAGATTGCCGCCACCCCATCCAAAGAGGCGGGGGGTAAGGTAGGTGTAACAGATTGCTTTTCCCTCCGCCGGAATGATATCCGCATTGCACGGGTAGAGCGGATCAGTTGCTCTAAGATAGCGCGCTTGAGCTTTTTTAAAATTATCGGGGTCGTGCCCGCCCATGCCGCCGACAAGCTCCATGAGCATGCCGCCCATGCATTCGATGTACTCGCGGTCGCGATACAGAGCGGTGCCGAGGCGTTTGCAAAAAGAAACGGTTTGCGGGAGGTCATAACCGGTATAGGCGAAAACGCCGTGGCCGAGACCGTGGAAGCACATGGTATAGGCACCGCGCCCTCCCGGCGCCTTGCGACAGGCGTCCGCGATAGTTGAGAGGCCTTCTTCTCCTTCGTCGGTCAATACGCCGATAACAATCGAGTGTGAACAGGCATTGCGAAACTC
Source organism: bacterium (assembly GCA_005239955.1). Taxonomy (GTDB): domain Bacteria; phylum Patescibacteriota; class Minisyncoccia; order Phycocordibacterales; family SBAW01; genus SBAW01. The sequence goes on along the minus strand of SBAW01000029.1, from coordinate 1,386 downwards.
CTGCGTGCACATTTCAATCCCCGTAACTCCCCGCTCTCTATAGAGCGCGTCGCCGACCACATGGCCGAGGAGATGGGTGTCGGTATTGGGAGGCAGCGTGGCGCGCCGCAGGATGTCATAAGCATAGAGTGCGCCATGCACATCGGCGATGCCCGAAAAATAGTCAGAAAGCTCCTGGAACGACAGAGTTGGGTGTTCCTCAAGATAGCGGAGCTCCACGGCGATCGACGTGCGCGGGATGTCGGCAAAAAATGAAATGCTGATGCCAAGTACAACCAATACACCAAAGGCAAGTGCTCGAGAAAGGATAGGGCTGCTCATGTCGGCATCGTACCAGAAAGAAAGGTGAAAACGCGAGGTTATTTATATGAAGATTGAGAATAGTACGCTGATTGCGAGTAGTAGGTTGATTGGGAGTAGTAGGTTGATTGGGAGTAATACGCGGCTTGCGCATAGTAACCCGACTGCACGTAGTAAGAACTTTGTGTATAGCCGTCAATTTGATGAATGATGATACCGCCTCCGCGGATCACAATGCTAAAGCCTTCAAAGAGACGGATACGTCGATTGGCGGACTGACTTTCAACGACATGCGCCAAAGAAAAGAAGAGTCCGAGCATCACCAAGAGAAGAACAATGCGTCGAAGGAGCGGATGTTGTAAAAATATATGGTTTTGAGTTATCGGTGTCATGATGCGGGAGATTCTGTGCACGTTGAGAGAATACGTTCCTGAAAATCTTTAAGGAGTCGCAGCGTGGTTGCTTCAAAGAGAAATCCGTTATGAATAAACCACACCTCTTGGGTCTCTCCCAAGAACGCATCAGCACTTTCAAAGGTTGTCCCCGAAACGCCACAGACTAAAACATTTCGCGGGCTTTGAAGGACCCCCGAGGGGACGTCGCGCGCAAATCGCTCTCGCGTGACTACCTGTTCCGTATAGGGAGTTACAAATAGTTGAAGCCCCTCTCCCGCGGCGGGGTCTTGAAACGTTATGGTCATCGCTCCCCCTCCTTCGTTAAATTCTTTAATGGTGAGATTGGGTGGATGGTGAAGAGCGATGCCGTAGTGTGCGTTTTGATATTTTTTCCAATGCGCGGGAATAGCGGAAGATGAGGTCGCCAAAGAGGTTGGCGTAGTTGTTGCGGTAAAAAGAAGCTCCTCGGAAGGAGGGAGCTCCCCTTTGGTAAAAAACCATGCGCCAACGAGAATCCCGGCACCAAGGGTGGCAATAATAATCGTCCGAAGAGCCATACCCTATGTTAGCAGAATTTAAGGAGTCTTTGGCGTTGGCGGCGTCTCCTCTGCCGGGGGCGTTGGTTCTTCGCCTTCCTCGGCTGGCTCTGTGGAGGGTTCTTCGGTTGAGGCGTTGGGGTCAGTGACAATGA